>NZ_JAHWZY010000031.1:0-82211 GCF_041380215.1 Streptomyces pimonensis
TTTTTGTTGGCTGGCGGAATGACTTTGGTGAGGTAGTCGGCGAGTGAGTTGAGGATCTCGTCGGCGGTCTTGGTCCAGGTGAAGGGCTGCGGATTCTCGTTCCAGGTGTCGATCCACGCGGTGATGTCGTCCTCCAGGGCCTTCACCGAGGTGTGGACGCCGCGGCGAATGAGTTTGTCGGTCAGCAGGCCGAACCACCGCTCGACCTGGTTGATCCAGGAGGAGCCGGTCGGAGTGAAGTGGACATGGAAGCGGGGGTGCCTGCCGAGCCAGGTCTTGATCTCCGGGGTGTTGTGGGTGGCGTAGTTGTCACACACCAGGTGCACATCGAGCCCGGCGGGAACCGCCTTGTCTATCGTGATCAGGAACTTCTTGAACTCGACGGCCCGGTGGCGGCGGTGCAGTTCACCGATGACAGTGCCGTCGGCGATGTTGAACGCGGCGAACAGACTGGTGATCCCGTGCCGCAGGTAGTCGTGGGTGCGCCGCTCGGGCATGCCCGGCATCATCGGCAGCACCGGCTGGGAGCGGTCCAGCGCCTGGATCTGGCTCTTCTCGTCCACGCACAACACCACTGCCTTCTCGGGCGGGTTGTGATACAGGCCGACGACGTCGACGACCTTCGCGACGAACTGCGGGTCGGTGGAGAGCTTGAAGGCATCCTGCTGGTGCGGCTTGAGGTCGAACCGCTTCCAGATCCGCCCGATGGTGGACTTCGACAGCCCGGTGCGCTCGGCCATCGAAGTCCGCGACCAGTGCGTGTCCTTACCTGGCGTGGATTCCAGCGTCGCGACGACCACGTCCTCGACCTGGTCGAGCAGGATCGAGGGCGGCCGGCCCGGCCGCGGCTCGTCGACCAGCCCGTCCAGCCGCCGCTTGACGAACCGGGCCCGCCAGCGGTTCACCGACTGCTCGCTCACCCCGAGTTCAGCCGCCACCTGCTTATTCGTCCCGCCCTCCGCGCACCGCAGCACGATCCTCGCGCGCAGAGCCAGGAACTGCGCGGTCTTCGCGCGCCTCGCCCAACGCGTCAGCTGAGCCCGCTCGTCATCACTGAGCACCAGCTCCGGCTTGCGCCGGCCCGGCCGCGGCTCATCCGCAAGCCCGGCCATCCGCCGGGCAGCAAACCGCGAGCGCCACTTCCTCACCGTGTCCGCGGTTACCTTGAACTCCGCCGCCACACGCGCATTCGGCTTCCCGTCCGCGCACGCCAAGACGATGCGTGCCCGCTCGACAAGCCGGGGCGCCACCGCCCCGCCCGCCCAGCGCAGCAACTCAGCGCGCTCCTCATCGGACAGCACAACTTCGACGGCACGTGGACCCCGAGACATGAAAACAGGCTACAGACTTAAGACCGAAATTTCAGGCGCGCCACACTGGTACTCCAGTCTGGTTTCGCGATCTATTCAGCAGGCTCGTCGGCGGCTCGTCGCCGGTAGTGGCTGTGTCGGGCTGCTGCCTGGTGGCGTCTGCGCCAGGTGGACCAGTGCAGCAGTC
The DNA here is from genome assembly GCF_041380215.1 of Streptomyces pimonensis. Classification (NCBI taxonomy): domain Bacteria; kingdom Bacillati; phylum Actinomycetota; class Actinomycetes; order Kitasatosporales; family Streptomycetaceae; genus Streptomyces; species Streptomyces pimonensis. The sequence goes on from NZ_JAHWZY010000031.1 coordinate 1,498, forward strand.
TGGCCGCTGACTGAGCCGGAGGGCTGATAGAGGCGGCGAATAGGTGCCGTATCTCCGGGACGGTCATCGGGTTCGGGTTCGGAGCGAGGCTGCGGGCGGGAGGGTGTGGTCTGGCCCGCCGGTCCGATGCCGTGCTGGCGGCGACGGCGGTCAGGAAGGCCAGGGCGAGCATGGCGAGCGTGATGTGCCGGTGCCATGAGGTCCAGTGCCTGACCTGGTAGTGGTCGAGTCCGACCTGGCCCTTGGCGGCCTGGAAGCACTCTTCGATGCTCCAGCGGACGCCGGCGACGTGGACGAGTTCTGCAAGGGTGACCGTGGTGGGTGACCAGCACAGGTAGAAGGCGAGTTCGCCAGTGGTGCGGTTGCGGCGGATCAGCAGATGACGGTGTCCGTCGGTGCCGATGTGGATCCAGGCCCAGTCGTAGTGGCGCGGGCCCTTCGCGCCGCTGCCCGCGCTGTGCCGCTGCCAGGCGGTGGCGGGCAGGCGGCCCGCGACGGTGTCCGCCCGGACAGGGGTGCGGCCCGAGTTGATCCGCACCCGGGTGGAGCAGGCGACGGCCATCACGTAGCCGATGCCTGCCTCCTCCAGTCGGGCACGCAGCTGTGGGTCCTGTCCGTAGGCTTCGTCGCCGGTCACCCACGGTGCCTCCACCCCGGCGTCCAGCGCGGCGGCGATCATCTCCCAGGCCAGGCGGGGCTTGGTCGCGAACTCGGTCTCGTCGGCTATCCCGGCCGCCCGGCGACGCTCGGCGTCACCGCACCAGGACCGCTCGGGCAGGTAGAGCCGGCGGTCGATCAGCGCCCGTCCCCGGCTGGTGGCATAGGCGAGGAAGACCCCGACCTGCGAGTTCTCGATGCGTCCGGCAGTGCCGGTGTACTGCCGCTGCACGCCCGCCGAGGCGCGGCCCTTCTTCACGAAGCCGGTCTCGTCCACGATCGGCACCCCGCCGTCGGTGCCGAAGTGTTCGACGGCGTAGGCACGCAGGTCGTCACGGACGGCATCGGCGTCCCAGCGGGCGTAGCGCAGCAGCCGCTGCATCGGCCCCGGCCGGACGTGACCAGCCTGCTCGGCCAGCTGCCAGCAGTTCTTCCGTTCTGTCTTCGACAGCAGTCCGAGCAGATAGGCGCGGGCACTCGCCCGCGGCTCGACCCGGCCGAACCGGCCTGCGATCCGGGCCATGACCTGGTCGAACATCACCCGCCAGCGGGCAGGGTCTACGCTATGGCCCGCGGCCACCGCACGATCTTCGTTTGTCCACACACCAACCGATGATCACGCGGTGGCCGTACCCGTTCCCAGCCGGGTCCGCGACAAGATCGCGAAACCAGACTGGAGTATTAGAGCAGGCGCTGCGCGTTGATGCCGTTCGCGTACGCGGGATCGTCGGGGAAGCGGCCGTTGGGGTCGGCGATGAGGACCTGCAGGGCTGTCACCGTGCCCTCGTACAGGGCGTGCGCCAGGACGAGGAACGACGGGTCGTCGACGGGGCGCAGCTTGGCCGTGTAGCCCTGGACGTCGACGAGGATCATGTCCGGCTGCAGCCAGGCCCCGGGCACGGACCGCAGCCGGTCTGTGACGTCGTTGAGGACCCGGGCCGCCGTGCGAGGCGGCATGCCCGTGAGGGCCAGCTCCCGCCCTCCGGAGCACTCCTTGACGTGGAAGCCGACGGTGTACGTGGTCGTCGGCTCGATCATCTGCGGGTCGTCGTCCGCGTAGATGGCGTGACCGCACCGGTGGATCGTGTCGGCCACGGCGACGAGGAGACGGGCATCGACGGGCGTGAGGGTGGTCATGCGGCATACCTCCGGTCGTGGGCGAGGGTCACAGGAGCGGCTGAGCGTCGTCGTGTGGGTAGAGCCGGTCGCCGGGGAACCGGCCGAAGGCGTCGGGCAGGAGGATCTGCCAGAACGGGCCCGTGGGCGCGGCTCCGTTGCTGCTGAAGCGGCTGGTGTCCCGCACGCGGTGCAGGCGCACCAGGTCGCCGTTCACCACCCGCTCCAGCTCCAGGCCCTCGGCGGGCTCCAGGAGGTCACGCCCGAGCTGTTCGGCGGCGCGGCGGATGATGACCTGCGCGAGGGGGCCGGCCACTCCCGCGCAGGCCAGTTCGTAGGCGCGGCCGGGGTGTCGGGCCAGGCCGACGGTGTACGCGTAGAACGGTTCGTTGCCGTCCATGTCGTGCACGGCGACGACGTTGAAGTCCGGGGCGGGCTTGTGGGCGCGCCCGTCGACGTTGAGCAGGGTCATGCGGCGTGCCTCCGGACGTGGGCGGGGCGCGGGCGGGGAACGGACTGCAGGCGGCGGGCCGGGGGCGCGGCGAGCTGGTCGGCCGTCCGGTCCAGCCACGCGGAGCGCGGCGACGTCGTCGAGCCCGGCTCCGGCGAGCACGCAGCATGCCTCGTCGGTGGTGGCGATGCCGGGCAGGAACGTCGGCTGTGCGGGTGCCGGGCGGGCCCCGGTCGCGGCCGCCAGGTCCCGCAGGAACCACACGGCGGTTGGAGGAGATGTGCCGGGCAAGGTCGCCGACTTCCTCCGCTTGGCCGAGCTGGAGCCCGCCGAGCGCGCCGCGCTCGACCAGGGCGTCACCGTGCGGCGCGGCCAGGGCTACACCCTGCGCGTCAGCGCCGTCCCCGCCGTGCACCGAGGGCTCCTCGCCCGCTGCCAGCCGCTCGACGGCGTCCAGGGCGCCCCCGCCGTTCCGGCCCAGCGCAAGGCCCGCCGCAAGTACGAGAACCGGGTCAGTGCCCTCATCCCGACCGGACCATGATCCGGGTCAGCGGCTACCGCTAATTTCCGTTCGGATACTCCCCGAGGGCCGTACACGCCGACCCCGGGGAGATTGGACGCTGCGTTCGCTGTCCCTTCACGCCGGCCCGTCCGAGCGGCGTATCAGCCGTCTCTTTCGCGCTGGGATCGGTATGACGGCACGGGAGTACGTGAAGCGTGCCCGGGTGGCTGTTGCCTCCCGTCTGCTGATCGAGAGTCCGCAGGGCCTTGAAGTGATCGCGCGCGAGACCGGGTTCGGTACCGAGGCCACCATGCGTAGGTCATTCCTCCGGGCCCTTCAGGTCCCGCCCCGGAGTACCGGCGGCGGTTCTCGTGACAAGGTGGCACCAGAGCCCGAACATATTCAGCAGGTAGAGAGAGTTGGTGAGTTCGTCGGCATGGAGTCTTCACTGACCATCGGTGTCTTCGTGTTCGAGGACGCCGAGGAACTCGATGTCGTCGGCCCGTGGGAAGTTCTCGGCTTCTGGGCCGCGCATGTCGCGACGGTTCCCGTCCGCGTGCTCACGATCGGCCGGGAGGAAGGGTGGGTGCGCTGCGCCAAGGGGCTTCGCCTCGCGGTGGACCACGGCCTTGCCACGGCCCCCGCGCTGGATGTGCTGATCCACCCGGGTGGTGACGGCACCCAGCCGCTGAAGAACGACAGGGTGCACTTGGACTGGCTGAAGGATCTGCACCAACGAGGGGTGCTGCTGGCGAGCGTGTGCACCGGCTCGCTGGTGCTGGCCGCGGCAGGGCTGCTGAGGGGCCGCCCTGCGACCACGCATCACAACTACACCGGGAAACTGGCGGCGGTCGACGACACGATCGACGTTCGCGCCGTAGACCGGTATGTCGATGACGGGGACATCGTCACCAGCGCGGGTGTGTCCGCCGGCATCGACATGGCTTTTCACCTGGTGGAGCGGCTCGACAGCGCGGAGGCGGCGGCCGAGGTCCGCCAGGGGACGCAGTACGACCGTCCCGTCAGTTGACTTTGGCCTCCGGTACCCGTTCCAGGGCGAGTGGGTGGGCTCCGTAGGTGATGCGTACGACGCCGTCGGCGTGGCGGTCGGTGGTAGCGGCCACGCCGAAGACCTCGCGCAGCAGACCGGGCGTCAGTACGTCCAGGACCGGGCCTGCCCTTACTACCTCGCCACAGTGGAGTGCCACGAGGTGGTCGCACAGGCGGGCGGCCAGGTCGAGGTCGTGAAGGACCGCGAGGGTGGTGATGCCGGTCGCGCGGATGAGGTCGAGGAGCTCGAAGCGGGCGCGGATGTCGAGGTGGTTGGTGAGCTCGTCGAGGACGAGGAGCCGGGGCCGCTGGGCGAGTGCGCGGGCCAGCAGCACGCGCTGGCGTTCGCCTCCCGACAGGGAGGTGACGTCGCGTTCGGCCATGTGCCGGATCCCGCACAGGTCGAGGGCTTCGTCCACGGCTTGGAGATCCTCGGGGCCGTCGCGGCCGACGAGTCCGTGGTGCGGGGTGCGGCCGAGGGCCACGATTTCGGCAACACTCATGCCGGCCGGGTTGCTGCCGGCGTCCTGGAGGACGGCGGCGGTGCGGCGGGCGGCATTCCGGGCGGTCAGGTTCCACACATCGTCGCCGTCCACCCGCACTACACCGCGGTGGGGGCGCAGGGAGCGGTAGACGGTGCGCAGCAGCGTGGACTTGCCGCTGCCGTTGGGGCCGATGAGGCCGACGATGTCGCCCGCCCCCGCCTCCAGGTCTACATTGCGGAGGATCGGCCGGTGGCCGAGTTCGACATGGATCTGTTCCACGGTGAGCTTCATACGTTGTCCAAGCTCTTGTTGCGGCGCAACAGCCACAAGAAGAAGGGTGCCCCGAACAGGGCGGTGAGGATGCCGAGGGGCAGTTCGTTGGGCCGGTTGACGGTACGGGAGAGCAGGTCGACGACGACCAGGTAGACGGCGCCGACCAGGGCGGCTTGGGGCAGCAGTCTGCGGTGATCGGCGCCGGTGATGAGGCGCACCAGGTGGGGGATCATCAGGCCGACGAAGCCGATCCCGCCGGCGACGGCGATGACCGTGCCGGTCACCAGGGAGGACAACGCCAGCAGGACCGCGCGCAGTCGGTGTACGTCGACACCGAGGGCGGTGGCGGACTCGTCGCCGACGAGCAGCGCATTGAGCCGTCGGCCGAAGAGGGCCAGCGCCACGGTGGTGGTGAGGACGACGGTGGTGACCACGGGCAACTGCTCCCACTTCGCACCGGCGACACTGCCCAGCATCCAGAACATCACCGTGCGCAGTTCGGTCGGTGTGGCCCGCAGTTGCAGGTAGCTGGTGGCTGCCAGGAACAGGTAGCCCACGGCGACGCCGGAGAGGACCAGGCGGGTGGGGGCGAGGCGTCCTTGCTTCTGACCGAGGAGGAAGACCAGGGTCGCCGCGGCTGCGGCGCCGAGGAAAGCGGCCGAGGACACACCGAGCCCGCCGAGGGCGCCGCTGGTGAGCGTGATGACGAGCACGGCGCCGAGCGACGCTCCGGAGGAGACGCCGAGCACGTAGGGATCGGCGAGCGGGTTGGCGACGACGGCCTGCAGGACCACACCGGCGACAGCCAGTCCCGCGCCGACGAGGGCGGCCAGGACGACGCGCGGAGCGCGGAAGTTCCAGACGATCTGGTCCATGGCCGGGTCCGCAGCCGCCCCGGCGCCCGTCAGGTGGTGCCAGATGATCCGCCACACCTCAGCCAGCGGCACGGTGACGGCTCCGATGCTGATCGCCACGGTCATGGCACCCACGAGCACGAGCAGTAGCAGCACCAGCGCCAGTACGGGGTTCAGCCGCCTCCGTCGGCCCGGATGCGTCAGAAGGCGTTCGGGTGCAGGATCCTGGCGATCTTCTCCACGGCCAGGTCGTTGCTGGGGCCGAGGTAGATCGAGTCGGACAGCACGAGGGAGCGCTTGTTCTTCGCGGCCGGCCACTGGGGGAACTCCTTGAGCAGTTTGCGGGCGTATGCCTCGGGGTTCGGGTCGTTGTAACTGATGACCACGAGGGCATCGACCTGCTCGGCGGCGACCTTTTCCTTGCTCAGGTCGGCGAAGGTGGTCCTGGAGGCGGAGGAGAAGGCGTTGCTGCCGCCCGCCTTGGTGAGAATTTCGTTCCAGATGCCGTGGGCCGCGATGGCGCTGAAGTCGTTGCCGCCCATGCTCATGTTGGAGAACACCACCATGACGTTGGGCTTCTGCTCGCCCTTCACCTTGGCCGACACGTCGCTGACCCGCTTCCGGGACTCGGCGATGACCTTCTCGGCGCGGTCGTTGACGTTGAAGACCTTCCCCAGATCGCGCAGCAGCTGGTAGCTGTCGTCGATCGTCATGCGGGAGGTGTCCTGGTCGCAGCCCTGCGGGGAGATGTAGGTGTTGGCGCCGACCGCCTCGAGGTCGTCACGGGTCGCGAAGCCGTTCTTGGCGTCGAAGCCGTAGGACGTGGTGGACAGCACGAGGTCCGGGCTCAGGCCCAGCATCGCCTCGCGGGGGATGTCGTAGGCGTCGTTGAGTGTGATGTCGCCGGTGGGCAGCTTCTTGATGGCCTCGGCCCGGCCCGGGACTTCGGAGCGTCCGTAGGACTGCCCGTTCGCCACGATGCGGTCACCGAGCCCCAGCGCCAGTAATGAGGAGACCTCGGCGACGGAGGCGCCGTTCATGACGACCACCCGGCTGGGAGCCTTGGTGTACGTGGTGGTCTGTCCGCAGTTCTTGAGGGTGACCGGGTATCCGGGGGCACTCGCGTCCGCCGCGGCGTTGGCCGTCGGGGACGACGAGGCCCCGCATGCCGTGGTGGCCAGGCAGAGTACCCCGGCCAGGGCCACGGCAGCGGGCCGTCTCGTCAGCACACGTTCTCCTTGGGATGGGAAGGACTCCGCTCAGGTAGTCGGCGCGGGGTCGACCCGGGTTCCCAAGGCGTCAGATGTTCCGTCCGGCAGGGGGCGGAAGTATTCCGTTTTCCACGCAGTAGTCCAGGTATCGGAACATCAGGGTGCGATCGGCTTGCGGGCAGGAGATACCGGTGCCTTCGAGCCCGCGCAGCACGTTGTCCGCTCGGACGTCGCCCAGCGCGAGCTCCGGACCGGAATCGCCGCCGTCTGTGCTGGCGCCGGTGAGGGAGTCGAAAAACGCTCCGGTCGTCGCCGCCACGTCGGCGGAGCGGGGAAGCTCCCGATGCCACTGCGTCAGCGGGATCTGTTTGACGGCGTACCCGTATTCCTGCACCCAGTCGTACAGGTCGGCCAGCCGCACGGGGGCGACGGGGGCGTGGTTGAAGATCGTGCCGGGGGCGGCGGTCAGGGACAGGTGTACGACTGCTCGGGCTACGTAGTCCGCCGGGGTCCACACCTCCGCCTCGAACAGGTCGGGCACGATGCCGGCCGGGATGCTGGATGCCAGGACGCTCCACAGGAAGTCCCGCCGGTTCACCTGGCCCGTGTCCGGTGCGCCCACCACGCGCCCCAGGCGGTGCAGGGTGACGGGGAATCCGCGTTCAGCGGCCTGCGCCAGGAGGCGTTCGGAAGCCCACTTGGACTGCTGGTAGCCGCTGAGCAGGCCCTGGTGTGGCGGGAAGAACGTCTCGGGCACGTCCGGGCTCTGGCTGCGGGGCGGGGCGACGGACAGGGTCGACACCAGGTGGACCGGGATCGAGCGTGTGGACGCCATCCTCAGAAGCTGACGGGTGGAGTCGGTGTTGGCGGCGCGCAGGCTGGCGTACTCGCGCATGATGCTGACCGTCGCCGCGTTGTGGATGATGGCGTCGCAGGTCTCGGCCAGTTCGGCGAGCCGGGCGGCACCGAGCCCCAGGTTGGGGCGGGCGAGGTCGGCGGGGATGGCGGTGATCCGCTCGGCGTCCGCCGGGAGGGGGAGCTTCTGAGCGGCCAGGGCCTGGCGGACGCGGTCGGCCGCCTCGGCCGGGGTCGCCGCCCGGACCGGGCAGACGATCTCGGCGTCGGTGACCCTCAGCAGCTCTGCCAGCAGATGGGGGCCGACGAAGCCGGTGGCGCCGGTGAGCACGATGGTGCGTGGTGCACCGGGCGTGCGGGGCGAGGTGGCGGGCCGGATGTCGTCCTCCAGGACGGCGTCGGCCAGGACGGCCTCGGGCAACGCGGACGCGGTGGCCGGGGCGTCACTGCGGTGCTCCAGATGGTGCGCGAGGCCGGCGGCTGTCGGGTGCTCGAACAGCCAGGCGACGCGGACCTCCCGCTCCAGTTCCACGCCGATCCGGTTGGCGACCTGGATCGCCTGGAGCGACTGGGCGCCGAGGTCGAAGAAGTCGTCCTGGGGCGCTACGCGCTCGACGCCCAGGACCTGGGCCCAGATACGGGTGATGGTTTCCTCCGGGCCGCCCACCGTCTCGGCGGCCGGGGAGGTCCGGTCTTCTGCGGCGACGCTGAGAGCGTTCCTGTCGATCTTTCCCGTGCTGGTGCGGGGCAGCCGGTCCGTGAACTCCACGGCCGACGGGACCATCGCCGCCGGGAGGACAGCCCGTAGCTGCTCCCGTACGTCAGCGGTGGTGGGCTGCGGATCCTCCGCGACGACGTAAGCGGCCAACCGCCGTGTCCCGTCCGGCAGCACCTGCCCCACGACGCCGGCTTCGCGGATGCGTGGCTGGGCGAGGAGGGCGGCTTCGACCTCGGAGGGATGGACGCGATGTCCACTGATCTTGAACTCGTCGTCCGCCCGCCCGAGGAACCGCAGATGTCCGTCGTCACCGAGGCGCACCAGATCGCCGGTGCGGAAGGCCCGCGGACTGCCGGGTAGTTGGGCGAGCGGGGCGAACCGGGCGTCGTCCGGGGCATCCGCGCCACGGTAGCCCACGGCCAGCGCATCGCCGAGAAGATAGAGCTCGCCGCCGACGATCGCTGTGCGCATGCCGGGCAGCGGAACCCCGATCGGTACGTCGCCGGGGTCGGCGGTGGCTTCGTGGAGTGCGGCGACCGTGGCCACGACCGTCGCCTCGGTCGGGCCGTAGGTGTTGAACAGCCGTACCGACGTGCCGACCGCGCTCCGCCAGCGGCCGACGCGTTCGGGCAGGGCGGCCTCTCCGCCGATGATGACGGTCCGCACCCCGTCGGGGAGGGCGGTGGCGCCGGTGGAGACGGTGTAGGCCAGTTCATGCCAGTAGGCCGTGGGAAGGTCCAGCACACTGATCCGCAGCCGGTCGACCGCGCGCAGGAAATGGGGCACCGACTCGGTCATCTCACCGGTGCGCACGACGAGCGTGGCACCCGTGCACAGAGTGAGGAAGATCTCCTCGACGCTGGCGTCGAAGTGCAGCGGCGCGAACTGCAGGACGCGGTCCTCGCGCCGCAGACCGTACCGGTGTGCTGCTCCGGCGACGAAGGTGGCCAGCGCACCGTGGCTGATCTCCACTCCCTTGGGCCGGCCGGTGGAGCCCGAGGTGTAGATGACGTAGGCCAGATCGTCTGCTGTTCCGGCCGGGGCGAGCGGTGCCTCAGTGTCCTCGCCCGGGGCGTCGAGTACCAGGACGGCCCGTCCTGAGAAGCGAGTGGCGTGTGCGCTGTGGGTGAGGACGAGCGAGGGCCGTGCGCTGTCCAGGAGCGCTTGTGTCCTCGATTCCGGCGCGTCCGGGTCGAGCGGGCAGTACGCGGCGCCTGAGAGCAGGACACCGAGGATGGCTGTGACGGCGTCGATGCCGCGAGGCAGGGCGACGGCCACCACGGCGCCGGGGCCGACCTCCCGCGCGGCGAGCCGTCGCGCGAGGTGTCGGGCGGAGCCGAACAGCTCCGCGTAGGTGATGCTCCGTCCGTCGTGCTCGACGGCGGTGGCGCCGCCGCGCCGGGCGGCGTGGTCGGCGACGAGGCTCAGCACCGGTCGTACGGGACCGGGCAGCGGTCCGCCGTCGAGAACGGTGCACGGCCGTCGGCCGATCGCACGATCCGGTGCGGCGATGGCCTCCCGCAGCAGTGCCAGCAGTCCCTGCTGGTGAGTGACCAGGTCTGCCTCGTCGTAGAGCTGCGGGTTGGCGTCGACGGCGATCCGCAGGCCCGCGCCCTCGGCCCGGTCGTACACGTTGACCGCGATGTCGTCGACGGGCCCCGCGGAGACGTTGTGGACCGTGCTGCTGTGCCCGGCGAACCGCAGGTCGTACTCGAACGGCATGATGTTCACGCCGGGCCCGGACAGCCGTCGCTTGCCGCCGACCAGCTTCAGGTCGCGCCGTAGATGTTCGTAGCGGTACCGCTGGTGCGGCAGGCCGGCCCGGAGCTCCGCAGCCACCCTGGTGGCCAGGTCGCGCAGGCTGTCCTCCTCGCCCACCGCGACGCGCAGCGGCAGGACGTTGCGCACCATGCAGGGCACGCGCAGGGACACCGACCCGAGGCGGCCCATGGCGGGCAGACTGAGCACGATCTCGTCGGCTCCGCTGACCCGGTGGATGTAGGCGGCCGTGACGGCCAGCAGGAGATCGGACCAGGTCACTGACACATCTCGGGCGACGGCGCGCAGCCTCTCCGTCTCGTCGGGATCCAGGTCGACGACGTGACGCAGGAAGGTGCGGGCCGGCAACGCCTGTTCGGCGGTGAGGCTGGCCACCTGCGGGCGGTCCGCGAAGCGCCGCGTCCAGTAGGCGCGGTCCTTGGCGAAACGGTCCGAGGCGCGGTAGGCGTCCTCTTCCTGCCGGACCGACTCCAGGGTGCCGTAGCCGCTCTCGCCCAACGGGGCGTCCTCCACCAGGGCGGTATAGACCTGCGCCACGCGGCGCGCGACCAGGGACAGGCCGAATCCGTCGAGCGCGATGTGGTGCACACGGTGGTACCAGAGGAACTCGTCCGGAGCGACACGCAGCAGGGCGTGGCCGAAGACCGGGCCGCGCTCCAGGTCGATGGGGCGGGCTATGTCCTGAGCCATCCATGCGAGGGCGGCGCCGTGCGGGTCCGCAGCGGTGGTCAGGTCGGCGATGTGGGGGTCCCAGTCGATGCCAGGAACGCTCACCTGCCAGGGGCGGCCCGCCTCGTCGGTGACGAAGCGCACGGTCAGGGCCTCGGCCTCGGCCACGGTGTGGCGCAGGGCCTTCTCGAAGGCCGTCGGGTCCACGGCCCCGTGGATGTGTACGTATTCGGCGGTGTTGTAGGCGGGGCTGTCCGGATCGAGCTGATGGCCGGTCCAGATGCCCTCCTGAGCGGCGAGGAGGGGGTGGCGCTCGGTGCGCGGGTCAGGCATCGGCATGAGCTGCTCCTGACTGGCGTTCGGACAGCAGTTGCCACCACTGGGCGAAGGACGTGCGCTCGGCGAGCTCCACGAAGCTCACCTCCACGCCGGTGCTCCGCCACCGCTCGGCAAGAGTGGTGATGCGCAGCGAGTCCAGGCCCGCGTACAGGGGGTTCTCCTCCAGGTCGACCTCGGCGGGTTGCTGGTGCAGGAACTCCGCCAGGTCCGTGCGGAAGGCGTCCAGCGTCAAGGGTTCAGGCATGGTGTTCTCTCTTGGTAGCTGCACGGGGTGCCGGGTGCCGGTCAGTTGACCTTGCGGTCGGAGTCGCTCCAGAAGCGGTCGCGCAGTTCCCGGCGGAGGATCTTCCCGCTCGGGTTGCGCGGTACGTGGTCGATGAACTCGTAAGCCGCGGGCAGCTTGAAGGCGGCCAGGCGGTCGACGAGGAACCGGTGCAGGTCCCGCGCGCTCGGTTCCTGGCCCGCAGCGGGCACGATGAACGCGTGGACACTCTCGCCCCACCGTTCGTCGGGGGCTCCCACGATCACCGCCTCTGCCACGTCGGGGTGGCGCTCCAGGACGTTCTCGATCTCGGCGGGATAGACGTTCTCGCCCGCGACGAGGATCGCGTCCTTGATGCGGTCCTGGATGAAGATGTAGCCGTCCTCGTCGACGTATCCGGCGTCCCCGGTGTGGATCCAGCCGTCGACGAGCGTCTCGGCGGTCTTGTCGGGCAGGCCCCAGTACTCGACCATGTGGGCCGGAGTGGCAAGGCAGATCTCACCGACGGTGCCGGACGGCAGTTCTTCGCCGTCGCCGTCGATGACTTTGCTGCGAACCCCCGGGTACGGGTGGCCCGCGGCCTTCATCCGGGGGTGACCGGGGATGTGGTCGGCGGGCGGCAGGCATACGGCGGTGTTGCCGGTCTCGGTCAGCCCGTAGATCTGGGCGAACTCACTGCCGAACATGGCCAGGCTCTCTTCGAGGAGGGCCTCGGAGATCGGCGATCCGCCGTAGACGATCTTGCGAAGGGTGGTGAAGTCGTGCGGTTTGACGCCGGGTTCGGCGAGCATCATGCGCAACATGGCGGGAACGACACAGGCGGTGGTGATGCCGTTGTCGCGGATGAGGTCGACCGCGTCCCGGGGAGCGAAGGCCCGCATCGCCACCGTGGTCACGCCGGCGTTGAAGTTCTGGGTGGCCCACCACAGGCCGCCGACGTGGAATCCGGGGATGCCGACCAGGGCGACATCGCCGGCCCGCCAGTCGATCCAGTCGAGTTGCTCGCTCGCCAGGGCGTCGCGGATCGCGAAGAAGCTCCGGTGGGCCAGGACGACACCCTTGGGCAAGCCGGTCGTGCCGCTGGTGTAGAGCTGTGCCACCGGAGTGTCCGGGGTGACGGAGGAAGCAGGAGCGGTGTCCGGGTGCTCCGCCTTCCAGGCATCGAAGCCGTCGGCCGTTCCGAGCCGGACCACCGTCTTCGGCGGCGCGGCCGGCAACCGGTCGAGGACCGGTGCGAACTCCTCCTCCAGAAACAGCAGTTCGCTTCCGGAGTCCTGGAGGATGTGGCTGACCTCTGGGACGGTCAACCGCCAGTTGATGGGCACCAGAACGGTCTCGCTCTTGGCGCATCCGAAGAGGATCTCGTAGTAGTGCTCGGATTCCTTGCCCAGGTAGGCGACCCGGGCACCGGGAGCCGCCCCGGCGGCGCGGATGGCGTGGGCGATGCGGTTGCTCTCACGGTGCAGATGCGCATAGGTGAGGCTGCGGTTCTCGCAGACGACGGCGGGGACCTGCGGGCGGTGCTCGGCGTGGAAACGTGCCGTGTCGACGAGGGTCTTGAGCTGAGGATGGTGCAGCCTTTCACCGGGTGTCCCGGGCACGGACGGTTCGGCCATGTGCGGGGCCTGCCTCTCGTTCTGCTCTCGGTCTGCCGGAGGCGTGCCGCCGCCGGGCGCGGCGGCGGCACGCCATGGTGCGGTTGCTGCGTCTACGGGGCGTTGACGAAGGCGAGCTTCACAGTGCCGTCGCACCGCCCGCCGGCGTCGTCCCAGTACCGGTAGGCGGTCTCGGCGACGAGTAGCGGCTCTCCGCCGGGCGAGCGCCGGTCCACGGAGAGGAACTCGATCTCTCCGGAGAAGGAACGGGCGTTGATGGGCCGTCGGAAGTTGCCGCTGAAGCGGGCGATGAGGATGTCGGGCAGTTGGTGGCGCCAGTAGTCGTCCAGCGTCCAGTCGGCGAACTCTTCCAGCAGCCCCTCTTTCACCGTCTTGGCGACGGCGTAGTACATCATCTGGTTGTAGCTGATGTTGACTTCGACGGCGTTGAGGTGGCCGGTGTCGTCGATGTAGCAGGATTCCGGGATGGCCAGTTCGCAGCGTGCGGCCACGCGGCCCGTCCGGGTACTGACCGCTGCGGATTTCAGGTACTTGCAGTGAGCCTTGTACGGCCGCAGGACCTGGGGCAAGAGTTCGTCGTCGTTGTCGTAGTCCTGCGACGACGACCTGTGCTGTACGGACGTCCGCATGCTCACGTGGCCTCGTCGTACAGCTTGTGCTCGTCGTGCACGGTCACCCTGAAGGAGACGGTCGGTTCCGGGGTAGTGGTGTGGCGGGCGCGGTGGATCAGGCTGCGGTTGTCCCAGACCAGGAGGTCGCCCTTCTCGAAGGTCTGCAGGTGGATGTTGGGGTGGGTGAAGGTGTCGTCGAGCTGGCCGGTCGCCTCGAAGAGTCGGTGGAGCAGGTCGGTCTCCAGTGGCTTGCCGTCCTCGTCCTCCATGTCGAGGGTGAAGCCCTCGCTGATGTAGAGGACCGTTTCGCCGGTCATGGGGTGGGTGAAGGTGCTGGGCTTCACCACCGGCGGGGTCTTGGTGTCGACTTCCTCGATGACCTCGGAGATCGGCCGGTAGACATCCGAAGGCCGGATCTTGAAGTACTTGCGGACGGAGTGCTGGGAGAAGGTGCCCGCCACTTCCTTCTTGAGATCCTCGGGGAGCGCCTCGTACGCCTTGCCCATGTCGATGAAGTAGGTGCCCCGGTTCTTCTCGGGGATGACCTGGGGGTAGATGAACGTGAGGCCGAAGGGGTCCGGCATGAACTGGTAGTCGGCGTGCCAGAACTTCCCGGTCTTCGGCACGCCTATCTGCTTGCCGTCCTCCGGCACGTTGGAGGAGACGAATATCTCCTCGACCTCGGGGTGCTTGTACATCGGCTCGTAGTACGTCTCCGGACGGCCGAACCGCTGGCCGAGTTCGAGGAACTGCCGGGGTGCCAGGTCCTGGTTCTTCAGGACGACGATCTTCTTGGTGTAGACCGCCGCCTTGATGGCGTCGATGTCCGCCGGGGAGGCGGCCGCGTAGTCGAACCCATCGACCGTGGCGCCGATTTCCTTACCCGTGACTTCCTTGATCTCCATCATCCCTGCTCTCTGTAGTGGTGGTGTCTGCGGCTACTGAGCGAGCTTCGAATCGATGAGCTTGGTGGTCGCGTCGAGGGTGAGGTCTTCCTGGAGTTCGTTGTCGTCGATGTGGACGCCGAGGTCGCGCTCGATGCGCAAACTGATCTCGACCATCGTCAGGGAGTCGACGTCCAGCTGGGCGAAGGTGACGTCCGGGCTGATCAGGTCGCTCGGCGCGTCGTGCAGTTTCGTGACGATCTCGACCAGTTGGTCGTAGGTGGTGCTCATGACTCCTGCGTTCCTCCTGTGTCGTGCGGGCGGTCGATCCGGGAGAGGGCGGGCCACGTCAGGAGGCAGGACCCCCAGGTGAGTCCGCCGCCGAACGCGGTGAGCAGGACGCGTTCGCCTGCCTGGATGGTGTGCTGGGCAGCCGCATCGGCCAGGGCGAGCGGGATCGATGCGGCGCCGGTGTTGCCCACGGACTCGACGTTGGTGACCAGCCGTTCCGGGGGCAGTCCGAGGTCCTCCGCCACCGAGCGCAGGATGCGCAGGTTGGCCTGGTGAGGGACGATGCGGTCGATGTCGTCGACCTTGCGGTCGGCCAGCGTGAGCGTGGCGTGGGCGGAGGCGGTCATGCGGGTGACCGCATGGCGGTAGACCTCCTTGCCGCGCATGGTGAAGTAACGGTCCTGCGGGTCGATCGGATTGGATGCCGAGCGCTGCCGTGAGCCACCGGCCGCCACCATGATCAGTTCTTCGCCGGTGCCGTCGCTGCCGAGGTCGAAGTGGCCGACGGCGCCGGGTTCGTCGGAGCGTCCGGCGCGCAGGACGACAGCTCCGGCCCCGTCGCCGAAGATGATCGCGTTGGCCCGGTCGTGCGGGTCGACGATCGTGGAGTAGGTGTCCGCGCCGATCAGCAGCACGCGTTCAGCCACTCCGGCCGTGATGAGGCTCGCAGCCGAAGCGAGTCCGTAGACGAATCCGGTGCAGACGGCGCTGACGTCGAAGGCTGCGACTCCCGTCAGGCCGAGGCGGCTGGCCACGAGCGGGGCGGTGGCGGGGCAGGAGCGGTCGGGCGTCGTCGTGGCGACGACCACGGCGTCCACGTCCTCCGCGCCTGCGGACCGTAGCGCGCGGCGGCCCGCCTCAACGGCCAGATCGGAGGTGGCCTGGCCGGGCTCGGCAAAGTGGCGTCCGCTGATCCCGGTGCGGGTCCGGATCCAGGCGTCGCTGGTGTCGAGTCGTTGCGAGAGCTCTTCGTTGGTCACGACGCGTGGGGGAAGCCAGCCTGCCAGTCCGCACAGGACGGCGGCACGATCGGGTGGGGTGAAAGGAGGGGCAGACATGCTGAACGGCCGGTCAGATGTGCTGGACACGAGGGCTCCTAGGGCTCCCGGCATGGATGACGAGATCTCAGGGCTGGCAGGGGCAGAACGGTCGTAGGGAAGGAATGAGGGTGCGTCGGCGGCGACGGCCGTCAGTGGTCCGCACGCCTCCGGAAGGACAGCAGGGCCACGGCGCCGAGACAGATTCCGGCTGTGATGACGTAGACGGCGTCACGGACTCCGTCGAGCAGGCCGGCGGTGGTCAGGCCGTCGCTCCCGGTGCCGGCGACGGCCACCAGGACTGCCAGGCCCACGGCGCTGCCGACCTGCAGCGTGGTCGAGGCCAGCCCCGAGGCGATGCCCTGGTCCTGGGCGGGGACGCCGGCTGCGGCCGCGATCCACATGCCGGTCCAGGCGGCACCCTGTCCCAGGCTCAGCAGCACGATCCCCGGCAGGAGGCGCGTGTAGGAGCCGTCGGCGCTGAGTGCGAGGGCAAGGAGCAGGGTGCCGACGGCCCCGAGGGCCATGCCGCCCAGAAGCATGGTGCGCAGGCCCAGTGCGGCCACGGCTTTCTCGCCCACCTTCGTTCCGGCGGCCACGACCACGGCCGGTACGAGGAAGGCGGCTCCGGTGGCCATGGCGCTGTAGCCGTGCACCGTCTGGAAGTAGAGGGTCAGGAAGAACGGCAGCGAGCTGAACGTGGCACTGAACAGCGCGGTCAGCGCCATGGCGCCGAGCAGGCTGCGGTGCCTGAACAGGTGTCCCGGTGTCAGCGGGGCACGGGTGCGGGTTTCGACAAGGACGAAGAGAGCCAGCGAGATCACCGAGAGGGCCGTGCATACCAGGACGCTGCGGCTGCCCCAGCCGGCCTCCGGTGCGTGAACGAGGACGAAGACAAGCAGCGTGATGCCCACGGTGGCGGTCAGGGCACCTAGGAGATCGAAGTCCCGCTGCCGGGACAATGGACCGTCCGCGGGGAAGAGGAACGTTCCTGCCAGGGCGATGCCACCGGCCAGCGGCACGTTGACGAGGAACACCGCCGGCCAGCCGAAGGTGTCCACGAGCACCCCGCCCAGCAGCGAGCCGAAGCACAGTCCGCCGGCCCCGGCGGCGCCCCACGCGGCCAGCGCCCGGTTACGGCCGGGGCCTTCCTCGTAGAGCGTGTTGATCAGCGAGAGGGCGGCAGGGAACAGCAGGGCGCCGCCGATGCCCTGCACCGCGCGCACCGCGATCAGGATGCCCGCCGAGTCCGACAGCCCGCCCACCAGTGAGGAGACCGCGTACAGCAGGGCGGCGACGATGAAGATCCTGCGTCGCCCGAGCAGGTCGGTGGCCCGGCCGCCGAGGAGCAGGAGCCCGCCGGTCGCCACGACATAGGCGCTGACCACCCACTGGAGGTCCTGTCCGGAGAAGCCGAGCGAGCTGCCGATGCTGGGGAGGGCGACGTAGACGATGCTGTAGTCGAGCGAGATGACCAACTGCGCGGCGGCCAGGATCAGCAGCGGCAGTCCGAGGCGTTGGCGTTGGCGTGGCTGAGTGGACGGCGATTTCACTACAGGCATTGCGGAACTGTTCCCCCCTGACAATCCGTCCCTTGAATCAGGACGGCGGCACACCCCGGGATCATGGCTCACTCCATGTGCTGAGACAAGCACCCTCCCCTCACTTTCGGACTGGCTGGCGATCTGATTGCGGAAATCGGTCACCTGTTCATTGAAAGCCGGACATCCGGGACGGCCGCCCGTGAAGTGGGCGATGGAACGCCCCAGGTGGGCTCGCTCATGTACGGCTTGAGGGCGACGGCAGGGCCGTGTGCTGACGGCGAAGGGGCGGGTTCCTCATTCGACGAGTCGGCTGGGGATGTCCCCTAGTTCCAGCCTTCTCGGTCGAATCTCAGGGCGTCATGGATGACTGATTCCACGCCTTCCCAATCCAGTTGATACCGCGCTAGGTATCGTCCAATCCGATCCGGTGTGCGAGATTTCGAAAGGATGGAGAAAGCCCTAATCACAGTAGTCGGATGGGGGGCCCGTCTGGTTCCCGACGATGGCGGAGTTTTTTGTCACATGCTCGATGTCGACCATTCGCAGGGTACCCCCCTACCGTATGTATCCATGGAGATGTCAAAGCGTGGTTTTATCGTTCCCCCGGCCTTACTGGGGTTCGTGATCCTGCTGGCCTCGCTCACGGCTCTGTCATACGCCATCGGGCGTGTGGCGGGTCCGGTGGCTCCGGGCATGCACCGGACTGTGCCGGCCTCCGAGGAGAACCGGGAGCCGGGTATGCCGGGCATGCACGGGCTCGGCGCCGTCGACCGTGAGGCGCAGGTGAGCCGATGACCAGCGCCGATCACCGTCAGGCGGCCGACGAGTCCGAGGTGACCACCGATCTGCTGGTCGGCGGGATGACGTGCGCCGCCTGTGTGGGCAGGGTGGAGAAGAAACTGGGCCGCGTCGAGGGGGTGACGGCGACCGTCAACCTGGCCACTGGGCGGGCCCGCGTCTCCCATCCTCCGTCGGTGACCACGCAGCGTTTGATCTCCGTGGTGGAGAGCGCCGGCTACACGGCCGAACTGCCACCGCCGCCCGCGGAGGAACAGGGCCGGGTCGGCGAGCGGCGAAAGACTGCCGCAGGCGTCAGTGACGGGGGCCGGCTGCTGATCACGGCGTTGCTGTCGCTGCCTGTGCTGGTGCTTTCCATGGTCCCGGCTCTGCAGTTCACCTACTGGCAGTGGCTGTGCTTCAACCTGGCCGCGCCGGTGGTGGGGTGGAGCGCGTGGCCGTTCCACGAGCGGGCGATGAAGGGACTGCGGCATGCCACGGCGACCATGGACACCTTGGTCTCTCTGGGAGTGCTGGCCTCCTTCGCCTGGTCCGCATACGCACTGTGGTTCGGAGGCGCGGGCGAGCCGGGCATGCGTATGCCGTTCAACCTCTTCCCCGAGGCTGAGGCCGGTGGTGCGCATCTGTATCTGGAAGCGGCCGTGAGTGTGCCGCTGTTCGTGCTGGCGGGACGCTACCTGGAGGACCGCGCCAAGCAGGGGACGGGATCGGCGCTGCGCGCGCTCGCCGAGCTCGGCGCCAAGGATGTCGAGCTGCGGGACGGTGAGCAGGGGCGCCGGGTCCCTGTCTCCGAACTCCATGTCGGGCAGGAGTTCCTGGTACGGCCAGGTGAGAAGGTCGCCACCGACGGCGTTGTCACCGAGGGCAGCTCAGCCCTGGACCTCTCGCTGGTGACCGGCGAGAGCGTCCCGGTCGAGGTCGGACCGGGATCGGACGTGGTGGGCGGCGCCGTCAACGCCGGCGGACTGCTGGTGATCCGGGCCACGGCAGTCGGCGCCGACACCCAACTCGCCCGGATCACCAAGCTGGTGAGCGACGCGCAGGCGGGCAAGGCCCGCATCCAGCGGCTGGCCGACGCCGTCGCGGGTGTCTTCGTACCCGCGATCGTGACGGTGGCGTGCACCGTCCTGGGATTCTGGCTCGGCGCCGAGGCGGATACCGGGGCTGCCGTTACCGCGGCCGTCGCCGTCCTCGTCGTCGCCTGCCCCTGCGCTCTCGGCCTGGCCACGCCGACGGCCTTCATGGCCGCCACCGGCCGCGGTGCGCAACTCGGCGTACTGCTCCGAGGACCGGAGGCGCTGGAACGACTGCAGCACATCGACACCGTGGTCTTCGACAAGACCGGCACCCTCACCACCGGACGCATGACCCTCGTCGACACCACGCCGACGGCCGGGGAAGACGAGGCTGAGATCCTCCGACTGGCCGGAGCGGTCGAGTACGGCTCCGAGCACCCCATCGGCCGAGCCGTCGCCGCCGCTGCCCGCCAGGCCGCGAAGGACGGTCAATTGCCGCCCGTGACCGACTTCCGTGCCGTCCCCGGAGTGGGAGTCAGCGGCCGGGTCGACGGCCGCGAGGTCGTCGTAGGACGCCCACGGCCCGACACCCCGCTCCCGGACACCCTTCAGCAGGCACTGGACCGCGCCCACGCCGCCGCACGCACAGCCGTGGTGGTCGAGACGGACGGCCGGCCGGTCGGCGTCCTCGCGGTCGGCGACACACTGCGGCCCTCCAGCCGCCCGGCCGTACGACAACTCAGCGAGCTGGGCATCGAACCCATTCTGGTGACGGGCGACGGCCCGGCCGCCGCCCGCGCCGTGGCCGAGCAGGTCGGCATCGACGAGGTCCACGCCGAGGTCACTCCGGAAGGCAAGACCGACATCGTCGCGAAGCTGAGGGAGGAGGGGCGGCGTGTGGCCGTCATCGGCGACGGGGTCAACGACGCCGCCGCCCTGGCCTCCGCCGACCTGGGCATCGCCATGGGCAGCGGTACCGACGCGGCGATCGGCGCCGCCGACATCACCCTCGTCCGCGAGGACATGCAGGCGGTGGTCGCTGCCGTACAGCTCACCCGCCGGACCCTGGGCACGATCCGCGCGAATCTCGCCTGGGCCTTCGGCTACAACGTCGTCACTGTTCCGCTGGCCGCCACCGGTTGGCTCAACCCGATGTTCGCCGCCGTGGCGATGTCCGCCAGTTCTGTCCTCGTCGTGGCCAACAGCCTGCGCCTGCGGGCCTACTCACCCGACGCCCACGACTCCGCGGGCAAAGGTGCCCCGACGCCGCTGTCCGGGGCGGACAGCAGCACTGCCTCGTCCCTGGAGGAAGTCCGATGAGCTCCGCGTCGTCCACCGACTCGGCAGAAAACCCCTCGTCACCCTGGCACCGCCTGACCGGCGGCGCACTGCGCGCCGTCCTGGTACCCCTGGGCACGTGTGTGGCGGTCCTGCTGCTCCTGACCGCCTACACGGCGACGGGTGCGGCCGGTGAACCGCCCGCAAGGATAAGCGTCAGCAACGGCCGCATCTTCATGCCGTCCAACTCCACCAGCACGGCGGCCTTCTTCGACATCAGCAACACCGGAGCCGGCGAGGACACGCTGGAGTCCGTCTCCTCGCCGGATCTCGGGGTCACCATGCTGGGCCGGAGGGTCACGAAGGACGGGGCAGGGCACATGGAGTCGCTCGAAGCCCTCACCATCCCCGCTCGAAGCCGTGTGAACATGACCCCGTACACCGTGGATGTGATGATCCTGAATCCGCCGTCGCTGAGGCCTGGAGACAAGGTCCCCTTCGACCTGTGGTTCCGCAGCTCTGGCCGTGTGCGAGTCGACGCCGTGGCAGTCCCTCCGGGCTGGTGATGAGAAGGGCTGCCGCCCCGATTCTCCGCGTGGTCACTCCTCGCCCATCAGCTTGCGGATCTCGGTGATGAGCGCGACGAGCGCTTTCCGCTCGGGGACGGTGGTCTCCGGGTGCCACAGGTCGACGAGCAGGCACGTGCGTGGACGGGTCCCGCGGTTCCACGCCTCGTGCTCGAAGGAGTAGTCGAAGAGCAGGCACTTGCCCTCCTGCCACGACCGCGTCTCGCCGGCGACCGTGATGCCGCACTCCTCGGGTATGTCGACGGCCAGGTGCAGGTTGATGCTGAAGTTCCACAGGTCGCAGTGCGGGGCGATCGCCGCGCCGGGGAGCAGGGTCGAGAAGTGGCACTCCAGTAGTGGGCAGAGCTTCCCGGTGTCGACCGCCTCTTCCTTCAGCACCTGGAAGGCGGTCGGCACCGTGTCGGCGGACTCGCTCACCAGCTCGCCCTTGCGGAACAGATAGAGAGCCTGCCAGTCCGACTGACGCGTGAGGTAGTGCTCGTACTCGGAGAACGCGTTCCGCCGGGCGGCCCAGGCGGTCTCCAACTCCTTCTTGATCGTGGCGTGGTTCGCTTCGAGGGCGTGCACCACCGGTGCCAGCTCGGGGTGGCCGTACGGATCATGCCACGGCTGCTGCGAAATTCCCGGCAGGATCCACTTGGCGCCCTGCTGGAGGGGATGGTGTTGCTGTTTTCCTGCTTCCATCATCTGCTCGACCCGGGTGATCGAACCCGGTCCGTGCTCACTCCTGATCGCGGCGAAGGCGTTCTCTATCTCCGGGGTCACAAAATCTCCAGGATTTCGAGCGTCACGGTCCTTGCATACCGTGTGGAGGGTACACAGGACATACCCTTCCCGTCCCCCGAGAAAGCGCATGGTGCGACAAGCGCATGGCACGTCCGATGACGCACATGGCGCAGTGCGCCCCCTGTGCTTCCGGTGCCTCGGAATTCTGGCTGTTGCTGGGAACCAGAGGACAGAATGAACCGACTTCCTGTAGAGATGTATCTGCTGTTCTCTTCAGGCGTTGGCTGACCGGGGCGGCAGACCCAACCGCTTCCACTGGCCGACACCCGTGCCACCGCCGATCGGGAGTGTGAGTGAACGTCGTCGGCCGGCCATCCGTAAGAGACGGGAAACTGCTCGGTTCTGAGGAGTTCCCGATATCCCGGAGATGCCGGGTGACAGGCGTCACCGAGGAGGACGCCGTCGACGTCCTGGTGGCTCTGTCCGCGAGAACGGGCAGCGGATGCACACGGGTTTGGGAGGCAGCCGCCGCCCGAGGGGGAATCGAAATGTTCACGGGTTTCGACAGCAGCACTGGCACGGAGAGGTTGCTGCTGGGGTGCGATGGCCGACACCGTCGGGGTCTGGCCTCCGCGTTTCGCTTGCGGTGGCGTCCTGATCTTGAGCGGAAACGAGTCGTTTCCGGCGTTGCCGGGGCAGCGCGGCGATCAGCTCGTCGACCCGGGCCTCGGCCCAGCCGGTCGTCACCACCGTGTCGTTGACCTTCGTGGCCATCACGTGGGTGGCCTTGCGTTGCTCCAGCCAGCAACGTGTGTGCTTGACCTGCCCGTATGTCTCGTCCGCCGTCACCCATGCAAACGGCACACCGGCGTCGGCGGCGCGTTGCAGCATCTGCCCGAAGTGCTCGTTCCTGGTTGCGAAACAGATCTCGTCGTCGATGCCGGCGGCCCGACAGCGGTCCCGGTCATCCATCCAGGAGGCCGGGAGGTAGAGCTCGCGGTCGATCAGGGCGCGTTCCCTGGACGAGGCGTAGGCCAGGCACGACCTCCCCGATCGACTCGTAGAACGTCAGCAGATCCCTGAAGCTCCCGACCACCGTCATGGACAGCCCGAAGATCCTCTTTACTGGCGATCCGGACTTCGTTCGTGCCCGGCTGGTAGCCGTTCTTCTCCTCGAACGTCAAGACCATGGAGCTCACCGCATGCGTGATCTCGTCACGCCACCGTGACAGCCATTCATCCGAGTAGGAAAGCTGATCCATGGCCCGGATCATGCCACCGGCGCCTTCAACGCGGCCCCAGGGACCCCGCATGAGTGGTCGACGCAGAGTGATGGAGCTCCGCATCCCAGCCTGAATACGCGACACCCCAACATGCGAGCCCACCAGTCTCGACCCCCAACCTCTCGAGGAGTGGGCAGCACGCCGCCGGCAGCACCGCCCCGTGCCGGGGGAACGGCGGGCGGTCCCGCTCGGCGAGCAGTCGAAACGGGGGCCCACGTCGCTTCCGACGTGCCACGCGGCATCCAGGAGTGGGACGGGCACCAGTGGACGCCGGCCGGCGTCGCCGAAGACCGCACAGCCGCCACGGACGAGACCGGGCAGGACACCGCGCGCCGGGCCGAGCGGGTCCCCCTGCCCGCATTCAGCAAGCTGCCTTCCCGGTCCGGACCCTGGCGGCCGGCACAGCCGTGGCGCCGCCCTGACGCCACCTGACCCGCCCCCCGATCCCTACCGAGCCCGGGGCGGTCCCTCTCCCGTCGTCCCGGCCAGCAGTTCGTCCGGAGAAGCCGTCAGTTCGCGGCCGGTCAGGCCGCGCAGCACCGGGTAGGCGCGGGTGTCGCCCGCCAGGACGCCGCCGAGCAGCGTGCGGCCGTCCGCAGCCAGGACCACCTTCGCGTAGGTGCCGGCCCGCCGGTCCTCCCGCACGTACTCGATCGCCCCCGGCGCACGCGCGTGTGCGTCACCGAAGCCGGCCACCTCGACGCCGAGGAGCTTGAGCTTGGCGGAGCCGTCCGCCCCGGCGAACGGCTGGCCCCCCTCGCCCACCAGCTGCCGGGCCACCGTCTCGGCCATCCGGAGGCCGGGGACCACCAGCCCGTGACAGCGGCCCTCCACGGCCGCGCACTCGCCGATCGCCCAGATGTACTCGTCCGCGGTCCGGCACCACCCGTCCACCAGGAAGCCCCCGCGTTCACCGCGTTCGAGCCCCAGCGGGGCGGCGAGTTCGTCGCGCGGCCGCACCCCGGCGGCGAAGACGACGAGCGCGGCGTCCAGCACCGTGCCGTCGGCCAGTTCCACCCGGTCGGCCCGGCCGTCCGGGCCCGCGCCGACCGCGTGCAGCGCGCTGGAGCAGTGCACGCCCACCCCGAGCCGTTCGACCGCCCCGGCCAGCACCCGGCCGCCGCCCTCGTCGATCTGCTGGGCCATCAGCCACGGCGCCATCTCCACCACACGGGGCCGCATCCCCAGCAGCCGGAGGCCGTTCGCGGCCTCCAGGCCGAGCAGTCCGCCCCCCACCACCACCGCCTCGCGGCCCGGTACGGCGGCCGCGCGGATCGCGGCGACGTCCTCCACCGTCCGGTACACGAAGCACCCCGGCAGGTCGTGTCCGGGCACGGGCGGCACGAACGGCCGCGAACCGGTGGCCAGCACCAGCGCGTCGTAACCGGTCTCGGTGCCGTCGTCGCAGGTCACCGTCCTGGCC
Source organism: Streptomyces pimonensis (assembly GCF_041380215.1). NCBI lineage: Bacteria > Bacillati > Actinomycetota > Actinomycetes > Kitasatosporales > Streptomycetaceae > Streptomyces > Streptomyces pimonensis. The sequence continues at coordinate 25,813 of NZ_JAHWZY010000031.1, forward strand.
CGGCGGTCGACGCCGGTCACCCTCGTGCCCGGACTCAGCCGCAGGCGGCCGTCGCCGAGGACGTCGGGCCCGGCGAGGGCGAGGTCGTCGGGGGTGGCGCCGTCGAGCAGGGAGGACAGCGCCACCCGGTCGTAGGCGGCGCGCGGCTCCTCGCCGAGCACGACGACGCGCCACCGGCCGTGCCGGTCGTGCGTGAGCATCTCCTCGACCAGCCGGTGGCCCACCATGCCGTGACCGGCCACGACCAGGGTGCGTGTCGTCACGGTGTCGCTCCTTCCGCAGGGGTGTCGTCGCCGGCGCCGGCGAGGGTGGTGCACAGCCGCCGTACGACCGAGGTGCAGCTGCCGCACCCCGTCGTCGCCCGGGTCGCCCGGGCCAGCGCCGCCTCGTCGTGCGCACCGCTGTGCCAGGCGTCCTTCAGGGCCTTCCCGGTGACGTTGTTGCAGTGGCACACCACGGCCTCGTCCGGCAGCGTCCCGTCGCCCGCGTACTCGCCGTCGGCGCCGGTCAGCAGCGCGAGCAGGTCGGCGGGGACCGGCTCGTCGCGGAGGTACAGCCGGCTCACGGCGGCGACGGCGGACGGCGAGCCGATGACGGCCCCCGCGTGAATGCGCCCGCCGCGCAGCACGAGACGGGCGTGGCGGCCTCCCGCCCGGTCCAGCAGCGAGACCGTCCCGTCGGTGTCGCCCGGCCGGTCGGGGCCGGCCGGCGGGAGGACGACCATGTCCTTGCCCGGGGTGCGCGGCCGCAGCACGCGCCGTCCGGGTGCGTACGGCCGCTCCCGTCCGGTGAGGATCCGGGCGAGCGCCTCCGCCTGCTCCCACGCCTGGAGCACCGTCGAGCCGACCGCGCCCGCGTGCTCGGCGCAGTCGCCGATCGCGTGGACGCGCGGGTCGCCGGTGCGCAGCAGGGCGTCGACGACCACTCCCCCGCGCACCTCGAGGCCGCTCGCGCGGGCCGACGCGGTCTCCGCCACCGTGCCCGTGCACAGCAGCACGGTGCCCGCCGCCAGCACCTGGCCGTCGTCGAGGACGACCTTGCCCGGCGTGTACTCGGCGGCCCGGCGGCCCAGGTGCAGCGTGACGCCCCGGCCCGCGAGCCACGCGGCCGGCACCGCGGCGCCCGCCGCGTCCAGGTGTCGCTCCATCAGGTGCCCGGCGGGGTGGACGAGCGCCACCTCCTGCCCGGTCCTGCTCAGCGCCCAGGCCGTCTCGACACCGCGGATCCCGCCGCCGAGGACCACGACGGGCCCCTCGGACAGCGGACGGCAGTCGGCCGCGGTGCGCACCGCGCGCACCCCTTCGGCGAGCCGGCCGGGTCCGGTCTCCAGACCCGGCACCGGCGGCACCCTAGGCCGGGCCCCGGTGGCCAGTACCAGGACGTCGTAGGGCAGTTCGCGGCCGTCGCCCGTGCGCACCGTGCGGCGGGCCCGGTCGACGGCGCTGACCCGCACGCCGGTCAGCTGCCGCACCTCGGCGGGCAGCGCGGGCAGTGACAGCCGGTCGGCGTCGAGCGTGCCGTCCAGGACCGAACCGAGCAGGGCCCGGTGGTAGGCGGGCCGCGGCTCGGCGCCGACCACGGTCACCTCGCCCGGGTGTCCGTACTGCACCAGCCGGGCGGCCAGCCGGTGCGCGGCCGGGCCGCCGCCCACGATGACGACGCCGGTCACGGCCGCTCACCCGCCGGCGTGACGCGCACCGCGCTCACCTTGAACTCGGGCATGCGGCTGCGCGGGTCGAGCGCGTCGCCGGTGAACAGGTTGGCGCGGCCGGCGCCCGGGAAGTGGAACGGCACGAACACGGTGTCGGGACGCACCGCGCGGGTCAGCCGCACGCGCGCCCGGGTGGTGCCGTGCACCGAGCCGACCTCGGCCGTCTGCCCGTCGGCCAGGCCGAAGCGGCGGGCGGTGTCCGGGTGGATCTCGACGACCGCCTCCGGCGCGGCCTCGACCAGTTCGGGCACCCGGCGGGTCTGCGCGCCCGACTGGTACTGGGCCAGTACCCGGCCGGTCGTCCCGTACAGCGGGAAGGTCTCGTCGGGTTCCCGGGCGGACGGCCGGTGGTCCACGGGCGTGAACCGGGCGCGCCCGTCCGGGTGCGCGAACCGGTCCAGGAACAGCCGCGGCGTTCCCGGGTGGCCGTCGGCCGGGCAGGGCCAGTACAGTGCCTCGCCCGCGTCCAGGCGGGCGTAGCTGATGCCCGAGTAGTCCGCGCGGGCGCCGGCCGAGGCCCGGCGCAGCTCGTCGAAGACCTCCCGGGGCCGGACGGGGAAGCGGCCCGCGTCCTGGCCGAGCCGGACGGCGAGCGCGTGCAGCACCTCCAGGTCGGTGCGCACACCGGGCGGCGGGGTCAGATGGGCGCGGCGACGCAGCACCCTGCCCTCCAGACTGGTCAGCGTGCCCTCCTCCTCGGCCCACTGCGCCACGGGCAGCACCACGTCGGCGAGCGCGGCCGTCTCGGACGGCACGAAGTCGGCCACCACCAGCAGGTCGAGGGCCTTCAGCCGCTCGGTGACGTGGGCGGCCCGGGGCGCCGAGACGACCGGGTTCGCCCCGAACACCGTCAGCGCCCGCGGCCCCCCGTCCCCGCCGAGGGCGTCCAGCAGTTCGTAGGCGCTGCGGCCCGGTCCGGGCAGCTCCTGCGCGTCCACGCCCCACACGGCGGCCACGTGCGCGCGGTCGGCGGGGTCGGCGAGCGAGCGGCAGCCGGGCAGCTGGTCCGCCTTCTGGCCCATCTCGCGGCCGCCCTGCCCGTTGCCCTGTCCGGTCAGCGTGCCGAAGCCGCCGCCCTCCCGGCCGGGCAGCCCCAGGGCGAGGGCCAGGTTGACGAACGCGGCGACCGTGTCGGAGCCCTTGCTGTGCTGTTCGGCGCCCCGGCCCGTCAGCACGTAGGCCCGGCGGGCGCCGCCGAGCATCCGCACCGCCGTGCGCAGGTCGTCCGCCGGCACGCCGGTGACCTCCTCCACGCGCTCCGGCCACCAGGCGGCGCAGCTCTCCCAGGCCGCGTCGAAGCCGGTGGTGCGCACGTCCACGTACTCCTTGTCGACCAGCCCCTCGGTGACCGCCAGGTGCAGCAGGCCGAGGGCCAGGGCGAGGTCGGTGCCGGGGGCGGGGCTCAGGTGCAGCGCGGCCCGCTCGGCGGTGCGGGTGCGGCGCGGGTCGACGACGACGAGGTCCGCACTCTCCAGGTGGCGCAGCAGCGGCGGCATCGTCTCCGCCGGGTTGGCCCCGGCCAGCAGGATCACGTCGGCCCCGTCCAGGTCGGTGACCGGGAACGGCAGCCCGCGGTCGAGCCCGAAGGCCGCCGCGGTCGCCGCGGCCGCCGACGACATGCAGAACCGGCCGTTGTAGTCGATCTGGCTGGTGCCCAGGGCCACGCGGGCGAACTTGCCGAGCGTGTACGCCTTCTCGTTGGTCAGCCCGCCGCCGCCGAACACCGCGACCGCGTCGGCGCCGTGCCGTGCGCGGATCTCCCGCAGCCGCCCGGCCACCAGGTCGAGCGCCTCGTCCCACCCGGCCGGCGCGAGTTCGCCGTCGGCCCCGCGCACCAGGGGGGTCAGCAGCCGGTCGGGGACGGCGAGCACGGAGGGCGCCGTCCACCCCTTCTGGCACAGCCCGCCCCGGTTGACCGGGAAGTCGGCCGAGGGCCGCACCGCCACACCGCCCCGCTCGCCCGACAGCACGGTGGAGCACTGCAGCGCGCAGTACGGGCAGTGGGTGGTGCTCTCCCGCTCCTGCCCTCCCCTGACCTCACCGGACATGGGAGGCCCTGCTCTGCTCCGCGGTGGGCAGGGGGTCGCTCGGGCGCTCGCCGCGCAGGTACACGGCCCGCAGCACCACGGCGCACAGCCCGTAGAAGGCGAGGAAGGACCAGAACGCGGGCGCACCGCTGCCCGTGCCGCCGTACGCCGAACGGAAGGCGAGGTTGATGGCGACCCCGCCGAGCGCGCCCGCCGCGCCGGCGATGCCGATGACGGCCCCGGACAGGCGGCGGGAGGCCGCGAAGGCCGCCGTCGCGTCGTGGCCGGAGGTGATGGCGACCTCCGCCTGCCGGGCGAAGATCGCCGGGATCATCTTGTACGTCGAGCCGTTGCCGATGCCGCTCACCACGAACAGCCAGGTGAACCCGGCCACGAACAGCGCGAACGAACCGTTCCCGCCGGCCCACAGCAGGACGCCGGTGCCGGCCGCCATCCCGGCGAACGACCACATCGTCACGCGCGCCCCGCCGAACCGGTCGGCGATCCTGCCGCCGAGGGGGCGGGCCACCGAGCCGAGCAGCGGTCCGAGGAAGGTGAACGAGGCGGCCTGGAGCGGCGTGGAACCGAACTGACTCTGCAGCACCAGCCCGAAGGCGAACCCGAAACCGATGAAGGAGCCGAACGTGCCGACGTACAGCAGCGAGATCCACCAGGTGTGGGCGTTCGCCGCGGCCTCGCGCTGGGCGCCCGGCTCGGCGCGCACCATGGCCACGTTGTCCATGCGCAGCGCGGCCAGCACCGCGGTCAGCGCGATCAGCGGCAGGTAGAACGCGGCGACGTACGCCGGGTGGGTGTCCCCGGCGACGGAGATCACCAGCAGGCCGAGCAGTTGCACCGCGGCGACGCCCAGGTTGCCGCCGCCCGCGTTCAGACCGAGTGCCCAGCCCTGCTTGCGCTGCGGGTAGAAGGCGGTGATGTTGGTCATCGAGGAGGCGAAGTTGCCGCCGCCCGCCCCTGCCGCCGCGCCGATCAGCAGGAAGACCCACAGCGGGGTGCCCGGCCGCTGCACGAAGTACACCGTCGCCGCCGTCGGCACCAGGAGCACCAGCGAGGAGAACAGGGTCCAGTTGCGCCCGCCGAACCGGGTCACGGCACTGCTGTAGGGCAGTCTCAGCAGGGCGCCGACCAGGGTGGGCACCACCACCATCAGGAACTTCTCGTCGGGCGCGAAGTCCAGTCCGATCCTCGGTGACATGAACAGCACCAGGACCGACCACATGCTCCACACGGAGAACCCGACGTGCTCCGCGAGCACCGACAGCACCAGGTTGCGCCGGGCGACGCGCTTCCCGCCCCGCTCCCACGCCTCCTCGTCCTCGGGGTCCCAGTCCTCCATCCACCGCCCTCGGGCGGCTCGTGCACTGGCCATCTTCTCCTCGGCTTTCTCCGGATCGTGCCGCCGCGGCCCGGTGGCACCGGGCCGCGGCGGCGGGTGGGGTGGGGATCAGTGCCGCAGTGCACGGTCCACCAGGGCGGTGGCGGCTCCGGTGTAACCGGCCGGGTCGCACAGGTCGGCGAGTTCGCCGACGACCCCGGGCGGCAGGCCCGGCAGGCCGGCGAGCACCTCGGCCAGCGGGCGGCCGGTGCTGCCCGTCACCCGTGCGGCCTCGGTGGTCAGCCGCCCGGCCGCGGCCTTGCCGAGCAGCGGGGCGAGGCGGGCGGCCAACCGCTCCGAGACGACCTGGCTGCCCGTCAGGACGAGGTTGGCCCGCATCCGTCCGGGCCTGACCTCGAGCCCTTCGGCGAGCTCGACCGCCGTGTGGGCCGCGCCGCCTGCCAGCCGCAGGCACTCGCGCAGCAGCTGCCACTCCGCGTGCCAGGCGCCGGCGGACCGCTCGTCCTCCGAGACCAGGCACTGGGTGAGCGCGGCGGCCAGGGCCGGCACCTGAAGGGCCGCGCTGCGCAGCAGGGTGGCGAGCACCGGGTTGCGCTTGTGCGGCATGGCGGAGGAACTGCCGCGGCCGGCCGGGCCGGGCTCGGCGACCTCGCCGACCTCGGTGCGGACCAGCGACTGCACATCGACGGCGATCTTGCCGAGCGCACCGGCCGTGAAGGCCAGCGCGGACGCCAGATCGGCGACGGGGGTGCGCAGCGCGTGCCAGGGCAGCACGGGCCGGGCGAGGCCGGTCTCGGCGGCGTACGCGTCGGTCAGCCGGTCCAGGTAGTCGCCCGGTTCGGGCCGCCGGCCGTCGTCGTCGACGGCCGCGTACTCCAGGTAGCCGGCCAGCGTGCCGGCCGCCCCGCCGAGCGAGACGGGCAGCCCGCCCTCGTGGACGCGGGCCAGGCGGGCCTCCGCGTCCAGGACCAGCTGCCGCCAGCCCGCCACCCTCAGCCCGAACGTCGTCGGCACGGCGTGCAGGGCGAGGGTGCGGCCGACGGCCGGCGTGTCCCGGTGCCGGGCGGCGAGCTCCGCCAGGGCCCGCGCGCTGCGCGCCAGGTCGGCCCGGACGATGCCGAGCACCCGGCGGGCGACCAGCATGGTGCCGGTGTCGAGGACGTCCTGGCTGGTGGAGCCCCGGTGCACGTACTCGGCGGCGTGGGCGTCCTGCTCGGCCACCACCGCGGTGAACGCCTTCACCAGGCCGACCACCGGGTTGGCCGTCTCCCGGGCGGCGAGCGCCAGCGCCCGCAGGTCGAGCCGGCCGGCGTCGGCGGCCCGCGTGATGGTCTCGGCGGCCTCCTTCGGCACGGTGCCGAGCGATGCCTGCGCCCGGGCCAGGGCGGCCTCGGCGTCCAGCATGGCCTGCAGCCAGGCCCGGTCGCCGGTGGCCGCCTCGACGGGTGTGCCGGCCCTGACCGGCGACAGCAGCCCGGCGTCCGTGAGTCCGTCGGAGGCCGCGGTCACACGATCACCCCGGACAGGTCGCCTTCGGTGTCCACCGGCCGTACGCCGACGGGCACGTGGGCCACCGGCGGCAGCGCCAGCACCGAGCGGGCGATCGCGTCGGAGTCGCCGAGGGTCACCGAGTCGACGCCGGGCCGGATGCCGGCCGCGGTCACCCAGTGCACCGATTCCGTGGGCACGCCGTAGGCGAAGCGCCGCGGGTGGGCGCGGCCCCGGCCGTCGAGCAGCCGGTAGGGGCGCTCGGTGACGGCGAGTCCGCCCGTCTCGTAGCTGGTGCCGCCCGCGCCCGCGATCCGGTACGGCGTCGCCTGGTCGGTGTCGAGCAGGTGCTGCAGCAGGGGGTCGTCGGTGCGGCGCAGGTCCGGCTCGGGCAGCCGGGCCTCGACCAGCGCGGTGGCCCGCACCGGCTCGCCCGGCACCGCCGTCGACGCCGCGACGTACATCTGGGCGGTGGTGTCGATGCGGACCTGCGTGCCCGGGCCGGTCAGCGTCAGCACGCCCGCCTCGATCAGCGCGATCATCTCCTCGATGCGGGAGGACGGCGGGCCGATCGACAGGAACGCGTTGAGCGGCGTGTACCAGCCCTCCAGGTCGTCGCGGTGCGAGCCGCCCTCGAGACCGCCGTGGTCGACCGCGAGCCGGATCTCGTTGCGCAGGTCGCGCAGCACGTCCAGGGCGGCCTTGAGCGGACCGCTGACGTTGCCCTTGCGGGACTCCTCGACGTCGCGCCGCAGGTATCCGAGCAGCCAGCCGGTGAACTCCTCGCGGTCGGCGAACTCCCCCTCCCCGTAGGGCCGCGACAGGCGCTCCCAGTCCCATCGCTCCCCGGCCAGGATGCCGTAGGAGTCGAGGAGGGCGGCCGGGTCGGCCTGCGGATCCAGCGCGAGCAGCCGGTCGGTGAACTCCTCCCGGAGCTGTCCGTCGCCGCGCTCGCTCAGCAGCGCGCCGTAGTAGACGCTCTCCACCTCGCGGGAGATCAGCGGCCACAGGTCCTCGCCGAAGCGGACCGGCCGGCCGGCGGCGGAGCGCTCCTGGAGCGTCGCGATGTACTCGGCGGTCAGCAGGCGGGGGTAGTAGCGGCCGGTGGCACCCTTCTCGTTCTCGCCGCGCGCGTGGTACGGGACACCGCGCCGGGAGAAGGCGTACAGCTTCGGCTCGTTCCCCGAGGGGTGGTAGCGCAGGCCGCCGCCCGGCGTGCGTTCGAAGCGGCCGCCGCGGCCCAGCGTGAACAGGGCCATGTGGTCGAAGAAGTTCAGGCCGAGTCCGCGCACCAGCACGTTCTGGCCCGGCCGGATGCCGGTCAGGTCCAGGTCGGCCGGGTTGGCCGGGGTGACGTAGGTGAGGTGGTGGATGCGCGCGAGGCTCGCGGTGCGCGCCTCGCGCGCCGACAGCCGGGCCGGGACGTGGCCCTGGGCCATCACGACGGCGTCCAGCTCGTTGAGCCGGGTGCCGTCCTCCAGGCGGACGCCCTGCGGGCCGCCGGGCACGCCGTGCGTGTCGGCCGCGGCGACGGCGCGCGAGCGGTGCACCCGGACCTCGACGTGGGCGGGCGCGGACCGCACGATGCGCTCGAAGCAGTCCTGGAGGTAGCGGCCGTAGAAGGCGCGTGTGGGGTAGGAGTCGGGGCCCAGGCGCCGGGCCTCGGCGAGGACGACGGGGTCGACCTCGGCCGGGTCGCCGAGCAGGGCCAGGGTCTGCGCCCACTCGTGGAGGCTGGGGCCGGGCTCTATGGGGCCGTCGATCCGGGCGCTGTCGTCGGTGAAGACGGTGATCTGCGACGCCACCGTGTTCATCAGCAGGTGCTGCGACTGCTCGGTGCGCCACACCGTGCCGGCGCCGGGTGCCGAGGGGTCGACGACGTGGACCGTGACCGCGCTGTGCGCCGGGGCGCGGCGCTCGTTGGCCAGCAGCCGTTCCAGCACCGACAGCCCGCGAGGGCCGGCACCAATGACGCAGACCTCGAGGGTGCTGCTCATGCGGATACTCCGTTTCTGGGCAGGGGACGGCGGGCGGCCGGAGCGACGGGAACCGGCCACCTGCCGTGCAGGACGGTGGGAGGGGCACCGGGCCGGGGACCGGAGGACCGCGGGCACCGGGGTGCGCGACCTGACGGGGCGCGCACCCCCGGCGCCCGGGTCCGGACCGGAAGCACGGCGCCCGGGAACTGCCGGCGTGCGGGGCCGGGGGACGTCACGGGCGGGGCGATGGGGAGGGGATGCTGCGGGGCCGGGCGGGGGGCGGGGCCCGCGCGGGGCGCCGTCGGGACGGCGGCCGGGGCCCGCCCGGTCCGCCGGGAGGCGTTACCCGGCGGGACCGGCCGACAGCAGGCGGGCCAGTTCCAGGCGCTTGATCTTGGTGGTGGCGGTCTGCGGAAGGTCCTCCAGCCGCCACTGGACCGGATCGCCCAGCGCCGGCAGGTCGACCACCGCGGTCTTCCAGGCCAACTCGTCCAGCGACACGTCGTCGCGCGTGCACACCACCGGCACCGCACGCCCGTCCGGGCCGGGGATGATGATGACCTCGACCAGTTCCGGCAGCCGGGTGAACAGCTTGTCCTCGATCTCCAGCGTGGACTGCACACCGGGGATCTCGTCGACCTCGCGGTCCAGCAGGTGCAGGCAGCCGAACCTGGTGCGGTAGCCGAGGTCGCCCATCCGCCACCAGCCGTCGTTGACCTGCTTCTGCCAGCGCTGGTGCTCACCGAGGTAGGTGACGATCCGCCCGTCGCTCCTGACCTCGATGAAGCCGGGGTTCTCCTTGGAGACCGGTGCGCCGTTGCGGCTGACCACGCGGACCCCGGTCATGCCCGGGAACGGCACGCCGACGCAGCGGCCGTTGAAGTCCGCGCCGTCCTTGAGCGAGTAGGTGCGCGCGGCGATCGGACCGACCTCGCTCTGCCCGTAGGCCTGGGCGAAGCGCCGGCCCTTGCGGCGGGAGGCCTTCAGCATGGTGTTGACGGTGCGCGGGTGGATGGCGTCGAAGGTGGAGGAGAAGTACTTCACGTTGGCCAGCGGCCCGCGCGGGTCGCCGGCCAGCTCCTCCCAGCGCAGGAAGGTGTTGGGATGGGCCTCGATGAACCCGGGCGGGATCTGCGTGAACAGGTCGCCCACGGTCCGCGGGTCGTCGTCCCTGAGGACGATCAGCGGGTGGCCCTGGAGGATCGAGATGGGCATCGCCGTGAACATCCGCGAGTGCACGAACGACACGTGGACGGCGATGGGCTCGCTGCGGCCCACGGCGGTGCGCACGACGGTGGCCTGCGGCCGGTAACGGGCCTGGAAGCTCATGCCGGTGTGCACGGCCAGCTTCGGGGTGCCGGTGGTGCCGGAGGTGTGGGTGATGAGCGTGGGATGGTCGATGGGCATGCTCACCGCGGGCACCCGCTCGACGCCGGCCAGCGAGGCGAACGAGGTCGCTCCCTCGTGCTCGCCGGAGGCCAGCAGCACCCTGCGGGACAGGTCGAAGACCTCGCCGGGCAGGTGGTGCTCGAGCTTGTCCTGGTCGGTGACGAGGAACGGCTGCCCGACCCGGCGCAGCAGTTCGGCGACCGTCGCGCCGTCCAGTTTCGGCGACAGCAGCACCGGGACGGCCCCGGTGCGGGCGACGGCGCAGGCGAGGAGGGAGATGTCGAAGCCGTCGCTCTTGTGCACCACGACGTGGTCCCCGGGGCGCACCTTGACGGACCAGAGCCGGGAGGCGATGTCGTCCACCAGCTCGGCCAGTTCGGTCAGTGTCACGCGTCGGCCGAGGCCGGGGGCGATGTCCAGGTCGTGGTCGAGGATCACGAAATTCGCCGGATGGCGGGCCGCCGCTCGGTCGAACAGCGTGCCGAGCCGAATTCCCTTGCTTCCTATTCGCTGGAGAAACATGTAACCGATCTCTCGTCCATGGCTGCGGATTCCTGAAGGGGGTGGCCGCATCGCGGATCTGACGGCCTGCCGGCGCGGGTGGTGCGACGCACGGCCTCAGTTCTTCTCGATGACGTCCTTGATACGGGCCAGGGTGTCGTCGAGGTCCTGTCCGAGCTTGGCGGTCCACTCGGTGACGAACCGCTTGCGGCCGTCCTCGTCGAGATCCGCGACGATCTTGTGGATTCCGGCGGTGGCCCTGCCCATCCGGAAGTGGTGGACGAGCCAGGTGGTGCCGTCGCCGGCGTCCTCGACGTCGAAGCCCCAGACCGACTCCTGGTCCTCGCGGGCGTGGGTGAGCATCATCCAGCGGAAGGTCCGGCCGGGCTCGGCGGCCACCACGCGGGCCTCGGTGTACCAGGTGCCGCGCACCAGCGGCGCCCAGCCGACCACGTCCTCGCTGCGCAGGTTCTCGCCGCGGAAGACCGACCCGACCGCCGAGGGCTCTCCCTCGATCCACTCGCCGCCCATGCACTCGGGGCTCCATTCCTTGCTGCGGGTCAGGTCGCTGACCACGGAATAGATCTCCGCCGGCGCCGCGGAGACACGAATTCGGGCGTCGAGTTCGAAGAGCGGGGAATTGTTGATGACGGTTCCAGTGTTCGTTGTCATGGCGGCAATCCTGCCGATGTTCGCGGAACCGGAGCAATCAAGCCGTTCGGGGTCCGTCAAGTTCAATTGCGGCCCACGGCCGGAAAGCGGCCGGGGGGATCGTATTCATTCGGGAAACGGGAAAGAGGTGAGGGCGCCGCGGCGGCGGCCGCGGCGCCCTCACCGGTGGCGGGACGCGCCCGCCCGCCCCCTCGGTCGCGTCAGTCGCGTACGCGCAGCACGAGCTTGCCGTGCACCTTCCCCTCGTCCAGGCGGCGGTGGGCCTCGGCCGCCTCGCTCAGCGGCAGCACCTCGGTGGCGCGCGGGCGCAGCAGGCCCGACGCCAGCAGCCCGCTGATGCCGCGGGCCGCGTCGGCGAGCTGGGCGGTGTCGGCGTGCGAGATGGCGAAGCCGTGCACGGAACGGTCCATCAGGTACAGCGGCCCCACGGGCAGCACCGGGCGGGTGCGCAGTCCGGCCAGCACCACGATCCGGCCCCGGCTCGCCAGCAGGTCCACCGCGGTCTCGAGGTCGTTGCCCCCGGAGGTGTCGACGTGGACGTCCACGCCCTGCGGCGCGGCGGCCCGGATCCGTCCGGCGACGTCGGCCGAGCGGTAGTCCACGACGTGGTGGGCACCCAGGGACCGTACGTACGGCTCGTCGCGGCCGGAGGCGACGGCGATCACCCGGGCGCCCGCCCGGACCGCCATCACGACGGCCGCACCGCCCACGTTGCCGCCGGCGCCGAGCACGGCGACGGTCTCCCCGGCGCGCAGCCGCCCGTGCGTGAACAGCGCCAGGTGCGCGGTCGCGGCCGGGTGGGCCAGGGCCACGGCGTCCACCGGGTCCACTCCGTCGGGCAGGTGGTAGAGCCGGTCCGCGGGCACCGCCGCCTGCTCGGCGGCGGCCCCCTGACGGCCGTCGTGGCCCAGGCTGTTGCACCACACCCGGTCGCCGGGCCGGAAGCCGGTCGCGGCCGGTCCGGCCGCGGCCACCGTGCCGACGAGGTCGCGGCCGATGACGAAGGGGAACTCGACCGGGGTGCGCCAGGCCCCCGAGCGGACGAAGGTGTCCACGTGGTTGACGGCACTCACCTCGATGTCGACCAGCACGTCGTGCGGGCCGGACGCGGGCGGTGGCAGCTCTCCGTGACGGATGACGTCGGGAGAGCCGAGCTGGGTTATGTAAGCGGCACGCATGGTCGCCGAGTCTGGCACCGCCCCCGGCGGGTGCGGCAGAGCCGGCGACGATCGCGGCACACGGTCCGTCAGGTCGGTCCGAAGGTGTGTCAACTCGCGCTCTGTGAAAGTATGTTGCACCTCTACGCTTCCCGTCGTGTCCCCCGTACTGACCGATGTGGCGCCCGGCGACCGGCGGATGACCGCGCACGTGCGGCCGCTGATCCGTGCCCTGCGGCCCGCGCTCACCGAAGAGGCCTTCGACCGGTTCTCCTCCGAGGCACACGCGCAGGGCCTGGTGTTCACCGCCGCGTACGACGGCCACGGCCACTGCGCCGCGGTCGCCACGCACCGCGTCCTGGCGACCAGCCGTGGCCGGGTCCTCTTCGTCGACGACCTCGTCACCCACCCCGGCCACCGCTCGACGGGCATGGCGACGGCCCTGATGACCCACCTGGCCGAGCGGGCCCGCGCCTCCGGCTGCCACCGCGTCGAACTCGACTCCGGCACCGCCAACGTCACCGCCCACCGCTTCTACCACGCCCGTCGGATGACCATCGCGGCCCTCCACTTCACCCTGTCCGTCCCCGGGGACTGACGAGGCCCACGGCCGGGCACAACCCCTCGTCGATCGCTGCGATCGGCACGGTGGCCCGGAGACGGACCGCGAGTCCGTCTCCGGGCCACGGCCCGCTCCCCCGCCTTGGCCGGTCCTTGGCCGGTCCTTGGCCGGTCCTTGGCCGGCGCAGTCGAGCGTGTGTACCCGCCGTACCCCCGGCACCCGCGCCCCGGGCACCCGCACGTGGCGCGGTGGTCACGACCGAGGTCCACGCCCCGCTGGAACGGGCCGCGGACCACGCGGAAGGAGAACACGACCGTGCCCGCAGCCGTTCCTGCTCCCACTCCCGTCGACTTCTGGTTCGACCCCGTCTGCCCCTGGGCGTGGATGGCCTCCCGCTGGCTGCTGGAGGTCGCCGGCCACCGCCCCCTCGACATCCGCTGGCACGTCATGAGCCTGGCCGTCCTGAACGAGGGCCGCGAGGACCTGCCCGAGCGCTACCGCCGGCTGCTGACCGAGGGATGGGGACCGGTGCGGGTGGTGACCGCCGCGGCGCAGAAGTACGGCGCCGACGTCACCGGCCGCCTCTACACCGCGCTCGGCACCCGCATCCACAACCAGGGACTCGGCCCGAGCCGGGAGGCGATGGCGGGAGCGCTCGCGGAGGCGGACCTCGCGCCGGGCCTGATCGAGTACGCAGGCCAGGACACCTACGACCGTGAACTGCGGGCCTCCCACCAGGAGGGCATCGACCGGGTCGGCCAGGAGGTCGGCACACCGGTGATCGCCCTGCCCGGCCCCGACGGCACCCGGACGGCCTTCTTCGGCCCGGTCGTCACCCCCGCCCCGCGCGGCCGGGCGGCACTGGACCTGTGGGACGGCCTGCTGCTCCTGGCCTCCAGCCCCGGCTTCCACGAGCTCAAGCGCTCCCGCACCCAGGGCCCGGTCTTCGACTGACGCCTCCCCCGGGCCCGCGTCGCCCGACCCCGTAGCGGCGACGCGGGCCCCTCACACGCCCCGGTCTCCCACCACCGGAACGCGAGCTTTCCCCGCCTCGGGCCCTCGGGCCGCCGCGGCCACCGCCTGCTCGCGCCGTGGCCGGACCGGTGGCCGGGGACGCGCAGGACGATCAGGCCGAGGGCCGCGAAGAACACGGCCCGGCCCGTCCGGCCGGCCCGGTCCCAGCCGACGCCGGCGCTGATCCGGTGGTCGGTCGGTTCGGCCGCCTTGTCGAGGAACAGCACCGACAGGGACAGGTACATGCCGAGGCCGAGGGCGTCGCACAGCTCCGCCGCGTAGAACCTGCGTTCCCGCCTTCCGCACGGCGGCGGGTTCAGTCACGGTCGGCCCCTGTGGTCGCGTCGAAGCCCGGTACCAGCCGGATGTCCAGCGCCCGCTCCACCTGCCGGGTGACGGCGCGGGCCGTGCCCCGGTCGGGGGCGCTCACCATGAAGCTGACCAGGTGCAGGGTGCGCTGCCGGCTGACCCGCTGGCCGGGGGTGAAGCGGGGGGAGACGTAGACGAGTTCGGGGAAGGCGCGCAGCACCTGCTCGACGGGGGTCTGCGCGGCCACCCGCCAGTTGCCCGCCGGGATCGGCAGGAACCGCAGCAGGGCGACCCGGGTGAACTTCGGCAGCGCGCTCGGCTGCAGACCGAGCGCGGCGCGGCCGATCTCGGCGGCGTAGTCGTAGCCGGCCGCCACCTCGAACATGGTGGGCAGCGGGCCGCCGGCGCGTGCGTTGACCTCGATGACGCGGGGCCCGTCGGCGGTCAGCGCGATCTCGGTGTGCACCGCGCCCGAGACCAGCCCGATCGCCCGGATCGCCCGGTCGGCGACGTCGACGACGGCCGCCTGGGTGGCCCCGTCCAGCCGGCTGGGCAACAGGACGCCCTCCTCGGCGTAGCCGTGCTCCAGGGGCAGCCGGTCGGCGACCGCCAGGTGGTGGGCGGTGCCGTCGGCCAGCAGCGACTCCACGCTGCAGTAGGCCGCGTAGCCGCTGTCGCCGTCCGTCTCCAGCGCCATGCGCTGCTCCAGCAGGTACGCCTCGTCGGACTGGAGGAAGGCGGTCTTCTCGGCGCGCGCGGCGGTGAAGGCGTGGATCAGCTCGGCGTACGTGGACACCAGCCGGACGCTCTGGCTGCCCGCGCCCAGCGAGGGCTTGAACACACCGGGCAGCCCGACGCGGGCGGCGGCCGCCGCGAGGTCCCGCTCGCTGGTGATGATCTCGAACTCGGGTGAGGGCACCCCGTCCTCGGCGAAGGCCAGCCGCTGCCGGGCCTTGGACTGGGCGACGGCCACCGCCTCGGGCGGGTTGCCGGGCAGGCCCAGGCGGGAGGCGATCTCGGCCTGCGGGCGCAGCAGCAGTTCGGAGTAGGTCACCACGCCGTCCAGGGGCATCCGGCCGTGCAGGTCGGCAGCGGCCAGGACCGCCGCGTCCAGGTCGGGGACGTCCAGGAACTCGCCGCGCAGACCGCGTTGTTCCCAGTCGGCGCGGACCGGCTCGAAGGAGCGCCAGGCGGTGATGTACACGACGCTGACGGCTTCGGTCAGCGTGGACAGGGAGTCGAGGGCCTCGTCAGGGGCGTGGCCGCCGATCCCGGCGAGAAGCAGAACGTGGGGGGAGCCCATGATGGTGAGACCTTTCATCCGAGGACGGGGAAGGACGGAGGGGGCGTACGGAAGGACGGGAGTCCGCCGGTCAGGTCGTCGAGCCTGAGGCCGGGAGGCCGAGGGGCGCTCCGGGCGTCAGGTCGGCCGCGACGGTGGCCACGTGGGTGGGTGCGACCCGGCCGCCGAGCGTCCCGGCCCGGTCCTTCCTTCCTGCCGAGCCAGCGTCCGCCGGACCCGCCGGACTCTTCAAGAAGGCCGGGACGAATGGGTCAGGTGACCCGGTCACGGCGCCTGTCGACGCGGGCGGGCCCGCTGTCAACCCGGCGGAGGGGAATACCGGAAGTTGCCGGATTCCGTCCCGCCCGCTCGCCGTACGGAAATCCGCCCGTCTAATTTCGGCATTCGGTGAACCCGATGAATCGGAAACCCGAGAGGCCGACGATCCCCGCGACCGAGGCATCCGAGAGAAGGACGAGACGGCGTGCGCACCACTGACCTTCCGGCCTGCGGGCCGGGCCATTCCGCCCCCTCACCCATGCGGGGGCCAGGCCCGGCGGACAGCGGCCGGCGACCTGCTCGTACGACGGCACGGTGATCGTCCGGGGCACCGTCGACCCGTCCCGGCCGGCCGGAACTTTCACTATCGGGGCCACTGGCCCAAGTACCTGGTGCTCTCCTTCCGTACGACCGAGCACACGACCGACGGACGCCCCCACCGCCCGTGAAGGGACGGAACATGCTCAAGGAGATCGACCTGGAACGGCCCGGCGGCCGGGAGCACCTGCGCGGCGCGCTGCGCGACGGGTTCTTCCTCGTCCGCAACACCGTTCCCGAGAGCCTGCTGGACGAGGCGTACGCCTTCCTGCGCGCCTTCTTCGCCCTGTCCCCCGACGCCAGGAACACCTGCCGGGTGGCGGGCGGCAACGGCCAGGCCGGCTACACCCCGCCCCTGGTGGAGCACGCCGAGAGGGGCGCCGTGCCGGACTGGAAGGAACTCTTCCACTGGGGGGCGCCGCTGCCCGCGCGGCACCCGCTGCGCATGCGCTACCCGGCCCGCTACCCCGACCCGTACTTCCCCGACCACCTGGTGCCCGGCATCGGTTCCGCGCTGCGCGAACTGCACGCCCGCACGGTGCGCTTCCAGCACGACGTCGTCCGCACCCTCGCCGACGCCCTCGGTGCCCACCCCGACTACTTCACCGACATGCTGGAGGACGGCCCCGCCGTCAACCGGGCCGCCTGGTACCCGCCGATGGACCAGGCCCCCTCCGAACGCCATGTGTGGGCGGTGGAGCACCAGGACTCCGGACTGCTCACCACCCTGCCCAGGGCGACCGCGTCCGGCCTGGAGGTCCTGGTCGACGGTGAGTGGCTGGCCGTGGACGCACCGCCCGGTCACGCCGTCGTCAACGTCGGCATGGCCCTGGACCGCCTCACCAACGGCTTCGCCCACGCCGCCGTCCACCGCGTCGCGGCCCGGCCCGGCCAGAGCGGGGGCCGTCTGTCCATCGTCCAGTTCTGCCACCCCGCCCCCTGGACCACCCTCACCCCCCTGCGCGTCCCGGACACCGAACCGGCCCCCCAGCGCTTCGCCACCCTCACCGCGGACGAACTCTTCCAACGCACCCTGTACCGCATCAACCGCCTGGACGCCCCGCCGCCGGTCCCCACCCCGGCCCGGTGACCCCCGCGCCCCTCCGCCCCACGGCGTCCGCCGGCTCTCCCCCGCCACCGCCGTCCCCCCCCTCACGGCGCCCGCGCCGGTCCAGGCCCCGTCCGTGCCGCCCTCCCCCGGCGCGCCCGCGGAGGGCGGCCGTACCGGCCCCCACACAGCACCCGTCACCGGCACGCCGGCACGCCGGGACGCGACGCATCTCGCCCCGGTGGGACCGGACGCGTCCGGCGCCGGGCCCCAGGGCCCCCGGTGGCGCCCCCCTCCCTGGTCCTGCGCGACCTGCCCGCACCGGCCCACTCCAAGTCCGCACA
The DNA here is from genome assembly GCF_041380215.1 of Streptomyces pimonensis. Lineage (NCBI taxonomy): Bacteria > Bacillati > Actinomycetota > Actinomycetes > Kitasatosporales > Streptomycetaceae > Streptomyces > Streptomyces pimonensis. Next base: position 43,250 of record NZ_JAHWZY010000031.1, read on the forward strand.
GCCGGGGTGGAGATGACGAACTCCGCCCCGATCCCGCCGTACCCCCGCCGTCCTCGGGGATGCTGCGCCTGAACCGCACACCGCACACCGCCCGTCCGGACACAACGGAGAGTGACCCACGTGCTCAGCAGACGCTCCCTCATACGGGCCTCGGCCGGCTCCACCGCGGCGGTCGCCCTCACCGCCACCACCGGCGGCCTCGTCCTCGCCGCCGGCACCGCGGTGCCCTGGAGCACCCTGCGGAACGGTCTCACCGGCCGCCTCGTCCTGCCCGACGACACCGGCTACGACACCGCCCGGCAGCTCCAGCTCGCCCAGTTCGACGCCGTCCACCCGCAGGCCGTCGCCTACTGCGCCACCGACGCCGACGTCGCCGCCTGCGTCCGCTTCGCCCAGGACCACGGCCTGGCCACCGCCGTCCGCAGCGGCGGCCACAGCGCCGCCGGCTACTCCACGAGCCCCGGCCTGGTCATCGACGTCTCCCGCCTCAACACCGTCCGCGTCGGCGGCTCCACCGTCCACCTCGGCGCCGGCAGCCAGGGTGTCGACGCCGTCAACGCCCTCTCCCCGTACGGTGTCCAGGTCGCCGGCGGCACCTGTCCCACCGTCGCCATGGGCGGCTGGGTCCAGGGCGGCGGCCTGGGCTACACCTCCCGCAAGTACGGCATGGGCTCCGACCGCCTCGTCTCCGCCCGTGTCGTCCTCGCCGACGGCCGTACCGTACGCGCCTCCGCCGCCTCCCACCCCGACCTGTTCTGGGCGCTGCGCGGGGGCGGCGGCGGCAACTTCGGCATCGTCACCGCCTACGAGGTACGGCCCGTGCGGATCCCGGTCCTGACCCTCTTCAACCTCAACTTCCGCTTCGCCGACGCCGTCCAGGTGATCCTCGCCTGGCAGGACTGGATGGCGTCCGCACCCCGCGAACTCGCCTGCGAACTGATGTTCCTGCACTCCACCGACGCCCCCGCCGGCACCGAGCCCGACGTCGTCCTCACCGGCGGCTACCACGGCGTCAGGAGCGACTGCGACCTCCTCCTGGACCGGCTCACCACCGCGGTCGGCCACCCCGGCACCAGCCGCACCAGCAGCGAGCTCCCCTACACCCGGGCGATGATGCAGGTGTACGGCTGCGGCGACAGAACCGTCGACGCGTGCCACCGCGTCGGCTTCACCCCCGAGGCCCAACTCCCCCGCGACTCCCACACCACCCAGCGCAACCTGTTCTTCGACCGGTCCTGGACCTCCGCCACCGCCCGGGCCGCCCTGGACGCCTTCACCGCCGACCCCGCCCCCGGCCAGTTCCGCTTCCTGGGCCTGTTCCCCTACGGCGGCCGCATCAACGAGGTGTCCCCCACCGCCACCGCGTTCGTCCACCGCGACGCGGTGCTCAACGCCGGCTACGCCGTCACCCTGCCCACCGCCGACCCCGCCGCCGGCGACCGCGACCGGGCCCAGGCCTGGGCGAACAGAGCCCACACCGCCCTGGACCCCCAGTCCAACCACCGCTCGTACCAGAACTACATGGACCCGGCCCTCACCACCTGGCGCCAGGCCTACTACGGCGACAACTACGCCCGCCTGCGGACCGTCAAGCGGGCCTACGACCCCGACCGCTTCTTCCGCTTCGCCCAGGCCGTCGACTGACCCGCCCCGCCCCTCCACGGCCCGTCTCCGACCGAAGGACCCACCGTGACCCGCACAGGCGACCGCGTACGCGACGTCATCATCATCGGCTCCGGCCCCGCCGGCTACACCGCAGCCCTCTACACCGCCCGTGCCCAACTGACCCCGCTGGTCTTCGCCGGCTCCCTCCTGGTCGGCGGTGCCCTCACCACCACCACGGAGGTGGAGAACTTCCCCGGCTTCCCCGAGGGGGTCATGGGCCCCGACCTGATGGACCGCATGCGCGAACAGGCCGAACGGTTCGGCGCCGAGATCGTCGACGACGACGTCACCGCGGTGGACCTCACCGGTGACATCAAGACCGTCACCGATTCCACCGGCGCCGAGCACCACGCCCGCACCGTGATCGTCGCCACCGGCTCGCAGCACCGCAGGCTGGGCCTGCCCCGCGAGGACGCGCTCTCCGGCCGCGGCGTCTCCTCCTGCGCCACCTGCGACGGCTTCTTCTTCAAGGACCGGGACATCGCGGTCGTGGGCGGCGGCGACACGGCGATGGAGGAGGCCACCTTCCTCACCCGCTTCGCCAGGTCCGTGACGGTCGTCCACCGGCGCGACACCCTGCGCGCCTCCAAGGTCATGCAGGAACGTGCCTTCGCCGACCCGAAGATATCCTTCGCCTGGAACAGCGAGGTCGCCGAGATCCACGGCGAGGACCGTCTCACCTCCCTGACCCTGCGCGACACCGTCACCGGCGAGGACCGCCCTCTCCCGGTCACGGGCCTCTTCGTGGCCATCGGCCACGACCCCCGCACCGACCTGTTCAAGGGCCATCTGGACCTCGACGACGCCGGCTACATCGAGGTCGCCTCCCCCACCACCCGCACCGGCGTCCCCGGCGTTTTCGCCGCGGGCGACGCGGTCGACCACACCTACCGCCAGGCCGTCACGGCCGCCGCCACGGGCTGCGCGGCGGCCCTGGACGCGGAACGCCACCTCGCGGACCACCCAGGGATCAGACTCTGCTGAGGACCCGCGGTCCGCCCGTGACCGGCGGTGGCGCTGTGCGGGACACCGTATCGGCCGCCGTCACGTCCGCCGCGCGGTGGCCGGGGGCGCCCGCAGCGGACCGACGGCCTGCACCCGTCCGGGCGTTCCGCCCGGATCCGGGATCGTCCCGCCGTCCCGCGGCCGGTGTCCGGGTCAGGACGTGGCGGCGCCTCGATGTGCGCAGGAGGGCCGTGCCGTGGGGTTCTCGTTCCGGTGGTGGTCCGCGCGGACGGGCAGGGCCGGCGCGGTGGCACGGGGGGTGCGGGCGCGGGCTCTCCACGGTGAGGTGGTGGTGAGGAGGAAGCCGACCCTGTCGGCGAACCGGGGCTCGGGAACGGGCAGTTCGATGTTCGGATGACGGTCGTAGTGGGGAGCGACGGCGTCGGCGACGTAGTTGGTCAGGGCGTCGACGCGGTGGGGCCGGCGGCGGTGGCCCGGGGCCGCGAGTTCGCTGAGGATGCGCAGCACGGTGGAGAGTCCGGCGTCGAAGCGGATGTCCGTGGGAGAGCATGCCCCGGCGACGGTGAGAAGGTCCGGTTCCCCACCCTCGGGGGCGATGTCGAGGCCGGTCTGTCGGGCGTAGAAGGCGGCGGCGTGCTGTTCACCGCGGACGCGGTGGTGCAGGGAGAGGGTGTAGCAGGCCGGGGGGTGGCCGTCGCCGGCGGCGTACTGCCACCAGAAGCGGGCACCGTCCTCGAGGCCCGCCAGGTGCAGGGCGCAGCCCAGGAGCCAGGCGCTGTGGTGGTCGGGGACCTGGTCGGTGAGAAAGGCCAGGACGTCGGGGGTGACTGCGGTGACGGCGGTTTCGCACAGCGTGTGCAGGTGCCGGGCCGCGGCCGGGTCGGGGTGGTGGGGGCCGACGGGCAGGGATGCGGCCGGCAGGTGGTCGGGGCAGGCGCCGTCGTCGTGGGGGACGGTGTCGTCGGGGACGTCGGGGTGGTGGTGCAGGCGGGCTCGGGCGAGGAGCTGGTCGATGGCAGACATGACGGGCGAGGTCACTCCCGGGTGTTGGGGGCGTCGAGGAGGGCTTCGACGGTGGCGCGGGCGTGGTGGTCGACGGCGTGGACGATGGCGGGGCTCAGGCCGAGGACGTGGGGAATGCGCTGGTCGGGGATCCCGCACAGGTAGTGCAGGACGGCGACGTCCATCTGATCGTCGGGCAGCCGGCTGACGGCGTCGAAGAGAGCGACCAGTTCGGACAGGGCGATCATGTGTCCGGGGTCCTGGCGGGTGCGGATCTCACGGGTGGAGAAGACGGCGGCGCGCAGATCCGGACGGCCTTCGCAACGGGCGGTGCGGAGCATGACCCGGGAGCGCAACAGGAGCCAGGCGTAGCGGTTGAGGTTCGCGCTGGCGGTGGCTTCGTTCCAGGAGAGCCACAGGATGTCGTTGGCTTCCGCGACGACGCCCCGGGCCCGCCGGTCGGTCAGGAGGAAGGCGCGGGCGTACTCCAGGTAGGGGTGGTACATGGTGTCGGCGAACGCCCGGTAGGCCAGTGGGGGCCCTTCGGCCTCGTGGGCGACTTGCTCGATGCACTGGCGGATCCACTCCGGGCCCTTGTGGGCTTCGCGGGCGGCGGCCGCCCACAGCCGGCGCATGGGCGCCGTGGGTATTCCCAGGGCGCGGATCACGCTGAAGGTGATCTCCCAGACGGGGTAGTAGCCGTTTCCGCGCAGGAGTTCGCTGATCCGGGTCTTGGAGTAGCCGGACCGGTCGACGAGATCGTCCAGGGTGAGCCCGCTGGTGAAGAGCACGCTGCGGACGGGTTCGAGCCAGGCGCGGTGCAGCGGGCCCGCTCCCGGGGAGATGGGGGCCGGGGGGCGGCCCCGCCTGACGCTGTGTGGTGGGGGCTGGGCGGCATCGGACGACGGCATCACCGCGGCGCCCCCTGACCGTTCCGCCCTCCGGTCGGGCCGTCGGCGGAGGACGGCGTGGTGTTCGCGGGACGGGGACGTCCGTCGGACGCCGTCAGCGCCTGGACGACCTGCTGCACGAGCAGGCCCAGAGAGGGCAACAGGACCGCAGCGGCGGCTGCGTGCCCCAGCACGGTCATCACCGTGCTCCATGTGAGGGCCGCCGTCAGGACGACAGCGGCCACCGCCTTCTTACTCGACATCGCACTCGGTTTCTGTGAGCGAACGCACCGGCAGGCCTTCCGTCGGGCGGTGCTGAAGCGCCGTCAGGAAGGGACCGCCAGAATGACCGCACACAGCCGTTCGACGCTATGTGATCATGGGATTACGGAACAATAAGAAGATCCGCCACCTTCCCTACGCCCCGCCTCCCGGCCTCCACAGTGCACGGATTCATCCCCTCGAGGGGAAAACAGCACTTCTGCTCTGCAATTGCATGCGATCCCTCATCATGGATGTTCCAAGGCGCCACTCGACGCCGCACCACGTGCGGCCCCCTGTGCTGAAGAAGGAAGAGGGGGCCGCACGCCCCACCACCCGTGCACCTCGTCTCGCGTTCGGGTCACCTCGCGTTCGGGCCGGGGAAGAGCACGGGCCGCGCACACGCTGACCTCGTCGGCGGCTGTGGACCCGGCGGCCCTCGGGCGGCGGCAGCCGCTGCGCCGGCTGTGCGCCCTGGACACCGCCGAGCAGGACGACGAGGAAAGCGGTCGGCCCGCGTTCAGTGGCTGCGGGGCGCGTACATGATCACGGCCATCCCGGCGAGGCAGACCAGGGCTCCGACGATGTCGTAGCGGTCGGGGCGGTAGCCGTCGGCGACCATGCCCCAGGCGATCGACCCGGCCACGAAGATCCCGCCGTAGGCGGCGAGGATGCGGCCGAAGTCGTCGTCGGACTGGAAGGTGGCCACCACCCCGTACAGGCCGAGGGCGATGACGCCGGCGCCGATCCAGATCCATCCCCTGTGCTCGCGGATGCCCTGCCAGACCAGCCATGCGCCGCCGATCTCGAAGAGGGCGGCGGCGACGAACAGAGCGATGGAACGAGCGACGGTCATACCGGTGGACCCTACCGGCGGCCCGACCCGCTGATCCTCAACGGGTCGGCGGACACCTGGCAACCGCACCCGCCCTCACCTGCAAACTTCGGCGAGCGGGAGCGGCAGCACCGACCGGGCCACCAGGCGTCGGCAGCGACCACCGCCAGGACGACGGCGAGGGCGGGCGGCGATGGACACCGGGGAGGCAGGGACTCCGTGCCGGGTTCGGCAGGGGGAGACACCGGGACCTGGGAGCCAGAAGGTGGGTGCGGACATGGCGGGGAGCATCCGCCTTCTCCGCCCCGGAGAGGTGGCGGCTCACCGTACGAGGCGAGCCGCCACGTCGGGGTTCATGAGAAGAGAGCAGCGTGGCCGGGACCGGAACGGGGTTGCTGGAGACATACGCGCGCCTGGTCCCTCGGGTGCTCGCATCGTCGTGGCTGACTTTCGGTGGTACAGGTTCCCTCGGGGCAGAGAGAGCTTCGGGTCGGAATCAGGGTGACCGGACGACCGGTGAAGCTCCCTGGTGGTGTCGGCTCCCCCTCGCAAGACCGGCACCAATGACGTCGAGCAGAGGACTCCCGGGACCGGCTCAGGAAGCTCAAGCAGACACGCACCCGCACTTATAGAGAAGAGAGAGCATCACGTTTCCGCAGGTCAGAGAGGGTTGCAGAGCCTCGGAACATGACTCCCAGCGCAAGTTGGGCCTGCTGAACTTGCGCTGGGAGTCACGTTACCCCGTATTCATTGCGACATATACGCGCAATCTCGCGACGGGCTTCGGAAGCCTCGTGAACATGTCTCCGAAGTCATGTTCGACGCGCGCAACGCGCAGATAGGTCGCGTCGTTGCTATCTATATGCGCAATTACTACTGTGCTCCGCGTCTAGGTTTCGATCTTGAGGAGCACGCAGCGACATGCCCGCACAGCCTCAGGGGAACCCCCGCCGGGTCCCCGGCTCGTCTCCGCCCCGTGCGCCGAGTCCCAGCAGTCCGTACGCGGATGCGCTCGGCCCGAGGAAGAACCTCGTCGAGTTGCCCGTCGGCCACACGGCGGAGGTCAAGCCCTCGGTCACGGCCGGCGACTTCATCGGCAAGTACTTCGCCCAGGACAGCCTGGAGTTCCTGCGCTGGGCCGCCAGGTACTTCAGGGACGACAACGTGACCCTGTGCGTGCTGCTGTACATGATGGGAAGTCAGGAAGTGGGAGGAGCGGTCGAGCTCAGGCAGGCAGAGATCGCGGCCGAGTTGGACATGAATCCCGCCCAGGTGTCACGGGCCCAGTCGAAGCTGAAGAGGCTGGGGCTGGCCTACTCGCCGAAGAAGGGGACGATCCAGCTCCAGCCCGCGGTGACTCTCCGCGGAGGCTACCGACTGATCGAGAAACCCGTTCGCGGGTCGGCGGCCAAAAGCGTCAAGGTCCAGGTGGAGCAGTTGAGTCTGCTCAACGAGCTGGTGCTCGATCCCCACGTTCCGGAGGAGTTCAGAGGGATGGCCCTCCCAGGTGCGAAACTACCCGAACCATCGTCGAGGACCCGCAAGCGCAAGCGTACGGAGAAGAAGCCGGAGGCGTGAGGATGAGGACTGCAGCGTCTGCGAACCCGGAGCCGCCGGAGCTGACATACGGCACCTTCAACGGCTTCGCCTACATGCCCGCGATGCCGGGGATCGCCTACCGAGTGCTTTTCCGGCTCCTGGGGACCCAGGAGCCGGGGGGGCGCTGCCTGGTCACGGAGGAGGAGCTGGCCGAAGCACTGGACGTGCACCGTTCCATGGTGGGACGAGGCCTGCAGGCCCTGATCCTCGCCAAACTGGTGTTCCGCCAGGCGAAAGGCATCTACTTCCTCAACCCGATGATCAGCGGCGCGCGCAGCGTCACCGAGCATCTGGAGGCCATCGGGACGCTCGATCCCGCGGACCGTCTCGATGTCGACGACTACCAGGAGCGTTACGAGGCCTCCGTCGCCCGGGCCGAGCAGGAGAAGAAGGAGAAGCGTCTGGGCCGCAGGAGTTCGTCCGGCCGTCCGAAGCCGACCAGGGCCGTTCCCGAGGGGACCGCAGAGGTACTGAGCCTCTCGACGGCCCGTGACCGGTCACGGCGGAGGCCGTCCCGCCCCTGACAGGTCCGGCATGCATGGAGGCCCCCGCCTCAGCGGGGGCCTCCATGCGTCTAGGTTTGGGAAGACAGCTTATCTTCCACCTCGCACCGGCACCGTGGAAGACCTCGGCGCCCGCTCATGCTGCCGTCTCCGATCCGGGCGACCGGCACCACACCGCCTGCTGGGGAACGAGACGGCGCCGGTACTTATCACGGCGTGATAATCCGGCCCGTGACATCGCCCCAGCGGCCCTGCCCATGGGACGGCAGCAGAGGGGCGCCACCGGGAGGCGCCCCTGTCCGGCACCATCCGATTGACCGGAAAGGCCGACGGCCAGGTGCCGGCGTCCGTCCCAGCTGTTCGGAAGAGATTTCCACGTATCCACGGCGGCAGAAGGGGACGGCCCCCGCCCGCTGATGTCAGCGGGCGGGAGGCGCGAATTCGGGCTGGTCGAGCAGGCGCAGCCAACTTCCGTCAGGCTGGCGCCGGACGACCTGCGCCCGCGCGCCGGCCCCGTCCTTCGGCGGGGTCGAGGTGAGGGCGATGTCGCCACTGATCAATGTCGGCAGTGGCCGTTCCGGCTCGAAGCGGGGGCGATTGGACAGCACTTTCTCCCACAGCGCACGGATCGCCTCCCGGCCCACCGTGAACTCGCCGGGCGGGTAGGCCATCACGGCCCCCTCTTCGTAGAGCGCGGCGACCCCGGCTGCGTCACCGGCGTTGGACCGCTCCACGAACAAGCGGGTGATGTCCTCGGGCCGCGTGGCCTTCTCGTACTCCGGCACGTGTTCCTCCTGGTGTCGGGTCTCGACGCTTCTCAGCGTGGTCGCCCGCTGGTCAGAAGTCCAACAGATGGATCTTCTGAAAACTAGAATCCACAGCCATGGATCTGAGGCAGCTGGAATACTTCGTCGCCGTTTCCGAGGAGCAGAACTTCACCCGGGCCGCCGAGCGGGTGCACATCAGCCAGTCCGGTGTCAGCGCCCAGATCCGTCAGCTGGAACGGGAACTCGGCGCCGAACTGTTCGACCGGTCGGCCCGCACCGTCACCCTCACCGCTGCGGGGAAGGCCGCACTCGAACACGCCCGCGCCGCACTCGCCGCTGCCGGGGCGGTCGGCCGGGCGGTGGGCGAGGTGACCGGCCTGGTCCGAGGGCAGCTCACCGTCGGAATGGTCACCGGCTGCACCCTCACCCCGCTGTTCGACGCCCTCGCCGCGTTCCACCGGGCACACCCCGGGGTGGAGATCTCGCTGCTGGAGGACAGCTCCGACCGGCTCGCCGACGGCGTGCGCACCGGCGCCGTCGACTTGGCGCTCATCGGCGCCGCGACCGCCACCCCCGACGGGCTGGAAGCGCTGACCATCATCAGTGAGCGGCTCGTCGTGGCAGTTCCGGTCGGACATCCCCTGGCGGAACAGAAGCGAGTCACCCTGTGCGACCTGGTCGCCCACCCGATCGTGTGCATGCCGCCCGGCACCGGCCTGCGCACGGTCTTCGACCAGGCCTGCGCCGCCCAGAACCTCCGACCCACGATCGCTCTGCAGGTCAGCGCCGCGGACGCCATCGCCGAACTCGCCGCCCGTGGGCTCGCCGTAGCCGTCCTCAGCGCATCCATGGCCGCGCACTACCGCGACCGGCTCACCGCCCGCCCCGTCGATGATGTCGGGACACCCGCACTGCTCGCCCTCGTCTGGAAGAGCACGCCCGGCCCCGGGGTGCGTGAACTGCTCGTGCACAGCCGACAGGCGTTCACCAAGCCCGGACAGCTCCAGATGCGGTGTCCTGGGACCTTGGCTACGGAAAGTCCTCGAAGGTGAGCTGTTGCGGGCTGTCCGCGACTGGTTCGGGCGGCTGGCCGAGGACGCCTGCCTCACTCGACCGGCCGTTCGTCATCGAGCGCCCCGATGGACTGGGCGACCTGGTCTCCGCGCCGGCCGATCGCCTTGCGCCCTACGCTCGCCGGGCCTTACCGGGCGAGAAGCCAACGTCATGAAAGGGCACCCCTTGGACGAGACGGGGGCCGGTGATTATCACGCCGTGATAATCACCGGCCCACGGCGTCACCCCGGTGATCCTGCCCGTGAGAGCGGCAGCAGAGGCCCACCACTGCCGGAGGCACCGCTGTTCGGCGCTGCCCGCTTGATGCGGCACGGTCCCGGAGAGGCCGAGGACCGCAGACCAGCGCCCACCCCAACTGCTTAGCAGAGACCCGCACGCAGATACGACATGAGGTTCTCGAGGATTTCGCGCAGCCACGGGCTGCGGACGGCCGGCAGCCGGACCAGAGTGTGCCGGAACACTCCCGAGTCGGCCCGGAACAGGTGACAAGGGCGAGGCGCGGGCGGGTCGTCGCGGAGGACGTCGTCGGGCATGGTGCCCGACGCGGGAGAGGGCAGGTGCGGTTCGGGGAGGACCAGCCACAGCCACACCCCGAACGGCAGCGGCACCGGGTGTGCCGAGGTGGCTCCGGCCGGGGACCACAGCTCCCCCGTCTGCGGATGGACTGGCACGAGGAGGATGTCCGCGTCCGCGTCGGGGCCGGAAAGTCCCGGCCCGGCCCGGCCAGGACGGCGCGCCGCGCCGTCGGACCTGTCGGCAGCAGGGCGTCGAGGGAACGCTGGAACACCTCCTCGGTCAGGCCGTGCGGGACGGCCACCGGCCGGGCTCCTCGCCGTCTTCTTGAGGTCTTCGACCAGGAACCAGGGATTGCCGTCCGTGGAGGAACTCCAGGCACCCACCGCGGAAGGCGCGCCGGAGCCTGTTCCGGGGAGAGCGGTCACGGCGGACGGCAATTATCACGGCGTGATAATCCAGCGGGGGAGCTCATCGGGTGAAACGACGTCAGAACTTGCAAAGCGGGTGCCATTCCACTCCCAGAGGTCAGTATGCTGACGTCATGGCTTCCCCTTACCCCGATGGAGACCGGGAAAAGGTAGCGTCCAAGCTGCCTTCGGCGCTCCAACAAGCACTCAAGGTCCGTGCCGCCGAGCTCAGCCTGGATATCCAGGACGCCGTCGAGGCGGCCATCACCGACTGGCGCGGCAGTACGAGCGGCGGCGCCGAAGTGGACACCGCCGGTGCGAAGTCGTTCTCCACCTGGCTTCCGTCAGGGCTGTACGAGCGGTTCAAGGAGACCTGCGTCGACCGCGGCGTCTCCTACACCCAGGGCCTCGCCCAGTCGGTCCGTGACTGGCTCGACGCGAACCCCTCCCCTCAGTACGGCGCCCGCGGCACCGATCCCGAGCGGAAGATCGTCGGGAACCAGAAGGGCGGGGTCGGCAAGACCGCCATCTCCGCGGGCATCGGCGAGGCCTATGCCGAGGCGGGCAAGCGCGTCCTCGTCATCGACTTCGACCCGCAGGGGCACCTCAGCGAGCAGCTAGGGGTCCCCCAGATCGAGCCCAACCACGACAGCCTGGTCTCCCACATGTGCGGCGAAGGCACCGGAGACCTGCGCGACCTCGTCGTGGAGATAGAGGATCCGCGGTTCGAGAAGCGTCTGCACGTCCTGCCCGCCTGCTTCGACGGGTTCCTCCTCGATGCGAAGATCGCCGTCGTGGCGACGCAGAAGCGTGGTTTCCAGAAGGAAGCGGCCCTGGAGTTGGCCCTGCGTCCCCTGGAAGCCGACTACGACGTCATCATCGTCGACTGCCCGCCCAGCCTCGGCATCGCCATGGACGCCGCCCTCTACTACGGGCGTCGGCGTCGTGGCGAAGCCGTCGGCGTCTCCGGGGTGGTCATCCCCGTACTCGCCGAGGACTCCTCCGCCACCGCCTACGGCATGCTCGCCCAGCAGATCGAGGACCTCTGCGAGGACCTCTCCCTGGAGATCGACTACCTGGGCCTGGTCGTCAACCTGTACGACTCCCGCCGTGGCTACGTCGCCACCTCGTCCCTGGACAACTGGAAGTCGCTCGGCGACCCGAAGGTCCTCGCCGTCATCGGCGACCTGAAGGAACAGCGCGAAGCGGTCCGCAAACGGATGCCGTTGCTGTCCTACGCGCCCCACAGCGATCAGGCGGAAGCCATGCGGCAGGTAGCGAGGGGAGCAACACGTTGAGCAAGGCGGACACCCTGGGATCGGCACCCGCGTTCGGCGCGGCCCGCGGCGCCCGGTCCTCCCGGCGCAGTCTCATCGACAAGGCCATCGCCGGTGAGGAGCCGACCGCGACGGCCCTCACCGAGCTGCCGGTCACCCTCATCAGCGACAACCCCGACAACCCGCGCAACCATCTGCGCAACCTCGACGAGACAGTGCAGAGCGTCCGCGAGGTCGGCATCATCATCCCCATCGCCGTGGCCACGGTCGAGGCCTACCTGCGCAACCGGCCGGACCGCGCCGCGGAGCTCGACGCCGGGGCGCAGTACATCGTCGTCGACGGCCACCGCCGTCTCGAGGCCGCTCGCCGGGTCGGGATGGCCACCATCCCGGTCCGTGTCGACAACGGACGGGTGGCCACCGACGAGGCCCTCCTGGAGGCCGCCTTCGTCGCGAACTACCACCGCGACGACATGACGGACCTCGAGGAGGCCCACGCCCTCAAGAGCCTGGTCGACTACTACGGCTCACAGACCAAGGCGGCCAAACGACTGGGCATTCCGCAGAACACCATCTCCAGCAAGTTGTCCCTGCTGAAGCTCACCCCCGAGCTCCAGAAGGACCTGGTGACCGGGGCGCGGAAGGTGGAGCACGTCCGCAACCTCGGCAAGTTGTCCCCCGAGGAGCAGAGGGCCAAGGCGGACGAGCGGGCGGAGTCGGCCCGCAGGAAGGCGGAGGTCCGGCCGCAGGAAGTGGCCGAGCGCTCATCGGGCCCCGCTGATTATCACGGCGTGATAATCCCGGAGGCGCCCGCCGAGCCGGCCGCTCCGCCGTCCCCTCCGCTCCGGTCCGCTGCGGCCACGCCGCCCGACGAGCGTGAGCCGGTTCCCGAGTCCATCCCGGAACCGCGCACCGGCGCAGGGGAACCCAAGGCGGCGAAGGCGGAACCGGAACAGCCCAAACAGCCGAAGCGGCTCCCGTACGACGACGCCTTCTACTGCGTACACCATCTTCACCAGAAGATGGAGGCCGGAGCGTTCTTCCAGGGAGCCCGGGTGTGGATGGACATCCTGCGGGAGCAGCACCCGGACGAGTACGAGGCCCTGCTGGCCGAGCTGGGAGCCCGTTAGCAGATCCGCCCGTCGGGCCCGCTCGCCTTCCTCGCGGCAGGGAGCGGGACCGTCCCGGTCCCTGTGACGTCGTAGAACCTCCGCTGCCGGCAGCGGCCGTCGACCGGGACGACAGCCGGCCGGAGACCCTGGTGGGCACCACCGCCCGGCGCACCGGGGCCCGCGCCGACCAGCGGAGGGCGCCGGGGGCGAGGACCTGGTCGGACGCAGGCGGGGCGGCGCCGAGGGATTCGGGCTCCCCGGTGACGTACCGAGGCGGCCGGGCCTCGGCCGGCTGCTGGGCACGCTCGTACCGACGGCATCCGCCGACCGGAGCACGACACCGACCGCGGGCGCGGGACACGCCACCGCCGTGGTGGCGCACCCTCCGTCGTCCCGCGCAGCCCACCGGATCTCACAGCCGCACTTCGCCCTCCCCGCCGTACTCACCGCAGCCGAACCCGCCCCGCTCCAGGCGGTACTGGACGCGGTGCGGCACGCGGTGAACACGTACGGCGAGCACTACCCGGAACTGCTGGAGAAGACCAGGTCGGTGTGCGCCGGGAAGGCGGGGGAGTGGGCGGGCCTCCCCCGCGGCCGCCGCCCGGGTTGAGCCGGGGTGGAAGATGCGGAGGCGGTCGTCGAGGGTTCCGGGCCCGTATCGGTCGGCGAGCCGCTTGTAGTCCCCGGCAGCCTCATGCCGAGACCGGCTTCGATCGCGTTTGAGCGAATGCTCATGGCCTGCTCGGGGCGGGCACAGCCCGGTGAGGGCGGTGAGGACGGTCATGGGATCCCTCGGCGTCGACTCCGTCGCGCTGCCTGGTCCGTGTTGCGCTGCCTGGTCAGGGTCGGCGAAACCAGTGTCGGGGCAGCAGCTGTCGGAGCCGTCCGCCTGAGATCCACCGCGCGTTCGGCGAGCAGGCGGCTTCGGACGCACCGCGTCGGCCCTGCCCCCTGATCAGAGGGCCCGGTCCTCCTCCGGCAGCAGCGCCAGTACCGCGACGACCGCCCGGTGGTCCGTGCCCGGCACGGTGTGCTCGCCGACGGACACTCCCACCAGGCCGGAGCCGTGCAGGACATGGTCCAGTTGGACCAGGGGCGGGACGAGGGGATGGCCGACGGGCCAGGTGCGGGCCCATCCGTGGCCGAGTTCGGCATGGGTGTCCGTGAGGCCGGCCGCGAGCAGCTCCCGCATCGGGGCGTGGTCGAGGGAAGCGTTGAAGTCGCCCAGGAACACGGTGTCCGGGCCGCTGCTCCGGGCCAGGGAGGTGAGGGCGGCCATGTCCCGTGCCCAGCGCTCCGGGTCTCCGAGCGGGTAGTAGGTGTGAACGGCCACGAACCGCACCCTGTGCCCGCCGACCGCGACCTCGGCAGTGGTCTGGGGCCAGGCGGTGCCGACACGCGCCGTGCCGCCGTGGGACAGCGGGTGCCGCGAGTAGATCGAGGAGTCGTACTCGGGGTGGAGCTCCTGGTACGGCATCAGCTCGTCCAGGCCCGCCTCGTCGAGCGCGTCCACACCTGACGACGGCATCTGCTCCACGGCCAGCACGTCGATCCGCTCGGTGCGGACCAACTCCACCAGCGCACCGGGATCGGCGCCGCCGACGTTCACATTGACGGTGGCGACACGCAACTCCACCGACCCCGCCGGCACGTGTCGGCCCTCGGGGACGAACCGCGGTGCCAGCAGCGCCGCATGGGCGACCGCCACGGCCGCGGTGACGGCCACGGCCCACCGTGACCGCAGGGCGGGAACAGCGGCGACCACGCCCAGCACCAGCACAGCGAGAGCGGTCGAATGGGGAAAGAGCACCATGGGCATCGCGAGCAGTGTCCCCGCGTCGAGTCCCGTCAACCGGACGACGAGCAGAACGGCGGGCGCGGCGAGTACGACGCCGCAGCCCAGCAGCCCCCACGCCCGTCCGCGTGCCGGCCGCAGGTCCGAGTCATGCGGGGCGTCAGTGACCGTGTCCGTCATGCGTTCCCACTCCGGATTCGTGCCCGGCAGGATCACCGGTTCCCGGTACGAGGACGCCGCCACGGACGCGTACGGTTCCGGCTGCGGGTGGCTGCCAGACCATCAGTCGGCGACTACGCCCCGGGTGTTGAGGACGTTCCGCAACTCCGGGCCCAGGAACTCGGAGCCGAGGACGCGCCGGAGGTTCGGAAGCAGCACGAGGTCGTCGAGGGAAGCGACGTCGAACAGGTCGTCCTCGCCGTCCCAGATCGGGGCGCACTCCTGGTACACCTGGTTCCCGCCGTCCATGCACAGCTCCTCGACGTCGGCCAGGAGATCGTCGCTGATCTCCAGTGCTTCGAAGTAGCTGCGCGCCTCGGGCACAACCTGGTACGCCAGGCCGTGCTGCTGGGCGTACTCCCAGGGGTCGTCACCGAGTCCCTTCTCCTTCAGGAGGTCGGCGAGGCTGAACCGAGGCGTGAGCTTCTCATCGATGTACATCAGCTGCTCGACGACGACGAGTTTGAAGTTGAAGTCCTTGAACGCGGCCATGCGCACAACCTAGAGGGTGTCCCGTGCGGGGCGTGAGTTGCGTGGTGGGGGAGACAGGCTGTGGAGCCGGGTGCATGTGCCGGGTCCCTCATCCTCGGGCCGCGCTCTTCGGCTGAAGGACGTGGGGCGGTGCGGGGACGGCACTGCCCGCAGCAACTGATCACACCTGTGACCGAGCGGGACAGTCGGCCATTCCGGTGCACCGAAGTGCCCAAGGGAGGGCGCGATCGTTGGTCGAAGCATGATGTCTACGCGAACCCTGCTTGCTTCCACTGCCCTCGTTCTCGGCTCCCTGAGCATCGCCGCTCCTGCTCACGCGCTCCAGGCAGCCGATCCGGAACCGTCCACCAGCACATCCGACCAGCCGAATCAGGACGAACAGGTTCTCGACCCGGTGCTCGGTCTTCTCGCTCCGGTCGCCAGCCTTCTGCCCCTTTGACATCCTCGCCGCCCTGAAGGGACGGCGATTCCCGCCTACCGCGCCGTTGAGGGCTTCGGTGCCGGGTGGGTTCCCGCTTCGCTGCGTGGTGCCGGAACGAGCCCGGCCCCACCTGTGCTCGACAGGCTGACAAGGCCAGTCCCGTTGCCCTGGTGACGTCGACCACGGCGTTGATGTCCCGGTCCAGGACCGCCCCGCACGCGCCTGCACGTCCACACACGGACGTGCAGGCGGCTTCGGGCCGTCCTTCACACCGCGCACGGAGCACACCCGAGAGGACACTCGAGGGGCGGGCCGGAAGCGGCCGGTCCTCACGAAGGTGCGCCCGTACCGGGCGGCCCTGTGCTCCAGCAGGGGCACGAACGCCGGTCACCCGGCGTCCTGGACCGACTTGGCCCGGCGCGTACGCACGAGCCCGGACCGGCGGCTCCGGCACGGACGGACAAGGACTCCTGCGGGCGCTCGGCTACCTGAACAGGGGAGTCGTCGGGGTCGGGCAGAGAGCCGCAGGGGAATGTCCTCACGTGACTCCGGGCCGCCGGTCCGTCGCTTCAAGGGAGAAGGCAAGATCCTCCCATGACACGTAGAGCACTGGGCATGGGACCGACCGCGAACGAGCCGGCCGCGGGGACGACAGGGGAGAGGCTGCTGCCCGTGGAGCGGCTGTTCGGTTCACAGGGAGTCAGGGAGGCATCCGAGGGCGGGCAACAGGCACCGGAGGGGGGACGGCAGCCCGGCCGGCGAACGCTGCGCCTTGCGTCCGAGAGGGCGGACGGTGACCCGGATACGGCCGTGTGAGAGCTGTGGCTTGGGTCCGGGAGGGCGGCCGGACCAAGGAGCGGCCCCGCTCACGGAGGCGAGCAGCATTCCGGCAGTGTTTCGGAAGGCATGCGACGACTGGCCGGTGATCCACGTGCGCACGGGTTCCAGCAGCGCAGGACCGGCCCGACGGGCCACTCGCGTGGTCCTCTGGGCTCAATCCCGGTGCCACACCAGCTGGTAGCGCCAGAACAGCCGGCGGCGCAGTCGTGCACCGGGCAGCACGCGTCGGGTTTCCCGGACGATCTCGGGAAAGCTCATGGTCGCCGGTCGGACCCGTGCCGTCATCGAGGCCGGTGGGCATGGTGTGCGGCCCTTGTTCCTGATCCAGCCCGTGGCGGCGTTCAGCGGAAGGGCGACGGCGCCGAGCAGATGGTCGCCAACGGTCCGCGCCCGCCAGAGACCGATGACCACCAGAGTCCCTCCGGGCGCCAGGTGCCGGCGGAAGTGGGCGAGGGCGTCGGTGAAGGGCAGGTGGTGAAGGACGGCGACGCAGGTGATGACGTCGTAGGAGGCAGCGGGGATCCCGGTGAGCGCGTCCGCGACGGTGAAGGTCACCGGAGCATCCGGAGGGGTCAGTTCCTGTGCCCGGGCGACGATCGCCGGGTCGGAGTCGATCGCGTCCACCGCCGTGGCGCGCGTGGCCAGAAGCCTGGCCAGGTCGCCGGTACCGGAGCCGACGTCCAGGGCTGTGCGGAAGCCTCTGGGGAGCTGCCGCATGATCCACCGGTGGTAGTGGGCGTTGTGGTCCCAGGGGTGGTCGGCGTTGAACCGGTCGAGGGCGTGCAGGAAGCGGCGCGGCAGTGTCGTCATGTCGTGAGTCCACCAGACGGGTCCGGGCCCGGACCTGGGACCGGACCCGGACCTGGGCCCGGGTCAGTTGACCGCGCGCAGTACCAGCCGTACGACTGCCATGACCCCTCGCCCGATCCATTCGAGCAGTCCCGTCTCCACGGTCAGTTCGACAGCGTCCGCGGCCGTGTCCCCTCGGCCCGACCGGGAACGGCACCGGGAACAGGAACGGGGCCAACGACGTTTCTCCGCACCGCACTTCCTACATGTCACCATGATCTTATTCTCCCCTTGCCCCGGCCCGCCCGTGCACAGGGAGCCCTGCCCGCAGGCGGCGCACTCCGTGCGGAACCGCTGCGGTACGTGCGAGCACGCGGCGGACCGGGTCGTAGCCGGGGCTGACAGTTCACCTCCTGGCAGCACTGCGAGATCCTGAATTCGACGGTGAGAATCTCGCTGTCCTCACCGAACGGGATCAGGGTCGCGTAGCCGTCGGCGCCGGCGCGGATGCAACCGTGCTGCCGGCGGACCTCGGGCCGGGCGGGGAGCACGATGTGGACGCGGCCGGGACCGATGCGGGGCAGGCGGGCGCCGAGGTGGGCCATCGGGCCCTGCCGCTCGAAGCTGTCCTGGACGCGGCCGCGGACCGCGTCGCTCGCCCGCTCCAGCTGGATCGGGGTGTCCACGGGGGTGTTCTCCAGGCCGGTAGCGGTAGCGGTAGCGAGGGGTGGCGGTGGGGACGGGCGGGTCAGGCGGTCGGGCGTTCGGCGAGCAGGAGGAGCCCGATGGGGATCATCAGGACGCCGGAGCGGCGCGGCTGCTCTGCGGGCGGTTCTGGTGCACCGGCCGGAGCGGCGGGATCTGCGTCCGTGCGGCACCGGCGGGCCTGCGGCCCGTCGGCGTGCGTGTGCGTGCGTTCCTCGACCGCCGCGGTGATGCGCCGCTCATGCGCGGCGCCGAGGCGTTCGCGGAGGGCTCCTGTCGCTCCGGGCGGCGAGGGCTGCCCCGGAGCGCCCTCGCTCCGTGCGGGGCAGGGGGCGGTTTCCTCGGCGGGCGGGCCGCCTGCCCGTGTCTGATCACTCGACAGGCGCCTGCCGGCTGTGGTCCCTGACCGACTTCTCGGTGGGGCGCGCACACGGTGAACATTTCGACCTGGTCAGGGGGCAGATCGCGTACGGAGACGTTGTTTTTTCCGCGAGAACTACTGGGGCCCCTGCAGGGTGCGGCCGGCATCGGTGAGGCTGACCACCATGCCCCGCCGGTCGTGGGCAGCGGGCTCCCGGGTGAGCAGTCCGGCCTCCTGCATGCGGCGCAGTGACTTGGAGACGGTGCCTGTCGTGCTCGGGCACACTCCGCCGGCAGGTCGAGGCGGGCGGGAAGGGCGCAGGGGGCCGGGCCGGCCCCCGCGGACGGCCTTCGGAGCGGGCCGGAAGGCGAAGGGAGGGGGGAGGGGTGGCGAGGCGGGCGGCGCGCACGGACGGCCGGGCGGGCGGCCCGCATTCCGGGCGAGAGGGCACGGTGGGCAGGCGGCGGTGATCGGCGTCATGGGCTCGCGCACCCTCTCTCCTGCAAGGGTCGGATCTTCTGCGATGGCGCTTCCGTACCGTCCGCCAGGGGTCGAACGCCTCGCGCGGCAGATCTCTCCGAACGCCTCGCGCGGCAGATCTCTCCGAGGGACGCCGGTGCGACATCGGCGGGTGCCCCTTCGAAGGTGCGACGGTGGTCGGCGAACGGGCGCCCTGCCTTCCCGACGTTGCGGGAAAGGCAGGGCAGCGTCAGGCGTGCCCACTGCTCGTCGGTCAGCAGACACATGAGCCCGCTCGCGGCCACCGGGGCCGGTAGGCGGTGGCCAGCACGGAGACGGTGAACTGACCGGGCAGGAGGCCGTCATTCCCCAGGTCTGCACGGCTCACGTGGCGTGCGCTCGGCGTCATCGCCACCAGGTCCAGGACATTCTGCCTGGTCAGGATCGCGGAGTACTCCACCTGTTCGGTGACGACGGCCTCGAAGAAGGGGTTGAGCGCCCGGTGCAGGCGTTGTTCCTTGGCCGGGTCGACCGTGACCATCGCGGGCAGTCGCCCGCGCAGCTCGGCCAAGTGCCGCCCGGTGGGACGGAGCACGACCAGTCGGCCGGTCGGGCGCAGCACGCGGTGGAACTCGGCCGGGTTGCGCGGGGCGAACACGTTCAGTACGACATCGGCCGTCCCGTCGGCCAGCGGGAAGGGGCGGAAGACGTCCCAGGCCATCGCGGCGGCTCGATCGTGGGCGCGGGCCGCCGAGCGCAGCGCGCGCGCTGATGTGTCCAGCCCCAGACCACGGGCGCCGGGCAGATGGTCGAGTACGCCGGCCAGGTAGTAGCCCGTGCCGCATCCCACGTCCACAACCGTGGCCCGCTCGGGCTCGGTGCCGGCCGCCAGGCGGGCCCCGATTTCGCGGATGGGCGCGTAAGTGCCGGTGGACAGGAACCGGTCCCGGGCCTGGACCATGGCCGCGTCGTCGCCGCTGGTGGCGCGAGCGCCCGTCAGCAGGCCGGCGTAGCCGTGGCGGGCGATGTCGAAGGTGTGGCCCACCGGGCAACGCAGTGCGCCGCGGCCGGAGTGCAGGCGGCGCGTACGGCACGTCGGGCAGCGCAGCAGATCGAGGGAGAGTTCGAGGGCAGGGGGAAGGGACACGGGCACGAGGCACTCCTGGCAGGGGTGAAGGGAGGTGACCGTGCCTGCACGCGCGTTCGGAGCGTCACTGCCTCAGGGGGAGACGGGCAGCGTCGGGAAGGTGGTTCACGCAGCAGGCACACCGAGGAGGGCGACGCCGTCCGGCCTCGTCCTCAACGCCTTCCGATCACAGGAAGCAGTAGTGCGGGGTGCTCATGAATGCCACGTCATGAGTCTACGGGCACCGGTGAAGCGCCCCACGCCTGTCCCCACTCCTGTGGGGACACGGCCTGGGACCGCGGCGTCACGTCCCGGCCGGTGTCGCCTCGTCCTCGCGGGCTGTACGGCCCTGGCCGTGGTGGTCAGGGCCGGTTCCGGGCGGCCGTCCCTGTCCGGCTCGAACCGGCCGTAGGGGGCCCCGTGCGTCCGGAGCAGCGACGGCGGGGACGGCCGGTCGGTCTCGGTGATCGCCTGGCCGTTCTCGGGGACCGGAGTGCGGCCGGGTGCCGGGTCACTGCCGGTCCCCGCCGGTGCTCGTTTCGTCGGCGAAGGGGGAGGGGGAGTGCGCGACGACGTCCGGCAGGAGAGTGGGGGCGATGTCCTCGAGGTCGGGGTGGGTGGCTGCGACGCCGCGCAGCAGGCGGGGGAAGGTGACCCGGTCCAGGGCGCGTCCGGTGCGGGAGAGGAGCAGGGGGCCTGTCGTCCCGGTGGAGTGGGGGGCTTTGTGTGTGCGTACCGGCAGGTATTCGTCCAGTGCCCACACCACCGGCCGGGGGACGGGCTGGGGCCGGGTGACGGCGGAGGCGCTGTTGTTCTTGGCGGGGAGGCGCCAGGTGGGGCCGGCGGCGTTGTCGCGCTGGATGTGCTGGAGGATCACGGCGATGGACTGGCCGGGGCGCAGTCCTGCGAGGGTCATGTAGACGGCGAGCCGGGCGCGTTCGGCGTGGGGGCCGCGGTAGCGGTCGGCGGCGGTACGCAGCGCGTCGGTCTGGAACCGGGTGAGGCTCTCGCGTCCGGCGGGCGGGGTGGGTCCGGCCAGTGCGCGGCGCGGGGGGAGGTTCCAGTGGGCGGCTCCGAGGTCCTCGGTGCAGTGGGCGTAGAAGGAGCGGACGGCGGAGACGGCGCGGCCCCGGGAGGCGGCGGCCATGGGGCTGCCGTCGAGGTTGGTGAGCCGGATGGCCCAGTCCTGGATGTGGGAGGGCTTGAAGTGCCAGACGAGACGGCCGATATGGGTGAACCAGTCCTGCCGCCATCCGGGTGGGGCGTCGATGCCGGCGAGCAGCAGTCCGTAGCGGTAGCGGGTGTCGTCGCCCCAGGCTCGGCCCCGGACCTCCTGGCCGTCGGGCCGCAGGTAGATCCCGGACAGCCATCCCTGCAGGATCGTGTACGGGTCCGGGGCCTCGGTCGGCAAGGGCATCGCGTCACTCCGGGAACTCGTGCGGTGGGACCGGCCGGAGGCGGTTCCGGCCTCAGAACTTTACGGAACGAACCCCTGTCTCCGCCCACGCCCACGGGTCGGCTGAGCACCCTGCGGAACGCGCGGTACGGCATTGTCGAATTCGACAGAGCGTCAGGAAAACGGCCGGAAGGTTTCCGGTCCCCGCCCCGCACCGGCACTTCCAGATGGCACAGAACAGACATTGATGGTGTCCGGAGGAGGATGCTGCGAAAAAATTTCCTGTCAACTGCCTGACGCCCTGCCAGAGTTGGCAGTGCCGGCGTGCGCGTCCGCACGCCGTACCGGGCGACGAAGGAGTGGACCATGGACCGACGAAGGGTGCTGGGCACGGCGGCGGCCGCAGCCGGTGTGGCACTGTTACCGGGCAAGGCCATGGCGGCTGGAGGGGGCCTGGCCGCGCGGGTGCGGCCCTACCTCGACCGCGCGCTGGCCGCCGGCGCCCCGAGCGCGGTATTCGGCGTCATCCGCAGTGGCCGGCGGCAGGTGGTCGGTGCCGGCCGGGACGGACGCGTCCCCGACGGCAGGACCGTGTTCCAGCTCGGCTCGATCGGCAAGACGCTCACCGCCACCGCGTTGGCGCGCGCGGTGGGTGCGGGTACGGTGCGCCTGGACACTCCGCTCAGCCTGCCGTCCGGGTTCACCGTCCCACGAGGGAAGACGCGGCGGATCACCCTGCGCGACCTGGCGACCCACTCCTCCGGCCTGCCCACCCTCCCCGCCGACCTCCTGACCCAGGCGGACCCGTACAACCCGTACGCGCACTACACGCTGGAAGACCTGGCCGTTGGCCTGCGCCAGACCCCGTTGGACAACGAGCCGGGCAGCGCGTACGCATACTCCAACCTGGGCTTCGGACTGCTCGGCCAGGCGCTGGCCTTCGACGGCGTGGACGCGATGCTGCAGCGCCGGGTGGCCGCACCACTGGGCCTGTGGGACACGACCACGACCCTGCGGCCGGACATGGCTTCCCGCAAGGCCGTCGGCCATATGGCCGGGAAGGCCGTCCCCGACTGGCGCGACCGCGTCCTCAGCGGCGCGGGCACCTCGATGTACAGCACCGTCGACGACATGCTCCGCTACCTGGATGCCCAGCTGCGCCCGGAGCGCTCGCCGCTGCGGGACGCGATCGAGCTGACCCAGCGACACCACTTCACCGACCCCGCCACGGGCCTGCGGCTGGGGCTCGGCTGGCACTTCGGCTCGCTGTCCGACGGCCGGACGATGACCTGGCACAACGGCGGCACCTACGGCTTCAGCACCTGTGCGGCGTTCGACCGGGAGAACGGAACGGCGGTGATGATGATGGTGAACACCTACAGCGATGGTGCACGCCCATTCGACACGCTGGTCTTTGCCCTGCTCGACGAACTCGTCGGCTCCTGAGCCCACCACGGCAGCGCCTGCCAGAGGGCCAGCAAGCAGTACATGACCGTCCGGGCCCCCTGCCGCGAAGGCCGGCGCGTCAACTGGCCCTGGCGCCCGGCCCTGACACCAGGGCCGGGCGTCCCGCCCTCACTCCCGGGAGACCCCGTTGCGTCGCTCCGCACTCACCGCTGCCGCCGTGGCCACACTGTTCCTCGCCGGAGGCTGCTCCGACGAGCCCGAGGCGAAGCGCCCGAGCCCCACCGCTCCGGCCGCGTCCTCCGGCAGGCCCACACAGGTCCCCGCCACACAGCCGCCCAGCCTGGACCTGCCCGAGAACGCGCAGGTCCTGATGGCCGAGACCACCGGCAACAAGGACCAGGAGCTGCCGGAGTTCACCCCGCAGGAAGGCGCCTACACCCTCTACGCGGCATGCCAGGGCAAGGGTGAGGTCTCGGTCGCGGACCGGGACAACAGCGACCCCCACCCGGTCACGTGCAACGGGGTCCACACCATGGGCGTCGTCCACGAGGACAAAAAACCCCAGCACCTCACCATCCAGGTCACCGGCGGAGAACCTCCGTCTGGAGAATCGCGGTGGTCTCCGGAAAGCACCAGCCCTGACACAACCTTCGCCGGGACCCATGTCCTCTCCAACCCGTTCCGCGGGCACAACGCCACCCTCGACCGTCTCCGCGTGGACCTCCGGCCGGAATGAGTCCTCAGCCGCGGGCCCGACCCGCTTCAGCTGGCCGCCGTCCTCGGTATCAGCGCCGGCTCAGCCATCCGCTGCACGGACGCGGCGCGCTCCCTCCTCGAACAGGACCGGAACGGCCATGGGCGCGAGTAGCGGCCCTGGCTCGGTCCCCAGGGCTGGGTCACTGCCCGGGATGTGGTGACTGTTCTGGGCGCGAAATGCCCTGTCTGTCGCTTCAACAGGCGTCACCACGGCGATCAGGCCCTGGGACTGGCCCACTTCGAGGGCCGCACCTGGGCCGGCTGGCACCACCACGTCACCCTCGTCTCCGCCGCCCACGCCTTCTGCACCCTGCAGCGACTGGCCCGAGACCCAGAAGACCCGATGCCGACCTGAGTCTCCACCAAGTCGTCCGGGAACTGCAGACACTCCTTGCCACCTGGACCGGCGCCTGCCCCATCTGCCACCGCGACATACCCATAGCCATACGAACCTGATCAAGCCCTACTGGTGGGGGAGCAGAGCGCGGCGAGACCGGCGACGGCGCGGGAGACCTCCTCGACGGCCTCGACGAAGCAGGCCGTCTTCCCCGGCGGGGCGTGAGCTGAGCCCGTATGCTGCGCCAGTCCGCGAACCGCCCACCGAAGGGAAACCGCCGCCGTGTTCCAGCAGACCCCTGTCTACGACCGCCTCGTGGCCGAACGCGGCGACGTCCCCGTCCAGGTCCGCGGGGAAGCCGACCGCATACACCGCGACCTCGCCCAGGTACTGCACCGGGCATCCACTGCCCGGCCGAGCACGCCGCAGAACGTCTTCGACCCGAAGACCCCTCCCGCTGCCCGGTAAGGGACCAGGCCTCAGCAAACCGGCCGTTCCACGACCTGGACAGGACGTTCGCCGTCATGCGGGGGCGCCGTCTCCTCCTCATCGCGCTGTTCCGGTACCCGGCCGAGCGCCGCGTCAGCCCACGACCGACCCGGACAGGCAGGCCCCACACGCGCCGCGTCACCCACAGCGCCCGCCGCGCGGATCCGGCCGCCCGACCGGCACCGGATCGTGGGGCCTGCCGCAAGAACGGCACCGCCATGACCTCGCCCCGTCCGCGCAAGCACCCAGCGGTGCAGCGACCCCTTCGAAGAATCCACCGGACCGCTGTCGGCGGTCCGCCGTCCTGCACGGAATCCACCTCGCCCGCACCGGCCTCCTCGCCCGGGACGCCGGGACAACCGCACACCCTGACCGCCGTCGTCGAACACCCGCAGGGCGTCGAATCGCTCAGATGCCGGGCGCTTCTGCGCCATGTCCGTCGCAGCGCGGCCCGGCCCCTGCGGTCCGCCGGACGAAGCGATGTCCTGGACACCGTGGACCGGGCATTATCAGGCTCATGACACACACCGCTCGTCCAGGTCTGCGGTCAGCATGGACGACAACCCCCGCTTCCTACGACGATCCGGGAGTCCAACAGCTTCTGCTGGGCCTTCACGACGAACAACGCTCGATCTACGGCTTCGCCGACGACCCGGCCGACACCCCCGTCTTCCAGTTCGCGCCCCCGTGTGGGCTGTTCCTACTGGTGCAAGACGAACACGGCAATGCGCTCGGGTGCGGCGGATGGCGGTTCCTGGACCCGCGGACCGCAGAGATCAAACGGATGTATGTCCGCCCGGAAGCCCGTGCCCAGTCCCTGGGGCGGGAGATCCTGCTGCGCCTGGAAGCCGACGCGAAACGCAGGGGCGCCACGTGCACCCAACTGGAGACCGGCGTCGCCAACACCGCAGCCCTGGCGCTCTACCGCGCACAGGGATACATGCCGATCACCTCATACCGGCCCGACAGAAATCCCGACGTCAACCGGGCTCTCCGCAAGGACCTCCGAGCCCGAGTTGCCGCCCAAAGCAGCAACTCCAACAGCAGGAGCAAGACGACAGGTCAATGATCGGCAGCCCCTCAGGCGGTGGACGGCACGGTCTGGTTGCGCAGCACCTCGTGGCTGGTCACCGCGGGCAGCCCTTGAGAGCGGTCGGAGCGCGCTCAGGTCCCGGCCGGATCATGAGGGCGTGTGGCGCGATTGTCACCGTTGACCACCTTGTCCGCACCATGTCATCTTCGGACGGCCTCCGCGTGGGGGCAGTCATCCATGGGAGGGACACACGGTGACCACAGGCAGCGGGCGCAGGAGAGGCAGGGGCACCAGGATCGCCGTCGCGCTGACGGCGGTCCTGGTTGCGACGGCCATGGCGGGACCGGCCGCGGCAGCGGCCGGCGGTCCGCCGGCCGGCGCACCGCCGGCCGCGCAGTCGATCGCGATGAGCGACCCCACGCCCGAGGAGCAGGAGCAGCTGCGGGCCATCGCCGGTGCCATCTGGACGCCCGAGCTGGCGGTCGGCTGGAACATGAACGCGGAGGTGGCCGACGTACTGTCCACGGCCACCGGCGAGATCCTCAAGTGCAGCGAAGCGTTTGCCCTCGTACCGCGCCCGGCCGGCTTCGTTCCCGGACTCGGTTATCTGGTCAACTACTGGAAGAACCTTCGCGACTACTTCCTGGCCGTCAGGAGTGACCGGACCTACCGCGCCTGCGTGGTCACCGCCGCGGTTAACTACCGCTCACCCATCGAGATGGCCTCCATGGGCATCTGACCCGCCCGGACGGCGGGCCGCGAGCGGCTGCCCAGCCGCTCGCCGGCTAAGGCGTATGTCGGAAGTGCTCTAGGTTGGCTGACGTGAGTGGGTGGGGACGGAGTTATCGATATGTCGGGCCGGCCGAGCTGAGGGCTGCGCTCTGTCCTGGTGACGGCGGGCGTCGGGTCGGCTCGGCGGCTGACTTCGATGGCTGGATCGTGGAGCAATCGACAGCGGAGCTGACCGAACCGTTCACCTTCGTGGTCGGCACGGACGGGGTGCTTCGGCTGGCGCCGCGGCGAAGCGAGCACGTGGCCTGTGCCGGCGGAGACATGGTTCTGAGTGCTGGCGAGATCAGCTTCGTGCACGAGGCGGACCGGTGGGCTGTGAGCGAGGTCAGCAACCAGTCCACCGGGTACTGCCCGGACGTCAGTTCCTGGGCGGAGGTCGCCCGTGCTCTGGACGCGGTAGAGCTCCGGCGGCCCTCCGGCTTCACCCACGAGGTGGTGTTCCGGCGGTGCCCTGATTGCCAGGAGCACACCATTGTGCGCGAGGACGACTTCGTCTGCGTCTTCTGCGGCAGCGATCTGCCCGCGGAGTGGAACGTGGATCCCACCGCGTGACGGCCGCCGGGCAGTACACCTCGTTCAAGCCCGCCGAGCATCTTCAGGCCGCCGGCATCGCCGCGTCCATCGGCTCGGTCGGCGACGCCTGCGACTGTCAGTCTGTTCGTACCGGATCCCGCAGGGATCGGGTAGTCCCGGCCGTGACGGTCCGACTCCTGCCTACGGCCGACCCCACGGGTGTCCTGGCGTTGATCTGTCGACCGTCCGGCCGGGCACGCAACAAGCGCTGCCGCCGGACGGACGTGACCTTAGAGGAGCCTGGAGCCAACTCGTCAAAGCGTCCCCGTGACAGTCCTGTCCCTCCGGCCGGTGGCGGCGTGTACCCCACGCTACCGACCGAAGGGAACGCGGTGGACAACAACGAGCAGCACAGGTCCGGGCACGTCGTGATCGGCGTCGATACTCACAAGCATGTGCACGTCGCGGCCGTGAATACGAAGTAACTACTGCACAGAACCCACGAAACCCCCAGGTGACCACCCCGGCCTGAGATCTCTACCGAGTCCGGGGCGGTTCACTCGACCCCACCGGTTTCTCCGAGTGCACTTCCGGGGCC
Source organism: Streptomyces pimonensis (assembly GCF_041380215.1). Classification (NCBI taxonomy): domain Bacteria; kingdom Bacillati; phylum Actinomycetota; class Actinomycetes; order Kitasatosporales; family Streptomycetaceae; genus Streptomyces; species Streptomyces pimonensis. Next base: position 70,652 of record NZ_JAHWZY010000031.1, read on the forward strand.
ATCGCCCAGTGGGCCGAGCGGCGCGGTCTCCTGAACCCGCCCTGAACGGCACGCGTCACCTGTCACACCCAGTCTTCATGTCTCCATCAGGGCGGGCGTTCCTGGTAGTGGCATCTGGATGGTACCACTGGTACCGTGGGTGCCATGTCGGATCCCAAAGCGATGAACCTGCGCTTCCCCGACCCCGCGCAGCGGGCGGCCATCGCGGCGGCCGCCAAGCAGGCGGGGGTCAGCATGCAGGAGTACATCCTCTCGGCCGCCTACGACCGGGCGACCGCGGTGGAGCAGCGGTTCCTGGAAGGCTTCAAGGCGTCCATGGCCCGCAGCGGCGCGGCTTTCGCGGCCGAGCCCAGCAGCATCGATGTCGGCGCGGAGCAGCGGGTGAGCGAGCAGGAGGCGCTGCGAGAGCTTCAGCGGCAGGAACAGGGCCGCGCCGCGTGAGTGAGCAGGAATCTCTCCACCCGCTCGACGTCACGTTCCTGCTGCACGCCGCTGAGCTGCTCGAGGGTGATCCGCAGGTCGACGACCTGGGGCCGCTGTATGCGGCCGTCGCCCGGGTCAACGCCCGGGCGATGGAGCGGGACGTCTACGGATCGCTGTATCTCAAGGCCGCCGCGCTGCTGCAGACCCTGGCGAAGCTGCCGTGTTTGGAACACTCGAACGAGGCGTTCGCCTGGCACGCGACCGAGGCCTACCTGGCCCTCAACGCGCACGCCCTCAACTACCCGCCCAAGGCCGCCGTCGTACTGGTACGTGACACGGCCTCCGGTGCGCTCGGCGTCGCCCGGATCGCCCGGCAGCTGCGCGACTGGACTGTCACCTGACCCAGCAGTCGGCCCCCGGCAAGTCAGGACTGGCCAGGTCGATAGTGCCCCTGTCCGGCGACAGCGGATCGGCCTGCTGGTGATCGTGCTGCGCTCACCGCGTCACGTCATCGAGCCGGTCCCCGGCGCCGCGGGCGGAGGCATCGAACGTGGTCACCTTGTGCAGGAGTGTGCGGTTCGGGTGGGTGCGGCCGACACACAGCGAGACTCATCCTCCGTGCACATGCCGTACGCTCCAGGCTCCCGGCCAGCGGGGAGTGCCCCGTACCGGCCTGGTACGGGGCGGCTTGCCCAAGGTCATGGAACCGGCGGCACGGGGCCGCGGCCCAGCTCCCTTCACAGCTCCCGGCATGCGGAGCGGATCTCTTGCAGGAGGGTCCGGTAGTCCTCGCCGTAGGCGGCCACGGCCGCGTACACCGCGTCCAGGGCAGCCTGGAGCGGGTCGGCTCCGGCGGCGTCGAGCAGCGCGGGCAGGGCCATGTGGGGCTGGGACATCCGCAAGGACGGGTCCGGCTCGCCGAACGTGACCCTCACCGTGTACGGCGCCGCTTCCCCGGGCTGCGGTGCCGGTGGTGCGGCACGGTCCGGCGGCTTCACCAGGGCGGCCGCGGGACCTGTGATCCGCGGGAGCGACATGGGCTTGGGCATCGGTGTGTGCGTGTCACTGCGGGCGGGTGGCTGGAAGGGAGGCCGTTCGGGCGGGACGGCCCGGCCGACCGTTCTGTCAGGGACACGTGGGTCCGCTTCCAGAGTCCGCCATGCCTGGGCCGGGTCGTCGAGGGGTGGCGGCAGCGGGCGGCCCTGGGCCAGGGCGGTAAGTCCTGCGGCGATCCAGTCGAGGTCGGTGAGCCCGGCCGCCTCACAGGCACGGCGTGCGGCCAGCAGCGCTGTTGCCCGCTGGACTTCGGGGCCGGCGGCGTCGATGGCGTGGACGAGGGCCGGGTCGAAGGCGAGCAGGCCGCGCACGTTGCCGCCGACCTCGCGCAGGGCCCGGCTCGGGGATCGTCCGCCCCACTGCCACCGCTCGTGGGCGAGCCGGCGTTCCTCCTCGGCTTGTTCCCGCGCGAGGCGGGCCTGGCGTTCGGCTTCGGCGCGTTCGGCCGGTGTGGGTGGGGCGGGCTGCCGGCGGGCGTAGTCGTGCCAGTACGCGGCCGTCGCCGAGGTCTGCTTCAGAACGCGGTCCGGTGCGGGCGGAGCGGGCCAGAACTGCAGCAAGTAGCAGTCCAGTTGCGGCTCGTCGTCCAGTCGGGTGTCCTGGCGGTGTGCCTCGTCCATGCCCTGGGCGCAGTAGCGCACCCGGTAGTCGATTTCTTCCAGGTCGAGGTCCCAGGAGGCCTCCCCCGCCCATTGCATGAGAGCGCTGCCGGCCGAGACGGGGCGGAAGGACGCTTCCACGACGTCCTCCCACGCCGGGTCCAGCGGCGGGGCCTGGTCGTGCACCTCGACGGTGAAGCCGACGCTGCCCGTGTGCAGCCCGGTCGACAACCACAGCGCGCCCGGTACCGCAGCCCCGCACAACCCGGCACTCTGCCCGGCAAACGACTCCGGAAGGCCTGGGCCAAAGCTATCCGAATCGCTCTCGACATAGATCTGGCCGTAGTGAACATGAACCTCGCCCTCAACCGGCCTGCGCACCCTCATCCCCTCGTCGCCAGGAACGCCCGATCCCCGACAACCTACGGCACGGCACTGACACGACGCCGGGCTGATCCCCCGACGTCGCTAAGCATCCAGTCCAAGGCCGAGGCACCCACGCCCAGCCCGGCACGACGATGCAAAGGCGCGCTAACGGGACGGACATGACGCCCACCGGTCAGGGTGTGTCAAATACACGGCCCTGTCGTACATTCGGTGGTGACGGGGAGCCATGACGGCGACGGACAGGTCATCGATCACAAACCCGCAGGCCTACGCTCCCGCAGTCGGCCCTCTCCGGAATCGACCGATCGACCTGGCGTCTGGTCGTGAGAGTTCGCCGGGACACCGGACCGGCGTCCCGGCGTGATGCCGTTCACCTCGAAGCACCGAGACCAGAGCGCCACTCTTACCCTCCGCAAGGAAAGGGTGCTCGACGTGCACGATCCGTTACCACCGGATGTGCGACAGGGCCGTTGACTGAACACTCCCTCTCTTCCGTGTCCATGTGGCCCACCGTGCTTCGCCCCCACCAGCGGGGCCACTTCTTTTGCCGAACCAGCAAGACGATTACCTGAAAATGTGGGCTGAGGCGGCCCCGCGCCGGGCGGCTGCCTCGCGAGGAGCGCTCGCTCCCCTCCTGCGTCGGAGCGTCCCGTTCCGGGCTCCTGCAGCCCCTCCGGAAGGACCTGACGGCTGCACCCTTCCCGAGGGCAGTACGCCAGCGACGCCGCGTTTGCTTGCCTCGGCTGCTTAACGAACTCGCGCACGGTGAGCGGTGAGGCGTCGAAGGCTTCGACGGAGCACTGTCACGTTGGCTGGCCGGGTGGGATGGTTCTCGGGTTGGTCACGGTGGAGGGGGTTGCTCGTGGGCGGTACGTCTCCGTCGTACGAGGGGCGCCGGTACCCGGCCGAGGTGATCTCCCACTGTGTGTGGCTGTACTTCCGCTTTCCGCTGTCGTTCCGCGAGGTCGAGGAGCTGATGCTCGAGCGCGGTGCGCTCGTCTCCCATGAGACCGTCCGCCGGTGGTGTGCCAAGTTCGGGCAGACCTACGCCGGCGCGCTGCGCTGCGGGCGGCCCCGGCCCGGTGACAAGTGGCACCTGGACGAGGTCTTCATCAAGATCAACGGTGAGCAGAACTACCTGGGGCGGGCCGTCGACCAGGACGGCAACGTGCTCGACGTCCTGGCCGTAGCGCCGGCGGGACACCGCTGCGGCCAGGCGGTTCTTCCGTGAAGTGCTGAAGACGACCTGCTCGGTGCCGAGGGTGATCGTCACCGACAAGCTCCGCTGACCCCCGTCGACGACCACGGCCTGGTCGCCATGGGCGGCTATGTGCGGATGTACCCCGAGCGCGAGACCGAGCCGATCGCCGCGCCGAGGCTGAATCTGCGGGCCATCACGGCGCTGAGCGGATTCGCAGGCGTCGCACCCGCCCCCGGCTGGCAACACCGTGGACCGGTCGTGCACATCGAGGCGGATCACTTCTCGATCATCGAGGACCACGTGGCAGAGGCCGCCGCACACCTCCGCCGCCGGCTCGATGCGCTCGCCGACCAGTGATGTCCGAACCGTCGGGCGCGGGGAACGAGGACGCATGACAGCCCCGGACAGGCCCGGCCGCCGCCCACGCGGCGTGCTCGGGTGTCCGCGCGGAGCATCCGGCGTCATTCGCGCGACTCGCCACTGATGGGCGAACGGCCCCGTGCCGACGGGCAGGCACGGAGGGCCGATGGACGCACCGGACGGTCGGCGGAACGTTCGCCGCGTGGCCGACATCATCCCTGCCCGGGAGGGGCACGGGTGACGCGGCACGACAGCTCACCGGAGGCGTGTAATTCGTCGGCCCGCATTCATCGGTGCCACAAAACCACTGACCTTGCAAATCCGGCGGAGGCACAAAACAGCCCGGTCCGCAAATCTGGCAGAGGCATACAGTTCGTTCGGTCGCAACGGTTTCGGCGAAGAACTCCAAGATTGACAGCGTAGTGCTGTTTGCTTACAGTCCCGTCGTTCAAACTTCCGCCGACCGATATTCGAAGGTGGTCAAGACAGTGCCTCCGACGTTGCCGAAGTCCAGGCAGCGGTTGATTCTTGCCGTTCTCATGGTCTGCTCGCTGCTTATTTGGCTGGACAACACCGTCCTCAGCATTCTTCTGGAGACCCCTGCCGACCCGGTCCATGGACTGGGCGCCAGCCCGGCTGAGCTGCAGTGGGCTACGGGCGCATACACCCTGGTCCTCGCCACTCTGATGTTCACCGCCGGCGCACTGGGCGACAGTTTCGGCCACCGGAATGTACTCGCAGTCGGCTCGGTGGTCTTTGCCGCGGCCTCGATTCGGGCGGCGTACGCGGGCGATGCGAGCCAACTGATCGCCGCCCGGGCCGCGATGGGAGTCGGCGCCGCACTGATCATACCCGTCAACTTCGCCATGCTCTTGTGAACCTTCAGTGGCCCCGCACGGGCGACCGCAATCACTATTTCTTCGGCATCCACCGGTTTCGGAATGGCAGCGGGCCCGGTGCTGGCGGGAGCACTGCTCAGTCATTTCCGGTGAGGTTCGGCCTTCCTCGTCAACGTTCCCGTCGTCGTGGCACTGGCCGGAATCATCCTGCTGGTCCCCAATTTCCGCAGCCCTGTCGTGCGGCCGATGGACCCGGCCGGGATGTTGCTGTCGATCAGCGGACTTGCGGCACTGACCTACGGCCTGATCCGCGCGGGGCAGGTGGACGGCTGGGGTCGTATGGACGTCTGCATGCCGATCGCGGCCGGACTTGTCCTGATGGTCGCCTTCGTGCTCGTCGAACTGCGGGTCAAGGAGCCGAGCTTCGATTCCCGGATGCTCGCGCAGCGGGTGTTCGGCGGGGGCAACGCGTCCATGGCGTTGCTGCTCTTCTCCGTGGCCGCCGTCACCTTCTGCAACGCGTTCCACATGCAGGGCGCGCTGGGCTACTCGCCGATGAAGGCCGGCCTGGCCGACGTGCCGACCGCGATCGGCGCTGTCGTCGGGGCGCCCTTGGGCGCACGTCTGGTCAGCCGATGGTCGCTGCGCCCCGTCGCCGTACCGGCGATCACCGTGGCGGCGCTCAGCTTCGGCACGGTCGGATTCCTCGACCTGCACACACCGCTCGTCTGGATCGAGATCCTGCTGCAGATGCAGGGCCTTTCCGTCAGCATGGTCATGGCCCCCCGGTGACCGGAGCGCTGATCAGCGGCCTGCCGCTGGAACGGTCCGGTGCCGGGTCGGCCGTCACCAACACGGCACGGCAGGTCGGCGGTGTGATCGGCATCGCGGTGGGCGGCACGATCATGTCGTCGCCTATCGGGGCGCGATCGAACCCTCGCTCAGCGATCTCCCGGAGGACCTGCGGGACCGCGCCCGGGTTTCCGCGGAGCAGGCTCGGCATGTCGCCACCGCTGTCGACCAGCCCACTCCCGCGCGGGCCGCCGATCACGTGTTCGTCCATGCCATGCACGTCGGCGCGGTCTGGATCATGCTCATCGCCCTGTTCGCGGCCGCTGTGCTGCTGTTCACCCTGCCCGCTGCCGGAAAGAAGAAGGGCCCGGCACCGGAGCCGGACCACGAAGAGGCCCGCAGCGCCGAGCCCCGATCCACCGTGTGATCCGGACTGTCCGCGCGGCAGAACGTCTCCGGCACCCGAGGCCGGGCTCGCCCATGAGGCGGACGGGCGTCGGAGCGCCAGCAGTGAGATCAGCAGTGAGATACGGAACGGAGGAATGCGTGATACGCCATACGATCGGTCGTGACGTATTCCGTCGCAGGGTCCGCGGAGCGAATGCGCATCAACGTGACATATGCCGGTGTGGCCCGAACCGAAGGAGACCCTCTGTTGTGGGACATGAATGATTCCGCTGTGCGTGCGGTGAAATCGGAGCAGGAGTATGTGTCCTCCTTGTACGAGCTGCTCACCGAGCGGCTTTCCGAGGTGCGAGCAAGTCGAGCGAGTGTGCTGAAGGCCTCGGCGGACAGCGCCGGTGAGGCGTACGAGAGGGAAATCGCCACCGAGCGTCTGACCAAGGAGATCGGCCGCCTGGAGGGCGCCGAGAAGGGGCTGATTTTCGGGCGCATCGACTGGGCGGACGGCATGGCCCTGCGCATCGGGCGGATCGGACTGCAGCGGGAGGAGGACGAGTTGCCTCTGCTCGTGGACTGGCGCGCGAACGCGGCGCGGCCCTTCTACGAGGCGACGCCGGTCCACCCGATGGGCCTGCGGCGGCGCCGGCACCTGCGCATCGAGGAGCGCACGGTCGTCTCGGTGAGCGACGAACTGCTGGACGGCTCCGCCCCGGCCGACGAGGACGTCGTGGGGGACGGCCCGTTGTCCGAGGCCCTGTCGGCACGGCGCACGGGCAGGATGCACGCGGCCGTCGCGACGCTGCAGGCCGAGCAGGACGAGATCGTCCGCTCCGCCCACCGCGGGGTGACCGTGGTGCAGGGCGGACCCGGCACCGGCAAGACGGTGGTCGCCTTGCACCGGGCGGCCTACGTCCTGTACGCCTTCCCGCGCGCCGCGGAGGAGGGTGTCCTGGTCGTGGGCCCGAACGCCAGGTTCCTCGACTACATCTCCCAGGTGCTTCCCTCTCTCGGCGAGAACGACGTCGCTCTGGCGACCTGCCAGGAACTGGCCGGAGTGTCCACGGACACGGCGGGCCCGCTCGAGACGATGCGTCTGAAGGGCAGCTCCGACCTCGCCGACGCCCTGGCCGGCCTGCTGCGCGTTCACCAAGCCCCCGCCGGTGACTTCACCGTGCGGGTCGGACGGGAACTGGTGCACCTCTCCGGCGGGGAAGTCGCCGTGGCACGCGACGCCGCCCTGTCGGCAGTGTCGGGGCACAACCCCGCGCGCCAGGTCTTCAAGGAACTCCTGGTCGACGCCGTGACCGACGCGATGCAACGGGACATGGGCGACGTCCTGGAGCAGATCGACGCCGATGCCGAAAGGATGACCGGCCTGAACCTCGACCGGTTCACGGGAGTCGCCCAGCGCCGGGCCGAAGGGGCGGCCGACCCGGGTCCGGTCCACGAGCTGGACCTGGACACCATCCGAGCCGATCTCCTCGACGACGCCGCCGTCGACCGGGCGGTCGAGAAGTTGTGGCCGCGACTGGTGCCCGGTGACCTCGTGGAGGCGCTCCTGACGGACGCCGGTGCCCTCGCCGAGCACCTGCCCCGCCTGACCACGCAGGAGCGGTCCCTTCTGCTGCGCGGCCCGGAGGACCCGTGGACCGAAGCCGACGTGCCGTTGCTGGACGAGGCGGCGAGCCTGGTCGACGGCCCTCCCGAGCGGACGTACGGGCACGTCGTCGTCGACGAGGCGCAGGAACTGACCGCCATGCAGTGGCGGATGATCGTCCGCCGCTGTCCGGCGCGGGCGATGACGCTGGTGGGCGACTTCGCTCAGGCGGGCCCGGCCGCGACGGCACGCGACTGGAAGGAAGCGCTGAGCCCGCACGTCGGACCGCGGTTCAAATTGCACAACCTGACCGTCAGTTACCGCACCACACAGGAGATCCTGGACAGCGTCCGGGACCTGCTCACGCGGATCGCTCCGGACCAGAAGCCCACACGGTCACTGCGAAGCGGTGGGAGCCCGCGCACGGTGACCACACCGGCGGACGGGCTGGTCACCGCCGTTGTCGAGGAACTCCGCGCCCAGAGCACCGCGCACCCGGGCGAACTCCTGGGAGTGATCTGCGCCGATACCAGGGTGAGCGAGCTGACGGCCCGGGGCATCGCCGACCACGCACGCATCGTGCCGGCGTCCGAAGCGCGTGGCCTGGAATTCGACGGGGTCGTCGTCATGAACCCCGAGGAAATCATCACGGCCCGCCCCGGTGGGGAAAGGGACTTGTACGTAGCCCTGACCCGGGCCACCAAGCGCCTCTGCACCATCACCGTCCAGCCCGCCTGACGGCTCGGCACCCGCGTCGTCCACGCCGCGGGCGCCGTCGCCCCGCGCACGGGAGGGGCTGAGGCGGGCGTCCACGTCGAGGCTAGCTTCCCTGCAGGGGGTCTGTGTAGCAAACGGTGGAAACAGGGAGTGCGGCGACGGCCAGTCCGATGGCTCCCAGGGCGGCGGCTGCGATGAATGCCGGTAGGTAGGTGGGCTCGTGTAGTGGCCACGCCCACGTTGCGGGGACGCCGTGGTGAACGCCGAAGGCTGCGCAAGCGATTGGAAAGAGAGTGACGCTTGTGGCCGCGACATGAACGCTGATAATGGTGCGCAGCAGCAGGGCGAGTCCCAGGTAGCCCAGGAAGTTGCGGGCCATGCCTGCGGCGAGGGTGTGGCCGGTTGTGGACGATGCGAGCCAGCCTCCGACCAGCATCAATACCGCGCAGGCCGTCATGAACCCCGTGTCCCATAGCTTTACCGGCCGCACGGCTGTTACTTCGATGGCGTTGTCTCCACGGGACTGTCCGTACAGGATGAGGCACACCGGGGCGAGCGGCAGCAGGAAGGGCAGAGGGAACGAGAAGGAGAGTCCGCCCACTACGACCGGCACTGGTACCTGGATGGAATCGGCGACAGTACCAAGTACCAGGCAGGCGGCCAGCCCGACACATACTGCGTACACCCGGCGGACGTGAAGCCACCAGTCCATGAATGTTTCTCTCTATCGGTTGGCTCGTGGTGGCAGGATCAGAAACGTTTGGGGTCGAGAACGGGCTGCAGGTCGCACCGGGTGAGCGTTTTCGCGTTCTGCTGGAACCAGGCCAACTGGTCATGTCGGGGACGTTCGAGGATGTGGGTGGCGACTGCGGCTTCGTCTGGCGCATAGCCGGATGTGACGACCTGGGAGTCCGCTCCCGCGTTGATGGCGAGCCATACCGTGAGCGGCCCGAGAGCCCGGCTTCCCGGCCATTCACCGTGCTTGGCGCATTCGGGGATGTCTTGCGGCAGAGCACTCGTTGCGACAAGAGAGCGGATCTCGTTGGAAGTCGGCGTGGACGATCGCGGGGACAGCTCCGAGGTGGTGGTGACGCCGAGGCCGGCCAGGCGGGTGTGTGCGTCCGTCGCCCACGTGACTACGTCCGTGGCGGCGTCGTGCTGCTCGGGCCACAGGCATACCCGCGGCTGGGTGCCTGAGCAGGTGCGCACGGCGGTGGGACGAGGTTCGGCCGCGCTGTACCCGAGGGGATGGACGATCCATGCCGAGACGGCCACCGCAACGGCCAGAACAATGGGGGCCAGGATCCGCAGACCCCATTGCCGCAGGACCACCAGCCGGGCGGCCAGGAGCAGACCGATCGAAACGAGCGCGGGCGCCAGGATACTGCGGGGTGCTGCTACTTGATCGAGTGAGCAGCACTCGGCGAGGTTCGTACCGTTCAGCTGCCGGACCCAGAAGACGTTCATCGCCGCCGGATAGGCCATCCACACGAAGCTGCCCACCAGTGCCGCAGGAACGGCCAGCACGCGGGGCAGGCTGAGCCCGATGACGTAACCGATGGCGGTATGCGCCGCGATCACGAGCAGTTCCATACCGATTACCGCCGCGGCCGTCCTGTTGGGACTGCCTGCGGCCTGCGGCAGGAGCAGACCGAGGGCCAGCGCCACCGCGAGGGTCCCCACGACGAGCGTAGGGGTCAAGACGGCGAATGACACGCCCATGAAGGTCCGCGCCGGCGCCCCTTGCAGGATTCGGGACTGCCGGACACGCATGCCCTCCCAAGCGCCGCAGGCGGCCACTGCCGGTGCCGTCCAAACCAGCAAAGACGCGCTTTGCGCGGCGACCGACTCCCAGTATCCGCTGGTGACCAGTTCGGTGACATTGCCGCTGTAGGCGAACAGCCACAAAACCAGCAGAATGCCGATGCGGGGAGCGACGGACACCCGCCATACGTTGCGCCACGGCATCCCTACACCTCTTCCTTGACCAGACCGGCGTATGCAGCCTCAGCCCGGCGCTCCTGCGCGACCTGACGGGGCGCCAGGTCGAGAAAGGAGGGGGTGGATCCCTGAAAGAGAATCTGTCCCTGATCGAGGAGGATGACCGAGTCGTAGCTGTCCGCCAGATCCTCTGTCTGATGGGTGGAGACCACAAAGCTCGCCCGGTCCTTGAGACCGTCGAGAAGCGCGCGGAACACCCTGCGCTGTGTCGGGTCCAGACCCGCGGTCGGTTCGTCCATCAGCACCACTCGGGCTGAGTGCACCAGCGTTTGGGCGATACCGAGGCGCCGGAGCTGGCCTCCCGACAGATGGGCGGCGGAGCGTTCGGCCAGCTCCCCCAGCCCGACCTGCTTGATCGCCTCCAGAGAACTGTTCCATGCGTCCCGCCGGGACAAACCCTTCAGCCAGCCTGCATACGCCGCCTGTTCCCTGACCCGCAGCCCCGGGACGGGAGTCACCTGCTGCGGCAACCAGCCGACCTGCTGCCGGTATCGCTTCAGGTCACCTCGCCTGCGGGTGTCGAGGCCGCCGAGCGTCACGCTGCCCGCGCGCGGTCTGCGTGCGGATGCCAGCAGTGTCAGCAGCGTCGACTTTCCGGCACCGTTCGGCCCGAGGAGCACCACGCAACCTGACGGCAGGTCAAGCGTCAGGTCTTCGAGGACGATATCCCGGCGCCGGTATCCAAATGAACAGCGCGAGACGTGGATGGTCATTCCAGCCTTCTGTTGACTTCCATGGGAGGCGGCCCCCGGATGAGAGCCGGAGGCCGCCGACTGATCTGATTGCCGTCAGTAGCGGGTGACGACGCTGTTGACGCTGAGCCTAGTGGAGCCTATGTAGATGAAGTAGAACGAGCCCCTGGTCTGAATCTGGCCCCAGGACACCGTGTTGCAGGTGTTGCGCCTGGTGCCGTGGCTGGTGTCCGGAAGGAAGTCTCTGACCCGGTCAAGCTCCAGGGTTGCGCCGCTGGGCCCACCGAAGCTGCAACCCGAGAAACTCACCGTGGTGCTGGCCGAGTCTTGGTGATTGTCCGTCCAGCGCCGGGACTCGTCGCCGCCCCGCCAGTTGGAGATGGAACTGCTCCAATTCCCCTCGGCGGCGGCCGGAGGCGCCAAAGTGAAAGCCGCAGCCAGACACGGCAGCTGTAGTTCTTGATCACAGCTGGTCGTGATGGCGGTGTCGTTGT
>NZ_JAHWZY010000032.1:0-81398 GCF_041380215.1 Streptomyces pimonensis
GGGGGGGGGGCCCCCCCCGCCCGGGCGGCGGCCGCCCGTCTCGTGCCCGCCGGAGACCGCCCAGCGGCCCGTCGGCGCCCCTCGGCCGTTCTCAGCCCTGCGGCCACCCGAGGGCCCGCAGGATGTCGGAGACGCGCGTGTACACCCCGGGGCTGCCCGCCCAGCCGCACCCCGTCCCCCAGGACACGAGGCCTATCAGCCGCCCCTGGGCCACCAGCGGTCCCCCGCTGTCCCCCTGGCAGGCGTCCCGGCCACCCCGCACCTCCCCCGCGCACAGCATCGTCTCGGCGCGGTAGGTGCCCTCGGAACCACCCGGATACGCCTTCTCGCACAGTGCGTCGGGCTGCACCCGCACGCGTGCCGCGTGCAGACTGCCGGCATAGGACCCGGACCCCGTGGTGTCCCCCCACCCGTAGACGGTGGCCTCGGTACCCGCCCGGTACGCGGGATCACCGGCCCCGGCCATGGCTATCACCGAGTTCGAGGGCAACGGCTCGGCCAGACTGAGCACGGCGTAGTCGCCGGAATTGGTGACGCCGTCGTAGCCCGGATTCACCCAGGTCCCGCGTACGGCTATCTCCCTGCCGCGTTCCGAGAGCAGTTCCGTACGCCCGGTGATCACCCTGAGATCGCCCACGCGCTCCGGGGGCGCCCCCAGCACCTCCTCGTCCATGCAGTGGGCCGCGGTGAGCACAGTGGTACGGCCGACCGCCACACCCCCGCAGAACTGCCCCGCCCGCGTACCCCCGAACCGGTCACGGCTGGACAGCGCCACCGTCCACGGACCCTCCGAGACGTCGACGGGGAAGCCACCGACGACGATGCTGTCGGCGGCCGCCGGAACAGCCGGGACCAGCGGTACGACGGACACGGCTGCCGCAAGGGTCAGCGGCCGGACCAGGGCCCGGGCAAGACGACGTCGCATGCACGCTCCTCACACTGGGGTGATCCTGAAGCACCCACAGTGAGGGAACCCGCCCGAGCCCGCACCCGCGCGGCGACACGGAGGCCCGGTTCCCGAAACGGGAACCGGGCCTGACGCGGGGCTTCGCACGACGGTGCGTCGTGGCGGGCGGACCTAGTCGAGGTAGTCGCGCAGCACCTGGGAGCGCGACGGGTGGCGCAGCTTCGACATGGTCTTGGACTCGATCTGGCGGATGCGCTCGCGCGTGACGCCGTACACCTTGCCGATCTCGTCGAGGGTCTTCGGCTGGCCGTCGGTGAGACCGAAGCGCATGGAGACGACGCCCGCCTCGCGCTCGGACAGGGTGTCCAGGACGGAGTGCAGCTGCTCCTGCAGCAGCGTGAAGCTGACCGCGTCGGCCGGGACGACCGCCTCGGAGTCCTCGATGAGGTCACCGAACTCGCTGTCGCCGTCCTCGCCCAGCGGGGTGTGCAGGGAGATGGGCTCGCGGCCGTACTTCTGGACCTCGATGACCTTTTCCGGGGTCATGTCGAGTTCCTTGGCCAGCTCCTCCGGGGTGGGCTCGCGGCCCAGGTCCTGAAGCATCTGGCGCTGCACGCGCGCGAGCTTGTTGATGACCTCGACCATGTGCACCGGGATGCGGATGGTGCGCGCCTGGTCGGCCATCGCGCGGGTGATCGCCTGGCGGATCCACCAGGTGGCGTACGTGGAGAACTTGTAGCCCTTGGTGTAGTCGAACTTCTCCACCGCGCGGATCAGACCGAGGTTGCCCTCCTGGATGAGGTCCAGGAAGAGCATGCCGCGGCCGGTGTAGCGCTTGGCCAGGGAGACCACCAGACGAAGGTTGGCCTCCAGCAGGTGGTTCTTGGCGCGGCGGCCGTCCTCGGCGATGATCTCCAGCTCGCGCTTGAGCTTGGGGGCCAGCTTGTCGGAGTTGGCCAGCTTGTCCTCGGCGAACAGACCCGCCTCGATACGCTTGGCGAGCTCGACCTCCTGCTCGGCGTTGAGCAGGGGGACCTTGCCGATCTGCTTGAGGTAGTCCTTGACCGGGTCGGCGGTGGCGCCGGCGGCGGCGACCTGCTGGGCGGGCGCGTCGTCCTCGTCCTCGTCCGAGAGTACGAAGCCGGCGTTCTCGGCGCCCTCGGGCTCCTCCGCGACCTTGGTGTCCTCGAGGACCTCGTCGTCGCCCAGCTCGGCGTCGTCCTTCTTGGCGGTGGTCTTCTTGACTGCCGTCTTCTTGGCCGTGGTCTTCTTGACGGCCGCCTTCTTCGCGGTCGTCTTCTTGGCAGCCGCCTTCTTGGCGGGCGTCTCCTCACCGGCGGCGGGGTCGGCGGCGGGCGCCGCCGGAGCCGCGGTGGCGGCGGCCTTCCGGGCGGTCACCGTCTTGGCGGCGACCGTCTTGGTGGCGGTGCGCTTGGCGGGACTCTTCGCTGCGACGCTCTTGCGGGTGCGCTTGGGCTCTGCGGCACTGACCATCAGCGTCACACCCTCTTCCTCGAGGATCTGATTGAGGCTGCGCAGTACGTTCTTCCACTGAGTGGCCGGAATCTGGTCAGCTTCGAAGGCCCGACGCACGTCATCGCCGGCGATCTGCCCCTCAGCCTTTCCCCGCTCAATGAGCGCCATGACAGAGACGGACTCGGCGATCTCCGGCGGGAGCGTACGGGATGTGCTGGCCGACACGAACAACCTCTCGGAACGTTGGAAAACGGCTTCCGGCCCCGTCCGCAATGGACAGGAGCCGACCGCCGGCTTGGAGATGGGCCGACGGCGCGGGCGGGGGCCGGGGAGGATGCACAGCGCCGTGAACGGCGTCCGTATTCCCTCCGCGGCTGTCACCTCTTAGGTCATCGCGTTCTTTCCAGGAGCGTTACGTCCAATCCGCGTGGCCCGAGTCACACCCCATAAGCGCACAGAATCGGTCAGATGATCGCGAAAGCATCCACTCGGGGGCGAGGAGGTCACCTCTCCGAGTCTGCCACGTCGTTCCGGACATCGGGCCCCGCGGGATCGTCGACGATCCCGCGGGGCCCGACGGGGGGCGGCTCATCGGCGGGGCGCTGCCACAGGAGGGGGATGGCATGCCGGACCGCGCCGCCCGCGGAACGCGGTCAGTGCTCGCGCGGGGCGGGCACCACGCGTTCCACCTCTGGGTGGACCGTGAGCAGTTGACGCATGGCCGTCTCGGCCGCCGCGCCGTCGCCGTCGGCGAGGGCGTCGACGATCCGTCCGTGCTGCGCCAGGGACGTCTCGTTCGGACGCTCGCAGCCCGTGGCCGGGCCGCCCGAAACCTGCAGGGCGGCGGACACGATCCCGGAGAGATGCTCCAGCATGCGGTTGCCGGCGATCTGGATGAGCTGGGAGTGGAACTCGGCGTCGGCGCGGGCGAAGGTCAGGGCGTCGCCCTGCCCCATGGCGTGGCCCATGATCTCGACCATGTCGGTCAGCCGCTGCTGGACGTCCTCCCGTCCGTGGCCGGCCGCCAGGCGGGCGGCGAGCGGCTCGATCACCCAGCGCAGCTCACTGAGCTCACGACGCTGGTCGTCGCGCTGCGGCCCGAAGGCCCGCCACTCGATGATGTCCGGGTCGAGGAGGTTCCAGTCGCTGACGGGGCGCACACGCGTGCCGACGTTCGGCCGGGCGCTGACCAGGCCCTTGGCCTCCAGGACACGGAGCGACTCACGGACGACGGTGCGGGAGACCTCGAAGCGCTGACCGATCTCCTCGGGCACCAGCGGGCGGTCGGCGCCCAGGTCCCCGGAAACGATCATCTGACCCAACTGCTGGACGAGTTGGCCGTGCAGCCCGCGCCCGCGGCTGCCCGTGGCCCGTCGGCCCACACGGCCCAGCTCCGGATCCGTGCCTTCCCAGGCAGGGGCCCCGACGCGGTCGACGGCGGGCGTCTCGGCGTAGGGGTAGCGGTCGAGTTCGCCCGGGCTCGCGAGGCCGGAGTCTGCGGAGCGGGCGGCGGTCATCATGGTGTGCGCAAGGGTACTCACGCATCCTTTGTCGGCTTCGCTTCCAACTCCCTTGAGGTCTTTGGTGAAAAGCACACGAAAGGGTGATCGCTCACCTCGTCGCAATTGACGCCTTATCGGAAAGAAATGGGCTTTTTGTGATGAGTTGCAGACAGAGGCGGGGCGATGTGCTCGCGGACGGTCGTTATCGGACTCTGCTCCGCAGGCCGGTGAGCACGTACGCGCACAGCAGCGTCGCCAGCGACAACGTCAGCGCGCCGCCGACGGGTTGGGCGACCAGACGCAGGACCGCGTCCAGGTGGTGCTCGGCCCCGAAGGGCCACCGGAGCGGCGCACCGTCCCGCAGCCGCGACGCGAGCGGGACCGGGGTGCGCACCGCCGGCCCTTCCGTCATCTTGCGCACGAGCGGCACGACGAGAAGGGGTACGGCGACGACGACCGCGAGACCGGCGGTGGCGGACCGGAACACGCCCGCGGCCAGCACGCCTGTGCAGGCGCACCCGACCACGAGGCCGAGCCACCCCGCACTCAACGGCAGCCAGTCGGCGGGAACCTCGACGGCCTCCCGCCCGTAGACGAGGTGGAGCAGCTCGGCATCGCACCCGACGGTCAGGACGGCCAGTACCACCGCGGCGGCCGAGGCCACGAGGAGCTTGGCGACCAGCAGCCCCAGCCGCCGGGGCACGGTGCCGCGGTCCGCCGCCAGCGCGGGGTGACGGAACTCGTCGCCGAAGGCCAGCGCGCCGAGCAGTCCCGCGCCGAGCGCTGCGGGCGGCAGCGGCAGCTCCCTCGGCCACGCGGCCAGCAGGCGCGGCTGTGGGGTGTGCCCGACCCGCGCCAGCAGTACGGCGGTGAGCGCGGACACGACGAGCACGGCCGCCCCGACGAGGAGCCCCGTAGCGACACCCGTGGCGCGGCGGATCTCGTAACGCAGCGGACGAAGAGGCCTGGGGGCGGGGCGGACGGAGACGGGAGGGGGGAGCCCGGCGGCGTCGCGCGCGGAGGCGGTCCGGCGGGAGGGGGCCGGAGGGGTCTCCTCGGCGAGGGATGCGTCCGGCGCCTTCCGCGTCGGGGACACGGACGCGGAAGAGCCTTCGCCGGCCGGGGCGCCGGGGTGGTGGTCCGGACCGCGGGCCGTGTGGTCCGCGGGCGGGGGCGCGTCGGGGGTCGGCCGCACGGGTCCCCCGGCGGCGCCGGCCGGGTTCGCCGGGGCGCCCGGCACCGGGTCGCCCGCTCCGGCACCGGGCCCCATGTCCCCGATCTCGTCCGTCAGTTGATGCACGACGATGCCGTTCCGGAACGCGATCTCACCGACGTCCGCGCAGGTACTGCCGTAGACGCGGAGGCGATTGCCGCCCTCGTGCACGGCCTCCACGGACCGCCGGGCGGCACGGGCCTCCTGCGCGAGCAGGACGGCGAGGCGGGCGGCGTGCGGACTACGGACTGCGACGCGGGGACGCAGCCGGGTCCGCGAGAAGTCCGCCGCCTCCTGGTCGGCGACGAGTCTGCCCCGTTCCAGGGTGACCACGCGGTCCGCGATCCGCGCCGCCTCCTTCGGATCGGCCGTGGTGCACAGCACCGTGCCCCCCTGGGCCGCATACGCCCGGAGCGTGTCGTACAGCCAGCGGTTCTCGGCGACGGAGAGCCCCCGCGCGGGCTCGTCGAGCACGAGTGTGTGCGGGTCCGGCAGCAGGGCGCAGGCCAGCCCCAGGCGGCGGTCCATGCCGCGCGACAGGATGCCCAGGCGCTCGTCGCGCAGGCTCACGAGCCCTGTCGCCTCGAGTACTTCGTCGGCCCGGCGGGCCGGGACACCCGCGGCGGCGCACAGCATGCGCAGGTGTCCCCGGACGGTGCGGGCGGGGTGGCCCGGCACATCGCCGAGCAGCACGCCGACTTCACGGGAGGGATGGGGGATGCGGTGCAGTGGGCGGCCCCTGAAGTAGGTGACGCCACGGCCGCGTTGGAGTTCGAGCATGAGCCGGATCGCCGTCGTCTTGCCGGCGCCCGGCGCTCCGAGCAACGCGGTGACGCGGCCCGCGTGCGCCTCGAAGGAGACGTCGTCGACGGCGGGCGGAAGCTCTCTGCGGGGGCTGCTGGTCAATCCGGTGGCCTGAATCACCCGATGCAAGATAGCGCCCCATACCGGGTTTTCCGGACATCTCGCGACCCGGTTGAGGGAAAGAGCACCCCCCGCCGGACCCTTTGGCGTGGTCCGGTCGTCCCGCGTCAGACCTCGGGGCGCAACATCGGAGGGTTGAGCAGGGTGGCTCCGCCGGCCCGGAAGAGCTGGGCGGGGCGACCGCCCTGCCGGGTGGTCGTGCCGCCGGTGGGAACCAGGAAGCCCGGTGTGCCCGTCACCTTGCGGTGGAAGTTGCGCGGGTCGAGCGCCACGCCCCAGACCGCCTCGTAGACCCGGCGCAGCTCGCCGACGGTGAACTCGGGCGGGCAGAAGGCCGTCGCCAGCGACGAATACTCGATCTTGGAGCGGGCGCGTTCCACCCCGTCCGCCAGGATCCGGGCGTGGTCGAAGGCGAGTGGCGCCACCGGCTCGCCGTCCCGGCCGTGGCCACCCTGCTGCAGCACCTCCTCGACGGGCGCCCAGCGCGCGTTGCTGGCGTCACCGCCCGCCCGGGGCGCGGGCAGATCGGGGGCGAGGGCGAGGTGGGCGACGCTCACGACCCGCATCCGGGGGTCGCGCTCGGGATCGCCGTATGTGGCGAGCTGTTCCAGGTGAGCGCCGTTGTCCTGGGCAGGGACGGCGGGATCGTGCACCCGCAGGCCCGTCTCCTCCGCCAGTTCCCGGGCCGCCGCCTGCGCCAGATCCTCGTCGGCCCGCACGAAGCCGCCGGGGAGGGCCCAACGCCCCTGGAAGGGCGCCTCGCCCCGGCGCACCACCAGCGCACACAGAGCGTGGCGGCGTACGGTCAGTACGACCAGGTCCACGGTGACGGCGAAGGGCGGAAAGGCTGACGGGTCGTAGGGCATGCGGCGATCATAGTCGTCTGCCTGACGATAAACACTCCCTTCCCGGGGCGTGACGCCGACTGATCCGCTTCGGCCCGGCGGGTTTGCCGCCGGGCTCTCCCGCCGTCCTGAGGGAACGTGTCCCACCAGGTCGGTCTCCCGGCCGGAGTCCCCCGGCCGCCTCCTCGACCATGGCGAGACCGAGCCGGCTGGCCCGTACGGCGAAGGGGGCGACCGCCGCGCACGGTCCCGTCGGGCCCCTCCCGCCCAGTGGGGCGCTGTGCACCGGTCACAGCGCGACCGTCCGGAGTGGGGCGCCGGAGCGGACCCCCACGAGCGCGGTCGGCCACAGACTGCGGCGGCCGCCGGGTGCGGGAGCGGAACGCTCCCCTCGGTCCGCTGTTCCCCCCGCGCACCTCTCGGGCAATCGGCGGCCGAACACCTCCGCCACCCCGAACACACCGCGCAGCAGGATCGCCGTCCTCTCGTAGCCGGTGGCCGCGAGTCCCGTGACGACGAGTGCCGTCTCGCGGCCCCGCGCGCCGCCAGAGCCGTGTCCGAATGGCCGGTGGTCCACCTCCTTCACGCCCGCTACGCGCGGACTCCAGTTCAAGTCCAGGTCGGGCGCGAGTCCGCCACGCCCGGCAGTCCGGTGTCGAGGAGGTGCGCCCGGGTGCGGAACGAGGCGGGCCTCGGCCGGGGGAGGGAAGAGCAGCGTCCACGGTGGCGACCGTCCGGGGCGGACGGGAAGGCCGTGCGGCCCGGCGTCCACGGGACGCCTCCCCACTCCCGGCTTCGCTCGAGCGGGGAATCCCCGTGAGCGGGGAAGGCACGGACAGCAGCCCTGCCACTTGTCCGCCACGCCTCCGCGAGGGCCCGCGCCGGCCCGACGGGCACGGCTCCGCCGCTCGCTCACCCCTCCCTGCCACCGCCCGGGCGACAGGTCCGCGCGCCCGGCTGCGAGGTACCGCGGCGACGCCCCGCGCCGGGTCCCGCCGTGCCGGGGCGCGCACCTCCGGGACGTGTTCCGCTCTCGTCCGCACCGCTCGGGCGTGTGCCGCCGTCCGCCGCGGAGCGGGCACTCACCACCGAGGTACGCAGGTGCGGAACCCGCCGTCCCGGTCGGCCGCCTTCCGTGCGGAGCCGGCAGGGGAGAGCGCTGCCGGTGCCGGGCGCACGCGTGCGGCGTCGACGGGGCGAGGGCACCGCTTCGGGATCGGGATCCGCGGGTTCGGCAGCCGACGGCTCGCAGCCGTCCCGCTGCCTCGGCTCCGTGGCCACGGCCGCCGGCCCGTCCGGCGTCGCCCGCCCACGGCCCTCACGCTCGGACCGCAGACAGCGACGGACCGACTCCGGGTCGAGTCCCTCGTTGCAGGCCTGGTGCAGGAGCCGGGCGAAGAGGTAGTCGGGGTCGGCGCCCAGGGCCATGGCGAGCGCTTCCCGGCCTTCCAGTTCGTCACCGGTGGACCAGGCGACCCACCCGGCGAGGGTGAGGGGCGCCGCGGCGTGTTCGCGGTACGCCCCGACGCAGCGGCGGGCCAGGGCGCGCCACAGACGAAGGGCCGGGCCCGCCTCGTCGCCCTCCATCCACTCGGCCGCGCGGTCGCGGGTCGTACGGTCCTGCAGGCCGAGGATCAGCGCCGCGGCCTCGTCGTGCCCGAGCAGTTCGTCGTCCCGCAGGTCCGCCGGGAGTGTGCCGGGCGCGGGCGGGGCGTCGGCGAGCCGGCCCAGGATCCGCCCGGCCAGCCCCAGTGTCTCCTCGGCGACCTCGCACCGGCCCTCCGCGTCGAGGATCCTGGGGACCAGCGCCAGACCGGCTGCGTCCAGGGCGGCCTCCTGTTCCCGGGCGGCGGAGTGCTCCCACGGCTGGAGCCTGGCGCGCAGTTCGCGCAGGGTGCCGCGGACCTGGAGCCCGGCGTAGGTGGCGGCGGCGGCCAGCACCGAGGTGCCGGGCAGGCCCATCGGTGTCCCCTCGGCCGGGCAGCAGCCCTCGTCGTCGCAGCAGTACGACCAGAAGCGGCCGTCCGAGAGGCACAAGGCCTCCACCACCGGGATGTCCAGGGCACCGCACTCCAGGCGCAGGGTGCGGGCGAGCGGCCCCAGCCGCTCCTTGACCTGCCGGCCGGATTCGCCCCGGCCCGGTTCGCGGCAGAGGAAGACGACCATCTGCTCGGGCCGGGCGCCCCGGCGCTCGCTGCCCGTCACCAGGCCGTGGGCCAGCTGCCGGGCCGCGGAGGGCCAGTCGTCGGGGTTGGCGGGGATGCCGAGCCGGGCGCGGCCGCCGAACCGGCCCCGTCCGTCCTTGTCGTGCAGGGCGACCAGCACGATGCTGTCCTCGGGGCGGTAGCCGAGCAGGTAGGGCAGGGCGTCGGCGAGCTCGGCCGGGGAACGCAGGGTGACCTGCTGTCCGTCGGCGCCGTCGTACGCGGTGCGGGTGATGTCCTGCGGACGCGGTGCGCGCTCCTCGCCGCCGGGTGTCCGGGGACCGGTGTCACGCCCCGGAATGTCATCGTTTTCGGGGGATCCAGTGGTTTCGCCGTGGTTCGTCATGTGAAGACGATCTCGCGGATTGCGAACCTCCGCTTCGCCCTGTGGATAAGTCCGACCAGGGACATGCCATCGACCTCGGGGCCGTGGGGTCTCTTCCGCGCACCCGTCCGTGTGTCAGTGGCGTCCTGTTGGATGGACCCATGGAGCACACGAGCAACGCGGATCTCCGTACGGCCGCCGACGCGGTTCTCGCCCGCCTCGTCGGGGACGCCTCGGGCGTGGCCCGGCTGCGCGAGGACCAATGGCGGGCGATCGAGGCCCTGGTCGCCGACAAGCGCCGGGCCCTGGTCGTGCAGCGCACGGGCTGGGGCAAGTCCGCGGTCTACTTCGTGGCCACCTCGCTGCTGCGGGCGCAGGGCAGCGGTCCCACCGTGATCGTCTCCCCGTTGCTGGCGCTCATGCGCAACCAGGTGGAGGCCGCGGCCAGAGCCGGAATCCACGCCCGCACCATCAACTCCTCCAACAGCGAGGAGTGGGAATCCGTCCAGACGGAGATCGCCGCGGGCGACGTCGATGTGCTGCTGGTGAGTCCGGAGCGGCTGAACAACCCGGACTTCCGCGACCAGGTGCTGCCCAGGCTCTCCGCCGCGACCGGGCTCCTGGTGGTCGACGAGGCGCACTGCATCTCCGACTGGGGGCACGACTTCCGCCCGGACTACCGCCGGCTGCGCACCATGCTCGCCGACCTCCCGGACGGCGTGCCCGTCCTCGCCACCACCGCGACCGCCAACGCCCGTGTCACCGCCGACGTCGCGGAGCAGTTGGGTACGGGAGGCTCGTCGGACGCGCTGGTGCTTCGGGGGCCGCTGGACCGGGAAAGCCTGAGCCTGAGCGTGCTGCGCCTGCCGGACGCGGCGCACCGAATGGCCTGGCTCGCCGACCACCTGGACGATCTCCCGGGTTCGGGAATCGTCTACACGCTCACCGTGGCCGCCGCCGAGGAGGTCACCGCCTTTCTGCGGCAGCGCGGGCACACCGTCGCCTCGTACACCGGCCGGACGGAGAACGCCGACCGGCAGCAGGCCGAGGAGGACCTGCTCGCCAACAAGGTGAAGGCCCTGGTCGCCACCTCCGCGCTCGGCATGGGCTTCGACAAGCCCGATCTGGGCTTCGTGGTGCACCTCGGTTCACCGTCCTCCCCCATCTCCTATTACCAGCAGGTCGGCCGCGCCGGGCGCGGTGTCCGGCACGCCGAGGTGCTGCTGCTGCCGGGGAAGGAGGACGAGGCGATCTGGGAGTACTTCGCATCGCTCGCCTTCCCCTCGGAGGAGCTGGTGCGCCGTACGCTCGACGTCCTCGCACGCTCCGACCGGCCCGTGTCACTGCCGGCCCTCGAGCCGCTGGTGGAACTGCGCCGTTCCCGCCTGGAGACCATGCTCAAGGTGCTCGACGTGGACGGGGCGGTGCGGC
This sequence comes from Streptomyces pimonensis, assembly GCF_041380215.1. Taxonomy (NCBI): domain Bacteria; kingdom Bacillati; phylum Actinomycetota; class Actinomycetes; order Kitasatosporales; family Streptomycetaceae; genus Streptomyces; species Streptomyces pimonensis. The sequence goes on from NZ_JAHWZY010000032.1 coordinate 10,828, forward strand.
GGGTCAAGGGCGGCTGGATCGCGACCGGGCGGCCGTGGACGTACGACGCCGAGCGGTACGCGTGGGTGGCGCGCCAGCGCAGGGCCGAACAGCAGGCGATGCGCGAGTACGCGGCGAGCACGGACTGCCGGATGGAGTTCCTGCAGCGCCAGTTGGACGACGAGGGCGCCAAGCCCTGCGGACGCTGCGACAACTGCGCCGGCCCGCGGTACACCCCCGAGGCCTCCTCGACCGCCCTTGAGGCGGCCCGTGTGGACCTCGGCCGGGCGGGCGTCGAGGTGGAGCCCCGGAAGATGTGGCCCACCGGGCTTCCGGCGATCGGCATGGACCTCAAGGGACGCATTCCGGCGGGGGAACAGGCAGCCCGGGGCATGGCGTTGGGGCGTCTGTCGGACATCGGCTGGGGCAACCGGCTGCGTCCGATGTTCGCGCCGCAGGCGCCGGACGGGCCCGTGCCGGACGACGTCGCCCGGGCCGTGGTGGGTGTGCTGACCGACTGGGCCAAGGGGCCCGGCGGCTGGGCTCCGGGGGCGGCGGACCCCCAGCCCCGGCCGGTGGGGGTGGTCACCCTCGCCTCCCGCAGCCGGCCCCGGCTGATCCACTCGCTCGGGGCGCGCATCGCGGAGATCGGGCGGCTGCCGCTGCTGGGGTCGGTGGCCTACACGGGCGAGGCGCACTCCGTCTCCCGGAGCAACAGCGCCCAGCGCCTCAAGGCCCTCGACGGGGCGCTGACCGTACCGGCCGACCTCGCCGCCGCGCTGGCCGGAGCGCGGGGCCCGGTCCTCCTCGTGGACGACTACACGGAGACGGGCTGGACCCTCGCGGTCGCGGCGCGACTGCTCCGGCGGGCCGGTGCACAGGGCGTATTGCCGCTGGTGCTGGCCGTACAGGGCTGATGGCCCGCCCCGCCCAACGAGTGGGGATATTAGCCGTGGAACACCCGATACCGGACCGCTGCCTCAATTGCTCGTTGCCGCATCCAAGTTCGACAGGAAGAATTGAAGGACGCACCCGTACGGCTCGCCCGCCGATCAGGTAAGGCTCCGTCGCGTGCGCGCTCCCCCGAATCCGACCCTGCCCGCAGTCCGGGCGTAGCCGAAGGGAGGACCGTGACCTTCGGATTCGCTCCGTCCTCGGCGGCATCGCTGTCGACGTCCGCCGCTTCCGCCAACCGTGTACTCGAACCTGCGGAGTGGGCCGCCGCGGGAATCCCGCTGCTGGGCAGTCCGCGGGAGGTCGTCAGCGGACTGCACGCCCGGCACCGTCCCGGTCCGGCGACCGCGGTCGTCGCCGTGCTCGATCCGGACGAACGTGTGCGGGCGAGCGCGTCGTTCACCCGACGCACCAACTCCGCGGACGGCTGGCTGCTCCGCAATGTGCTGCTGGACCAGTTGCGCCGGGTGATCCCGCACGACCTGCGCCGCCGCACCCCGGTGCGCACCGCCGTGCTGCTCTACTGCCGTGACGGCGACGCGCGCTGGACGGAGGAGGACGGCGCCTGGATGTGGGGTCTGCGGGACGCCTGCACCCTGCACGGGCTGCGCTGCGGGGCGTACATCACGCTGACCCGCGACGGGTGGCAGGTCCTCGGTGAGGGGCGTGGCGGCCGCCATCCCAGCGCCGGCTCGGCGCCGGAACCGTTCGCCACGTCCGCGGCACCGCCCCGGATACCGCGTACGGGTGGCGCCGCGTCGGAGGTTCTGCGCCGCGCGGCGGCACGCTGACACCACGAAGACGCCACCCGGGCATCATGGAGTGGTGCGGGACGCGCCGCACCACGGCGCGGCGCGTTCGCACGGTGCCGGACCCGACCCGGTGCCGGGACGGCGCAGACGCGAGAGCATCGGCCGCTCCGGCCCCGGATACGCCGGGTCCCCGATCGCGGGAACGCCACGACCTCGGCGTCCGCGTCCCCCCTCGGCGCCCGGCCGGACTCCGTGGTGGTGGTTCAGACGCCTGCGGCCAGCATCGAGTTGATGCGCTGCGGATCGCCGCAGACGATCAGCAGGGCGCCGGCCCGGGCGTGCGCCACCGACAGGGCGGAAACAGCCGCGGATTCCGGGCCTCCGTTGACGGCGACCACGACGACGGGGCGCGCACCGGCACGCTCGGCGACCTTGGCGTCCGTGTAGAAGACGTCGTCGCCGGCGTCGTGCTGGGCCCAGTAGGAGGCTTCACCGAAGGACAGTTCGTGGGTGGCCCACGGATGCGGGTCTCCGGTGGTGATCACCAGTACGTCGCCGGGGGCGCGGCCCGCGTCCAGCAGCAGGTCCACGGCCCCTTCGGCGGCGTCGAGCGCCCCCTGGGCCGAGGACGGGATCAACTGGAGCTGCGGGGCGGCCGCCGCGGGCGCGGGCGGGCCCGGAGGGACGGGCTTGGCCGCGTCGCGCGACGCGCGCTGCACCGGCGGCGCGGGCCGCGGCGGGCCGGGACGACCGGGACGCGACGGAGCCGCGGGGCGGGGACCGGGTACGGGGCGAGGGGTCGGCGCGGTGCGGGGACCCTGGGCACTCTCGTGAATCTGAGGCTCCTCGGGAATGAGAGGCATGAGCTGATTTTTATCAAACGTTGGCACGGCTCGCGCCGCCGGGTGGCACATCAGTGCGAGCGGTCCGTCAGAAGTCGAAGCCGAGCTGACCCTCGATTTCCGGAACACGCCCTTCCGTACAGCTGCGGACCTTCTTGAGGTGCCGCCACTGGGGCAGCGCATCAAGATACGCCCACGACAACCGGTGGTACGGGGTGGGTCCCCGGACCTCCAGTGCGGCCTTGTGCACGGGCGACGGATACCCTGCGTTGTCCGCGAAACCGAAGTCTGCATGGTCGATGCCCAGTTCGGCCATCATTTTGTCGCGCTGAACCTTGGCGATCACCGAGGCCGCCGCGACGGACACGCACGACTGGTCGCCCTTGATGACCGTACGGACCTTCCAGGGCGTGCCCAGATAGTCGTGCTTGCCGTCGAGGATCACCGCGTCCGGACGGACCGGCAGCCCCCCCAGCGCACGTTCCGCCGCCAGCCGCAGCGCGGCCGTCATCCCCAGGGCGTCGATCTCCTCGGGGGAGGCGTGCCCCAGGGCGTACGAGGACACCCAGCTCCGCAGTGTCCCGGCGAGCTCGGTGCGCCGTTTGACGGTGAGGAGCTTGGAGTCGGTGAGCCCCTCCGGAGGCCGGCGCAGTCCAGTGATCGCCGCGCAGACGGTGACAGGGCCGGCCCACGCGCCGCGCCCCACCTCGTCGACACCTGCAACGATCTTCGCCCCGGTCGTGGCGCGCAGAGAGCGCTCGACGGTGTGAGTAGGTGGTTCGTACGGCATGACGCCCTTAGCGTACGCCGCCCGCGACAGCCCGCGACACCCCGGCCCCCGAGCGGTGCCGGTGACTCACGGAAACCACGGTCAGGAGTCGGCCGGTCGCAGCAGCGGAACCATCAACCGCTCGGCCGTCTCCTCCGGATCGGCGTCCGGCCATTCGCTGCCGCACATCTTCGAGTGATACGTAGTCATCGCCGAAATGGCGTCGAGGACACATCCGTTCGCCGCGTCGGCACGCACCTCTCCCTGCTCGGTTCCACGTCGGATCGCGGTGCGCGGCATCTTTGCCGTGGACTCCACGAGACCGTCGAGGATGACGGCGTGGAAGCGCTCGGCCTGGCGGATGTCACATTCGTGAATCACCGAACGCAGAGCGCACCCGACCGGAAGAACATCGCGTCGCGGGCAGGACCCCGGGCAACGTCTTCGTGATCACCGGCACGACCCCTCCCCGCACCGCTCCCGCACGACGGAGACATCCGCACATGCCAGGGCTCACACCTCGCACGGCGGATGCCCTGACAACGGACGGCCGGTGACGGAGAGTTCCCGGTACGCACGGAGAGTTCCGGACTCCGCCCGCAGGACCCTCGGCCCGAGGCCGCGTCCGACCCCCGTCCTCAGACCGCGGCCCGCATCCAGTCCGGCAGGGGCTCGACCCGGTCGGCCCACTCGGCGGGCGGTGTTCCCGCCTCCCCGGCGGCGACCACACCGCCCACGATCGCACAGGTCGTGTCGACGTCCCCGCCCACCTGCGCGGTCGTCCAGAACGCCCGCTCGTAGTCGCCCAGGGCCCGGGCCGCCGACCACAGCGCGAAGGGCACGGTGTCATGCGCCGTCGTACGCCGCCCGCAGCCGAGCACGGCCGCGACGGTGGCCGCGTCGCCGTAGTCGAGCATGTCCCGGGCCCGGCGCAGCCCCGCGCCCACCGCGCTCCTCGCGGGCACCAGTGCGATGACCCCGTCGAGGAGGGCTTCCGGGCCGGGCGGCCCGCCGGGGGCCGCGACCAGCGCGGCCGCCGCCGCGACGGCCATGGAACCGACCACGGCCTCACGATGCTGATGCGTGGGGTAAGCGGAGATCTCGGCCTGATGGGTGGCCTGCTCCGGGTCGTCCGCGTACCAGGCGCCCAACGGCGCGATCCGCATCGCGGCGCCGTTGCCCCACGACCCCTGCCCGTCGAAGAGCGCGGCGGCGAGTTCCCGCCAGTCGCCGCCTTGGCGGACCAGCCGCAGCAGCCGGTCGACCGCGGGCCCGTAGCCCCGGTCGAAGTCGTGGTGCGTGGCGAAGGACAGCGCGAGGGCGTCCTGGTCGATCCGGTGGTGCGCGGCCAGGACGGAGACGACGGAGCACGCCATCTCCGTGTCGTCCGTCCACTGCCAGGGCCCTGGCGGCAGCTCGCGGCGCTTGAGCAGCGGGTAGTTCGCCGGCACGAAGAACTGGGAGCCGAGCGCGTCCCCCACGGACACGCCACGCAGGCTGGCCAGGGCGCGGTCCAGGCGCCCGGCGGAAGAGGAATCAGCGGTCATCGCTCTGCCACTCCATCCGGTGACCCTCTGTCTATCCGGTGATCCCGTAGGGTTCCGGATCCCGCCAGCGTCCGAAGGGCCGGTCGAGGGTGTACTTGCCGTTCTCCCCCAGAACGAGCACACGCATCTCGGCGTTCCCCGGGTTCGACAGCGACTCGAACTCCGCCACGGTCCAGTGGAACCACCGCATGCAGAACAGCCGCATGGCCAGCCCATGGGTGACGATCAGGACGTTCGGGGGGTGGTCGGGGGCCTCGAAGCTGCGGAACAGGCTCTCCAGGAAGCCGCCGACCCGGTCGTAGACGTCGGCTCCGGACTCCCCCTGGGCGAACCGGTAGAAGAAGTGCCCGTAGGCGTCCCGGTAGGCCTTCTGCAGGCGCACGTCCTCACGGTCCTGCCAGTTGCCCCAGTCCTGCTCACGCAGCCTCGGCTCCTCGCGCACGCGTATCCGCTCCGGGTCGAGCCGGAAGGCGCTCAGCGTCTGGTGCGTGCGACGGTAGGGGGAGACGTAGACGCTGACGCGCTCACGGCCGAAGAGTTCCCGCAGCCTCTCCCCCGCCTCCTCCGCCTGCTGTCTGCCCCGCGCGGTCAGGGCCAGGGCGTGATCGGGTTCGCGCTCATAGACGGAGTCATCAACATTGCCCGTTGATTCGCCGTGTCGGACAAGGACGATGCGCCGTGGTCGTGCCATGCCAAAACCCTAGATCGGGTGACGGTCGGACGAGCACTCGTGCGGTCCCCATACGGCGCAGGTCACACACATCCCGCACCCCGCGTCACACCGGCGGGCACCGTTCCGCTTCCGGACGTCACACCGTCCAGGACGATTCCATCTCCACGATGTCCCCCGTGAGGGCCGCGACATCGGCCTCCGTCTGCGCCCTCAGCGCCAGGCGCTCCACCCGCTCGGTGCGGTACTTGCCGTGCTCGGCGGCCGACCGCCACATCGAGAGCACCAGGAACTCGTGCCCGGGCGCCTCCCCGAACAGTCCCCGGACCATGCCGGGCGAGCCGGCCATGGCCGGGTTCCAGACCTTCTCCTGCATCAGCACGAAGTGCTCCGACCGCTCCTCGTGCACGCGGCACAGCGCCACCCTGAGCAGGTCGGCGTCCGTGAAACGCGGTTCGAAGCCGGTCTTCACGTCGAAACGGTGGTCGAAGAGCCTGACCTGGGCGTCCCTGAACGTGCCCGACTGGGCCGAGGCGAGCCGGTCGTGGGAGCGGGCCATGAACGAGTCGTAGAAGGCCCGGCTCTCCCAGAAGGAGAAGAGGTGCGCCACGTCCGGCCGCCCCCGGCTCCATCCTCCGCCCTGCCCGCGAAACCCCGGCTCCCCCAGAAGCCCCGCCCACTTCCGCTGCCCCCGCTCGAACCCGCGGCGGTCCACCACGGTGCAGCGTATCCACTTGACCAGCACCGCGCCATCGTAAGGCCAGGAGCGTGGCGTCGGCCGCTCCCGGAACGACTGCTTACCGGCGCCCGCCGCCACACGCGTGGCAGGATGGACAACCTGCCGGGAGGACCCGGCAGTCGGGGTGAGCGGGCAGCACGGTCACGGGGAAGGGGAAGACTGGTGAACGGCCTCAACAAGGGCATCCGCAAGGTCGAGATCGCACTGAGGTGGGACCCGAATCCGTCGGGGCAGCCCTCCACCGATCTGGACCTCGTCGCCGCGCCCTACACTGCGGACGAACCGCATGGTGCTCCCGCCTACGTGGTGCACTTCGACAGTCGCTCCCCCGACGGCACCATCACGCTCAACCGGGACAGCAAGGACGGCCAGGGCTTCGGTTACGACGAGGTCATGACGCTGGAACTGGACCGGCTCGACCAGCGGTACGCCCGCGTGGTGGTCGGCGTCGTCATACAGCAGCACCAGGGGCGGCGGACGTTCTCCGGGGTGGACAACCCCGGTCTGCGCATCCGCGAGGGTTACACCGTGCTGGCCGAGGACGACTTCGGCGGTGTCCTCGGGGCCACGGCGGCGACGGTCGCGGAGTTCGTCCGGGACGGGTCGGGGCCCTGGGAGTTCCGCCCGGGTGTCCAGGGGTTCGAGGGCGACCCGGCGGCCTTCACCCGTGTGATGGGGACGTCGCGCCGGGCCTGACCCACGGGAACACCGAGGGCGGTGGCGCCGGTGACCCGGCGCCACCGCCCTCAGTCGTTCCCTCGCACCCGGGCAGCGCCCGGACGCGTCAGCTGCAGCCGCTGGTCGAGCCGCAGCCCTCGCAGATGTAGCAGGAACCGGCGCGCTGCATCTTCGTGCCGCAGGAGAAGCACAGCGGGGCGTCGGCCTGGATGCCCAGCTGCATCTCCACCAGCTCGGCGCTGGTGTGGGCCTCCTTCGGGGCCGTCCTGACCGCCTCGGCCTCGGCCTTCGGCGTGGCGACCGCCTTCAGCTCCTGGGTCCGCGGCGCCGACTGGGCCAGGCCCTCGACGTCCACCTCGTCGTCGGACGGCTCGTACGAACCGGTCTCCAGGTGGCGCTGACGCTCCTCGGCGGAGTGGATGCCGAGCGCGGAGCGCGTCTCGAAGGGCAGGAAGTCCAGCGCCAGGCGGCGGAAGATGTAGTCGACGATCGACTGCGCCATCCGCACGTCCGGGTCGTCCGTCATACCGGCCGGCTCGAAGCGCATGTTGGTGAACTTCGAGACGTACGTCTCCAGCGGCACGCCGTACTGGAGGCCCACCGAGACGGCGATGGAGAAGGCGTCCATCATGCCCGCGAGCGTCGAACCCTGCTTGGACATCTTCAGGAAGACCTCGCCGAGACCGTCGTCCGGGTAGGAGTTGGCGGTCATGTAGCCCTCGGCGCCGCCGACCGTGAAGGAGGTGGTGATGCCGGGACGGCCCTTCGGGAGGCGCTTGCGGACCGGGCGGTACTCGACCACCTTCTCGACCGCGGCCCGGATCGTCTCCTCGGCCTTCTCGGTGACCTCGGCCTTCTCCTTCTCCTTCGTCTTCGCGGAGAGCGGCTGGCCGACCTTGCAGTTGTCGCGGTAGATGGCGAGCGCCTTGACGCCCAGCTTCCAGGCCTCGAAGTAGATCTCCTCGACCTCCTCGACGGTCGCCGTCTCCGGCATGTTGACCGTCTTGGAGATGGCGCCGGAGATCCAGGGCTGGATCGCGGCCATCATGCGGACGTGGCCCATCGGGGAGATGGCCCGCTCGCCCATGGCGCAGTCGAACACCTCGTAGTGCTCCTGCTTGAGACCGGGGGCGTCGATCACATTGCCGTGGTCGGCGATGTGGGCGACGATCGCCTCGATCTGCTCCTCCTGGTAGCCCAGGCGGCGCAGGGCCTGCGGGACGGTGCCGTTGACGATCTGCATCGAGCCGCCGCCGACCAGCTTCTTGAACTTCACCAGCGCCAGGTCCGGCTCGACACCGGTGGTGTCGCAGGACATCGCCAGACCGATGGTGCCGGTCGGGGCGAGCACGGACGCCTGGGCGTTGCGGAAGCCGTTCATGTCGCCGAGGCGGATCACGTCCTGCCAGGCCTCGGTGGCGGCGGCCCACACCGGGCTGTCCAGGTCGTCCATGCGCACGGCCGTGCCGTTGGCGTCGGCGTGCTGCTTCATGACGCGCTTGTGGGCGTCGGCGTTGCGGGCGTAGCCGTCGTACGGGCCGACGATCGCGGCGAGTTCGGCGGAGCGCCGGTACGCCGTGCCCGTCATCAGGGAGGTGATGGCGCCGGCGAGGGCGCGGCCGCCGTCGGAGTCGTAGGCGTGGCCGGTCGCCATCAGCAGGGCGCCGAGGTTGGCGTAGCCGATGCCGAGCTGGCGGAAGGCGCGGGTGTTCTCGCCGATCTTCTGGGTCGGGAAGTCCGCGAAGCAGATCGAGATGTCCATCGCGGTGATGACCAGCTCGACGACCTTCTGGAAGCGCTCGGTCTCGAACGACTGGTTGCCCTGGCCGTCGTCCTCGAGGAACTTCATCAGGTTCAGCGAGGCCAGGTTGCAGGACGTGTTGTCCAGGTGCATGTACTCGCTGCACGGGTTCGACGCGGTGATCCGGCCGGACTCGGGGCAGGTGTGCCAGTTGTTGATGACACCGTCGTACTGGATGCCCGGGTCGGCGCAGGCCCACGCGGCCTCGGCGAGCTTGCGGAAGAGCGCCTTGGCGTCGACCTCCTCGATGACCTCGCCGGTCATCCGGGCGCGCAGGCCGAACTTGCCGCCCTGCTCGACCGCCCGCATGAACTCGTCGTTGACACGGACCGAGTTGTTGGCGTTCTGGTACTGGACGGACGCGATGTCGTCGCCGCCCAGGTCCATGTCGAAGCCCGCGTCGCGCAGGACGCGGATCTTCTCCTCCTCCTTGACCTTGGTCTCGATGAAGTCCTCGATGTCAGGGTGGTCCACGTCGAGGACGACCATCTTGGCCGCACGGCGGGTGGCGCCACCCGACTTGATCGTTCCGGCGGAGGCGTCGGCCCCGCGCATGAAGGAGACCGGGCCGGAGGCGTTGCCGCCGGAGGACAGCAGCTCCTTGGAGGAGCGGATCCGGGAGAGGTTCAGGCCGGCGCCGGAGCCGCCCTTGAAGATCATGCCCTCTTCCTTGTACCAGTCGAGGATCGACTCCATGGAGTCGTCGACGGACAGGATGAAGCAGGCGGAGACCTGCTGCGGCTGGGGCGTGCCCACGTTGAACCACACGGGGCTGTTGAAGCTGAAGATCTGGTGCAGGAGGGCGTACGCCAGCTCGTGCTCGAAGATCTCGGCGTCGGCGGGCGAGGCGAAGTACCTGTGGTCCTCACCGGCCTTCCGGTACGTCTTCACGATGCGGTCGATCAGCTGCTTGAGGCCGGTCTCGCGCTGCGGGGTGCCCACGGCGCCCCGGAAGTACTTGCTGGTGACGATGTTGACCGCGTTCACCGACCAGAAGTCGGGGAACTCGACGCCGCGCTGCTCGAAGTTGACCGAGCCGTCGCGCCAGTTGGTCATGACGACGTCACGGCGCTCCCAGGCCACCTCGTCGTACGGGTGGACTCCGGGAGTGGTGTGGATGCGCTCCACCCGCAGTCCCTTGCCGGCCTTGTTGCTCTTGGCGCGGGGACTCCGTGCCGGACCGCTCGCCGTCTCTGTCATGCCGCCTCCCTGTACGGGCGAAAACGCCCTGAAGTGCCCCGATTATTCCCGTGGCACGGTGTTCTGTCTGATGCTGCGGGCGCCCACTCGTCCGCCCGCAGCAGGTCTTCTCATCGCCGCCGCCCGGCCGGGCCCGCGTCCGGCGTGCCGGACCGACCCTCCGGTCAGCCGGTGGCGGGAGCGGGTCCGGGGACCCGGGCGGACCCGCTGTCGCCTTCCCGGTCCCCCGGGTCGGCTCCCTCGCCGTCCCCGTCGTCCGCGGCCGGCCGCTCCGCCCGCCTGAGTTCCGCGATCGCGGCCTCGAAGTCCTCCAGCGAGCCGAACGCCCGGTAGACGGACGCGAACCGCAGGTAGGCGACGAGGTCGAGTTCCTGCAACGGCCCGAGAATGGCCAGCCCCACGTCGTGGGTGGTCAGCTCGGCGCTCCCGGTGGCCCGCACCGCCTCCTCGACACGCTGCCCGAGCTGGGCGAGGGCGTCCTCGGTGACGGGCCGCCCCTGGCACGCCTTGCGCACACCGTTGATGACCTTGGTGCGGCTGAAGGGCTCGGTGACTCCGGACCGCTTGACCACCATGAGCGAACACGTCTCCACGGTCGTGAAACGACGGGAGCAGTCCGGGCACTGGCGGCGCCTGCGGATCGACGTGCCGTCGTCGGTCGTACGACTGTCGACGACACGGCTGTCGGGGTGCCTGCAGAAGGGGCAGTGCATGAACTCCCAACCCTCCTCACAGCAGACTCAACGACCTCGCGAGGTCTCTCGGGCCTCACGAAGCAGCACCAGCATAGGCGATCTCAGAGAGCCCGAAGACCCGGGGGACCACAACTTCTGGGCCGCTGCCGCAATCCAACCACTAGATGTGGGGATTGGCTCACACATCCACGCTCGCACGCGTGTCGCGCGCATCGGGGCGGGCAGGAGACGCCGGGCCGTCGCGCGACGGGGGCGCCGCGCCGGAGGCGGGGAGGGGGTGCGCGACTCCCGAAGAGAGCGCGAGCCGCTTCACGCGCCGCGGGGCACCCGGTGACAGACTGGGTCCGCGAGCGCGAGGCCGACACCTCGGCGGTGAAGAGTACAACGATCGGCCCGTTCGCCCGACAGGGAGCGTGGCGACCAGATACACCCCGGCGAGAGATTGCGTACAGCAATTCGCGTTTTTTCACTCGAACGTGTGTTTGGCGCAACCTTTCGAAAGCAACTACCGTTGTGCTGCAGGGAGACCATCGAGAGGGGCCGACGTGACCACCACCGCAGACAGTGCCGCCATCACTGCCCAGGACAGCCCCCAGGGCCGGATCGAGCCGGTGCATGCGATGAACGAAGCCACGAATCCCGAGGGGCACAAGCGCTCCCTGCCGGGCCGACCTCCCGGCATCCGGGCGGACAGCTCCGGGCTCACCGACCGCCAGCGCCGGGTGATCGAGGTCATCAGGGACTCGGTGCAGCGTCGCGGCTACCCGCCGTCGATGCGCGAGATCGGCCAGGCGGTCGGTCTCTCCAGCACCTCCTCCGTGGCCCATCAGCTGATGGCCCTGGAACGCAAGGGCTTCCTGCGCCGCGATCCTCACCGCCCCCGCGCCTACGAGGTACGGGGTTCCGACCAGGCCGCCTCCGTGCAGCCCACGGACACCGCCGGCAAGCCGGCCGCGTCCTACGTGCCACTGGTCGGCCGTATCGCCGCCGGTGGCCCGATCCTCGCCGAGGAGTCCGTCGAAGACGTCTTCCCCCTGCCCCGGCAGCTCGTCGGCGATGGTGAGCTGTTCGTGCTGAAGGTCGTGGGCGACTCCATGATCGAGGCCGCGATCTGTGACGGCGACTGGGTGACGGTCCGCCGCCAGCCGGTCGCCGAGAACGGGGACATCGTCGCGGCCATGCTCGACGGTGAGGCGACCGTCAAGCGCTTCAAGCGGGAGGACGGCCATGTCTGGCTGCTTCCGCACAACGCGGCCTACGAGCCGATCCCGGGCGACGACGCGACCATCCTGGGCAAGGTGGTGGCCGTTCTGCGGCGCGTCTGAGCACGACGCGGGGCCGGCCCGGACCGCCGTCCCGCCCCCGACCGGGCCCCGGAACCCCTGCGCCGGTTCCGGGGTCCTGCGCTGTCCGGACGGACCGGCTGCTGCTTCCGGTCGGTGGCGTGCCGCAGCACGCCACCTCCCTCACTGCGCCGCCGTACCGGCCTCCGCCTCCTGTGCTGCCGCGTCGATCGCGGCCAGCGACTTCCTGACCTGGTTGCGGTCCGTGGTGTACCAGAAGTCGGGCAGCGAAGCCTTCAGATAGCTTCCGTACCGGGCGGTGGCCAACCGCTGGTCCAGTACGGCCACCACGCCCCGGTCCCCCGAGGCTCGTACGAGACGGCCGGCTCCCTGCGCCATCAGCAGCGCCGCGTGGGTGGCGGCGACGGCCATGAAGCCGTTGCCGCCGGCTTCCTCCACGGCCTTCTGGCGGGCGCTCATCAAGGGGTCGTCCGGACGCGGGAAGGGAATCTTGTCCATGACCACCAGCTGGCAGCTCGGACCCGGTACGTCGACGCCCTGCCAGAGCGACAGTGTGCCGAAGAGGCAGGTCGTCGGGTCGGCCGCGAAGTTCTTGATCAGTTCGCCGAGCGTCTCCTCGCCCTGGAGGAGGATCGGGAACTCCGGGACGCGGGAGCGCAGCTCCTCGGCGGCGAGCTGGGCGGCCCGCATCGAGGAGAACAACCCCAGGGTGCGACCGCCCGCCGCCTGGATCAGCTCGGTCAGCTCGTCCAGCATGTCCCCCCGGTCGCCGTCACGGGCCGGGCGGGCCAGATGCTTCGCGACGTAGAGGATGCCCTGCCTGGGGTAGTCGAACGGCGAACCGACGTCGACGCCCTTCCACCGGGGAAGATCATCGCCTTCGGTCCCCTCGGGGCCCAGCCCCAGTGAGGCTCCCACGCCGTTGAAGTCGCCGCCCAGCTTCAGCGTCGCGGAGGTCAGGACCACGGAACGGTCGGTGAAGAGCTTCTCCCGCAGCAGTCCCGAGACCGACATGGGCGCGACACGCAGGGACGCTCCGAAGCGGTCGTGCCGCTCGTACCAGACGACGTCCCACTCGGAGCCGTTCGTGATCCGCTCCGCCACGTCGTGGACGCTCTCCGCGGAGGCCAGCGCCTGTTTGCGGACTGCGTCCTCGTCCTGGACGGACTTGTCGCGGGTGCTGCCGATGGCGGAGATGACGGTGCGGCAGGCGTCACGCAGCGCCATGAGCGCGTATCCGAGGTCCTCCGGGATCTCCTCCAGCCGGCCCGGAAGGGCCAGCTCCATCAGCCGTTCGAACCCTTCGGCGGCGGTCTGGAGCTGGTCGGCGGCCTTCTCGTCGACCAGCTTCGCGGCGCGCCGCACCGCGCGGTTGACCTGCCCGGGAGTGAGTTCCCCCGTGGCGACCCCGGTGACCCGGGAGACCAGCTCGTGGGCCTCGTCGACGATCAGCACCTCGTGCTGCGGCAGCACCGGCGCTCCCTCGATGGCGTCGATCGCGAGCAGGGCGTGGTTGGTGACGACCACCTCGGCCAGCTTGGCACGCTCGCGGGCGGTCTCGGCGAAGCACTCGGCGCCGTAGGCGCACTTCGTGGCGCCGAGGCACTCCCGCGACGACACCGACACCTGGGACCATGCCCGGTCGGACACGCCCGGCGTGAGGTCGTCCCGGTCGCCGGTCTCCGTCTCGTCCGACCATTCACGCAGGCGCAGCAGGTCCTGGCCCAGCTTGCTGGTGGGGGCTGCCGCCTCGAACTGGTCGAAGAGCCCCTCCTCCTCGTCCTGCGGCACGCCTTCGTGCAACCGGTGCAGGCACAGGTAGTTGGAGCGGCCCTTGAGCATCGCGAACTCCGGGCGGCGGCGCAGCAGCGGATGCAGCGAATCCACCGTGCGCGGCAGGTCCCGCTCCACCAGCTGGCGCTGCAGGGCCAGGGTGGCCGTCGCCACCACCACCCGCTCCCCCTGCGCGAGCGCGGGCACCAGATAGCCCAGCGACTTTCCGGTGCCGGTGCCGGCCTGGACCAGCAGATGGGATCCGTCGTCGATCGCCTCGGCGACGGCTTCGGCCATGGCCACCTGGCCGGGGCGCTCCGTGCCGCCGACGGCGGTGACGGCGGCGTGCAGGAGTTCGGGGAGTGAGGGCTTCGTCATAGCGCAACCACCCTACGGCCCGGCGCTGACATCCGTGCGGTCACGGCGGAGGCTGGGGACGTGATCAAGACGGGGCTCCTGTGTCGGACGGCGTGAGGGCTGCAAAGTCGCCGGGGCGTGGAACGGGGGATCCTGCCGGGCCCGCGGCCTGGACGTTGCCGCGGCGCGGGTGGGAGCCGCGGCGGCGTGAGCGGTGTACCAGAGGAGGGGGGCGCAGTGACGGAGCGCTACATCAGACGGCACAGGGAGCGGTCCCGGACCATGAGGGCGGCCCGCTTGGTGGGCAGGTCGAGCTCGGCCGAGAAGTAGAAGCCGGCGTTGAGGAAGGCAGTGACGGAGGGGATGTTGCGAAGGTCGGGCTCCGCGACGACGCGTGGCGAGGCGGGCCTCCGGGCGAGGGCGAGGTCGGCGACCGTCCTGAGCAGGACGCTGCCGAGGCCCCGTCCCCGGTCTCCGACGGCGCCGATGAGGACGTGGAGTCCGGTGTCGTGCGGTCGGGCCGGGTAGTGGCGGGCCAGGGGATCGAGATCCGCGCGGTAGATCTCCCAGTAGCTCATCGGCGTTCCGTCCAGGACACCGAGGCACGGAACGCTGTGTCCGTCACCGGCGAGCTGGGACCGCACATGGTCGGCCGTCACGGCCGGTGGTCCGGCGAGTTCCCAGAACAGGGCGACGGCCGGGTCGTTCATCCACCGCGTCAGAAGGGGCAGGTCGCGTTCGACACGGACGGGGACCAGCCGGAACGGACCCGCGCAGGTCCTGACCGGGCCCCAGTCACCGATGTGACCGGACGTCATGAGTGCAGGGGGTTGGCGATGGTGACGTAGACCGACTGGGTGTCGACCGGGCCGACGAGTTCGTCGAGGCCGTGCAGCCGGGTCAGCAGGTTCGCCTTGCAGCGCAGGACGGGTGAGTCCAGCAGACGGGCGGGCAGCGTGCTGCGCGTCCGGGCCGGTCCGGCGGACACTCCGGTGAGGAACCGGCGGAGGGCGGCGAGCAGCAGCCGTTCGTCGGCCAGGCGCTGGGAGCCGAAGGCGCCGATGAGCCCGAGGACGTTGTTGACGCCCAGGTAGTAGGCGAAGCGTTCGTCGGTGACCTCGTCGGAGACGAAGGTGTCGCTGTGCTCGCCGACGCCGGGCAGCCGGGCGTCGAGTTCCGCGCGTCGCGACGCGCGGAAGTAGTAGCCCTGGTTGTCCCGGTGGCGTCCGCCCGAGGGCCAGCCGGCGGCGTCCAGCAGCAACAAGGTGTTCTGCTGGTGCGCCTCGAGGGCGATGCCGGCCTCTCCGTCCAGCCACAGCACGGGCCGCACCACGTGTTCCAGGTACCGCAGGAACCACTCGGCTGCGACGGCGCCGGACGGCCGACCCGTGCGAGCGGCGAGGCGGGTGACGATGCCGGCCAGCCGGGATCCCGTACGGCCACCGGGGAGGGGCCGCGGCGAGAGCAGCCCGGCGACGCAGGAGACGTCGTCGTGCGGCTGGAACGGGTTGTGCCGGATCACCGCGTCGAGTCCGGGCACGAAGTCACCGGCCGGTGTGTCCACGGCGATCCAGGCCGGGTCCCGGACGATGTCGAAGCCGGGGTGCGCGGCCCGCCACCGCCGGGACAGTCCGGTGCGCAGCAGACGGTGGACCTCGACCCCCCGGTGGAGTTCCTTCCGGAGGTTCTCCCGGCGGGAGTTGGTGATGCGCAGTCCCAGCGACAGCTTGAGCATGGCCGGGGCGCCCGTCCGGTGGACGGTGCGCACGGAGGAGGTGGGGTGCCAGGGGGCGCCGTGGCCGCCGAGGTCGCGGAGCAGCCCGGCGTCCAGCAGGGCGGCGACCTCGGGACGGAGGCGGACCTGGCCCAGTTGCCAGGGGTGCACGGGGAGAGCCGTGTAGCCGTCGGGCAGCGACAGCCCGGTGCCGGCGAGGCGTGCGGTGAGGTGGGCCGCGGTGACGGGACGCCCGCGTTCGGTCCACGCGGAGTCGGTGGCGAGCAGGGAGGGGGCGACAGCCACCCAGTGCAGGGGGAAGGAACCTCGCGACTCGGGCGAGTACCGCTGTGCCTCGGTGTCGGAGAGGCCCTCGCGGCTCTTCGGGTCCGGGTGCAGCGGATGCCCGAGGACGAGTGCCTGTTCGGCGGCGAGGAAGAGGTCGGGGTGGTCGGCCGTGTTCTCCCGCCGGTCGGTGACGAAGGCGACGACGCGGCGTAGGGAGTCGGCGACGCGCGCAACCAGGGCGGTGCCGTCGCTCACCGACGGACGCACCGGTTCCGGGAGGCCGGCGCTCTCCCTGCCGAGGAGGGCGGCGAGCAGGACGGCGTCGACCGGTGGGGCGGGGTCCGGGGCGTCGGCCAGGCGGGGAGGGCCGAAGCGGTGCCAGCCGGTCGGGGACCAGTACAGGACGGGCACGAGCAGGGCCGCGCCGCTGGCCGGCAGGGGGAGGCGCAAGGTGGCGCCGTCCGGGGCGGGCAGGCCGGTTTCGCGTGCCCAGCAGCGCAGGAGGTTGTCCGTGGCCGCGGCTTGGGCCGCCCTGTACGGGTCGGGGTGGTCCAAGGGGCTCGTGCCGGTGCCTCTGGGCCCTTCGGCACGGGACGGGCTTCGCTCCTGGTGGAAAACCAAGGGGTCGGTGCGGTCTGCCGGCGTGGGGATCGTGTGCAAGGCGGGTCCTCGGAGAAGGGGTGCGGCGGCGGGGCGGGGCTTCGTGTCGTCAGTCCGTCCGTGCGTGACGGCGGCCCGGGGCGCGGGGTTCTCCGTGCGGGTGGTCGCGGACCGCCGCGCGGAGGGCGTCGGCGAGTCGGTCCCGCCGCCGGGCGTCCGGTTCCGGGAGCACCCCGCCGTCGTTCCGCACGGGCTCGACGATCGCCCCGGCCGGCCGTCGGTCGGCGAGTCCGGCACCGCGCCCGCCACCGGCCCGTCCGGTCGCCGTCCGCGCGAGCCGGAGGGCGGTCGCCACCGTGTCGCGGCCCGGTCCGCGGAAGCGCACGCGGGTCCGTTCGGCGAGCCCGGGTGGCAGGGTGCGCGACAGGTCGGTGACGAGGGCGTCCTTCACCGGGGTCGCCGGACCGGGAACGTGGAGCGGCGCGCCCGAGTCGACGGTGCCGCGGACCGGCTCCGGCACGACGGAGTGGTCGTGTCCGAGGGCGAGGGTTCCCGCACCGGGGAAACAGTCCAGACAGCGCCGTCCGTCCGCGCCCTCGGTGGTCGTCCCGCGTGCCCGTACCGGGACGATCGGCAGCGCCCCGGTCCCTCGCCCCTCGTGCGTGGATTCCGCCACCGTCCTCCGTCCTCCCCTGTCGCTCCCACCGCATCACGGCACGGGGCGTCCGCGTACGGGCAGCGGACCCTCCACCGCTACCAACCGCGGACCACCCACCGGGTTACGGGTTGCTCCGGGATCCTCGGCCCCATGGACCGGCGTCCGGGGGCCCGGCGGCTCCAAATCGGCGCATCTCCGGACGATCGACCAGGTCAGGCGGCTTGTAGCCGAACCGTTGCCGTTCCGTCGGATGTCCCCCACGGCGAGCGCATAGTGTGTGGTGCCGTTCCCGAAGGCCGTGGGGGCGCCCCCGAACCCCGTGCGGACCAGGGGCGGAAGCACGGTCGAAGCACCGAGTACGTTCATTCCAGGGGGAGTCAGATCATGCGATCCATACGGCCTTCGTCCACCGCTCGCCGAGGGGGGCGGGCGCGCCGGACCTCCCCCGTTCTGGCCGTGGTCGCACTCGCCTCGGCACTCGCCCTCACCGCCACCGCCTGCGGGTCGGGGGAGACCGACGCGAGCGCCGGGTCCTCCGCGACCGCCGCGGCCGACGACGGCAAGCTCAGGATCCCGGAGGACATCAAGGACCGGCTCAAGGAGCACGGGATCGACCTCGACACGTGGCGGAACGGCGCCTGGAAGGACTGGAGCAAGGACGACTGGCTGCGTGAGGCGCAGGACTTCGTCAACCCGATCATCGAGGACCTGTGGGACCCGGACCGCATGCGGGAGGCCGAGGAGCCGGACCAGAAGGTCGACGAGAGCGACGTCTCCGGTGACCAGGGCGTGACGGACCCGGCTCCGGAACCGGTGCAGGCACAGGCCGTCGCCCCGTCGTACCACGCCAACGCCCCCACGGCGGGCAAGGTGTTCTTCGACTCGCCCGAGGGCACGATGGTCTGCTCGGCCACGGTGGTGCAGGACCCGGCCAATCCGGGCAGGTCCAACATGGTGTGGACGGCGGGCCACTGTGTGCACGCGGGCAAGAAGGGCGGCTGGTACCGCAACATCGCCTTCGTGCCGTCGTACAACGACGCGGGCGGGTCGGCGGAGGAGCTGGAGACCGCCACGAAGGAGGAGATCGCTCCGTACGGGGTCTGGTGGGGTGACTGGGCGCAGACCTCGGACCGGTGGATCGAGCAGGGCGGTTCCACCGGCGGTGACGGCGCCCCGTACGACTTCGCGGTCATCCATGTGACGCCGGAGGAGGGCAACGGCGGCAAGTCGCTGGAGGAGACGGTCGGTTCGGCGCTGCCGGTGGACTTCGGCGCCCCCGCGGCACCGGAGGTGGAGGAGGTCACGGCGATCGGTTACCCGGCCGCCCCGCCGTACGACGGCCAGACGCTGTACCGCTGCCAGGACGAGCCCGGGCGGCTGTCGCTCGGCGAGTCGGACCCGACGATGTACCGCATCGGGTGCAGCATGACCGCCGGTTCGTCCGGTGGCGGCTGGGTCGCGACGGGCTCGGACGGAAAGCCTGCGCTGGTGTCCAACACCTCCATCGGCCCGGTGACGTCGGGCTGGCTGGCCGGCCCGCGACTGGGTGACGAGGCCAAGGGCGTGTACGACGCGGTCAGCGAGAAGTTCGCCGGTCAGTGAGCGGCGCGCCCGGCCCGCGTGCCGCCGCACGCGGGCCGGGCAGGGTGGCGGCACCCGGTGCCGGAGCCCGAACGGAACGCGCGTACGCGGCAGGACCTTCACTCGCTCCGACGGGGGGGGGCGCTCACCATGCGTTCCACATGTGTGTCCGCGCCACTCCGGCGCGGCCCTCGCACCGTCCTCACCTCAACCGGTCTCGTCGCCGCCCTGGTGCTCACCGCGACCGCGTGCGGTGGTTCCGGGAAGGACGAGGCGGACGACAAGCCCGACGCCACCGTCTCCCGGGCCGCCGGCAACGCCGGCGAGGTGCGGATCCCCCGTCCGGCATGCGGCCGGTGAACCGCACATGACGAGGGCCCGTCCCTGCCGTGAGCGGCTCAGCCGGCCGGGGTCGGAACGTACGGCGTGAGCTCCGCCGCCAACTCCTCGTGCACCCGGACCTTGAGCAGGGTGCCCTCCGCGGTGTGCTCCTCGGAGATCACCTCGCCCTCGTCATGGGCGCGGGCGACCAGCTTCCCGTGGGTGTAGGGCACGAGCACCTCGATCTCCACGGACGGGCGGGGCAACTCGTTGTCGATCAGCGCGAGCAGCTCCGGGATGCCCCGGCCTGTGCGGGCCGAGACCGCGATGGAGCGCTTCTCCACCCGCAGCAGCCGCTGGAGCGTCAGCGGGTCGGCCGCGTCGGCCTTGTTGATCACCACGATCTCGGGTACGCCGGTGGCGCCGACGTCCCTGATCACCTCGCGTACGGCGGCCAGCTGCTCCTCCGGGACCGGGTGCGAACCGTCCACCACGTGCAGGATCAGGTCGGCGTCGCCGACCTCCTCCATCGTGGAGCGGAACGCCTCGACCAGGTGGTGCGGCAGGTGCCGGACGAACCCGACCGTGTCGGCCAGCGTGTACAGCCGTCCGCTCGGGGTCTCGGCCCGGCGCACGGTCGGGTCGAGGGTCGCGAACAGGGCGTTCTCGACCAGTACGCCCGCGCCCGTGAGGCGGTTGAGCAGCGAGGACTTGCCGGCGTTGGTGTAGCCCGCGATGGCCACGGACGGCACCTTGTGGCGCTTGCGCTCCTGGCGCTTGATCTCGCGGCCGGTCTTCATCTCCGCGATCTCCCGGCGCATCTTCGCCATCTTCTCGCGGATCCGGCGCCGGTCCGTCTCGATCTTCGTCTCACCGGGACCGCGGGTGGCGAGGCCGCCGCCCTTGCCGCCGCCCATCTGCCGGGACAGCGACTGACCCCAGCCGCGCAGTCGCGGCAGCATGTACTGCATCTGCGCGAGCGCGACCTGCGCCTTGCCCTCGCGGGACTTGGCGTGCTGGGCGAAGATGTCCAGGATCAGGGCCGTACGGTCGATGACCTTGACCTTGACGACGTCCTCGAGGTGGATCAGCTGACCGGGGCTGAGCTCACCGTCGCAGATGACGGTGTCCGCGCCCGTGTCGAGCACGATGTCGCGCAGCTCCTCGGCCTTGCCGGAGCCGATGTAGGTGGCGGCGTCGGGCTTGTCGCGGCGCTGGATCACGCCGTCGAGAACGAGGGCGCCGGCCGTCTCCGCGAGGGCGGCGAGCTCCGCCAGGGAGTTGTCCGCGTCCTGCACGGTTCCCGAGGTCCACACGCCGACGAGCACGACCCGCTCCAGGCGGAGCTGCCGGTACTCGACCTCGGTGACGTCCTCGAGCTCGGTGGAGAGACCGGCGACACGGCGCAGGGCCGCGCGCTCGGAGCGGTCGAACTGGTCACCGTCCCGCTCTCCGTCGATGTCCAGGCTCCAGGCGACGTCCTCTTCCATCAGGGCATCGGCCCGAAGACCCTCGGGATAGGTGTGCGCGAGACGCTTGGTGTCCTGGGAAGGGGAGGAAGAGGAGGTCATTGGGTCCTTACGTCGTCGGTAAACCTTCTGCGGTGACGGAGCCGGTCCGTGGGACTCTCCGTCACTGTCCACAACGTCCGGGGCACCCGGGAGATTCCCGTGCCCCGCGCTGTGCGCACCTGACGATGGTCGCACGGTACGGCCCCCTCGTCACCGTGTTATTCCCGGCTCCCGCCCGGTCGACGCACGGGCGGGACCGGCCGCCGCGGTCTGCCGGTGGGGTGCTCGGGCCCGGGGTCGGCGGCTGGGCGGCTGGGCGGCGACTGACCGTGCGGGTCCTGGCCGTGCGCGGACCGGCCCCGGGGCACATGGCTGCCGGGCGCCCCGGTCCGGGGCCGTGGTCCGGGGCCGACCGGCCGTAGGGGCCAGGGGTGTGAGGGTGAGCATTCACCACGGTTGTCAGCGCGCACGTGCGCGACGGTGACGGCACGCTTCCGGCCACCCGATCGGGTAGTCACACCGCCGCTCGGACGCTCCGCGCTTCGGTCAGGCGCCCGGGGACTGCGGCTGGGCCCGGCTCACGTCGTACACGCCGGCCACGTTGCGCATCGCGCGCATGAGAGCGGGCAGGTGGGCGGCGTCCGGCAGTTGCACGGTGTAGGTGTGCCGCACCTGCTGCCGGTCCGGGGGTTCGACGGTCGCGGAGACGATCTCGGCGCCTTCGAGGGCCATGGCCTCGGTGAGGTCCGCGAGCAGATGCGGACGGACGAAGGACTCCGCGACCAGCGTGACCCGGCACTCGGCGCCCTCCCCCCAGCGCACGCCGACCTCCGCGCGCCCCGCGCTCCTCATGCGCCCCACCGCGGCGCACCCGGCCCGGTGCACGGCGACCGCTCCCCCGCGCACGGCGAAACCGGTCACCTCGTCGGACGGTACGGGCGTACAGCAGCCGGCGAGCCGTACGGTCGCGCCGGTCCGGTCGGCCAGCACCTGGGCGGCGCCGGGACGACCGGGGGCCGGGGCGTCCGGAGCCGG
The DNA here is from genome assembly GCF_041380215.1 of Streptomyces pimonensis. NCBI lineage: Bacteria > Bacillati > Actinomycetota > Actinomycetes > Kitasatosporales > Streptomycetaceae > Streptomyces > Streptomyces pimonensis. Next base: position 32,596 of record NZ_JAHWZY010000032.1, read on the forward strand.
TGACGGGGCGGGGTCGCCGGCGGGCGGCCGGACGACCCTCTCCGGGTCGGTCCCGGGCGCCTCCTCCGGTGCGGCCCAGGGTGCCCCGTCCGGTGCGGGGTGGGCGGTCAGCCACCGCTGGATGGCGATCCGCGCGGCGGGGGTGTGGGCGTGCTCCAGCCACTCCCGGGAGGGCTCGGAGGCCGCGTCCTGGCCCATCAGGAGCTGAACGGTGTCGCCGTCCTTGAGGACGGTGCTCAGTGTCGCCAGCCGGCCGTTGACCCTGGCCCCGATGCACGCGTGGGCGTCCTCGCCGTACTGCGCGTAGGCGGCGTCCACGCAGGTCGCCCCCTCGGGCAGGCCCAGTGTGCCGCCGTCGGGACGGAAGACGGTGATCTCGCGGTCCTGGGCGAGGTCCTCGCGCAGGGTGGACCAGAAGGTGTCGGGGTCGGGCGCGGCCCGCTGCCATTCCAGCAACCGGGAGAGCCAGCCGGGCCGGGTGGGGTCGACGCGTTCGCCGTCGCTCGCGGACTGCTCCTCCGGCGGCGCGGCGTAGGGGTTGCCGAGGGCGACGACTCCGGCCTCGGCGACCCTGTGCATCTGGTGGGTGCGGATGAGGACCTCGACGACCTGGCCGTCCGCACCGGCCACGGCGGTGTGCAGCGACTGGTACAGGTTGAACTTCGGTACGGCGATGAAGTCCTTGAACTCCGAGACCACGGGCGTCATGCAGGTGTGCAGCTCGCCCAGGACGCCGTAGCAGTCGGCGTCCTCGTTCACCAGCACCAGCAGCCGGCCGAAGTCGGCGCCGCGCAGCGCACCGCGTCTGCGGGACACGCGGTGCACGGAGACGAAGTGGCGCGGGCGGATGAGGACTTCGGCGGCGATGTCGGCCTCGCGGAGCACCTTGCGCACGTTGTCGGCGACGTCGGCGAGCGGGTCGTCCGCGCGAGCGGCGTTGCGGACGATCAACTCACGCGTGTGCTCGTACTCCCCGGGGTGGAGGATCGCGAAGACCAGGTCCTCCAGCTCCGTCTTGAGCGCCTGGACACCGAGCCGTTCGGCGAGGGGGATCAGGACGTCACGTGTCACCTTGGCGATACGTTCCTGTTTCTCGGGGCGCATCACGCCGAGGGTGCGCATGTTGTGCAGCCGGTCGGCGAGTTTGATCGACATCACGCGGACGTCGTTGCCGGTGGCGACGAGCATCTTGCGGAAGGTCTCGGGCTCGGCGGCGGCTCCGTAGTCGACCTTCTCCAGTTTGGTGACGCCGTCGACGAGGTAGCGGACCTCCTCGCCGAACTGCTCGCCCACCTGTTCCAGCGTCACGTCCGTGTCCTCGACCGTGTCGTGAAGCAGGGAGGCGGTCAACGTCGTCGTCTCCGCGCCGAGTTCGGCGAGGATGAGGGTCACCGCGAGCGGATGTGTGATGTACGGCTCACCGCTCTTGCGCATCTGGCCGCGGTGGGAGGACTCGGCCAGGAGGTAGGCGCGGCGCAGGGGTTCGAGGTCGGCGTCGGGGTGGTGGGCGCGGTGGGCGTCGGCCACGTGCCCGATGGCGTCGGGGAGCCGGTCGCGGGTGGCGGGGCCGAGCAGCGCGGCACGGCCCAGTCGGCGCAGGTCCAGCCGGGGACGGGCCTTCCTGCGTGCCCCCGTGGGTGCGACGTGACCAGATGTCACAGGGCCTGGGGTCGCAGGATTCACGGCCTCCGCGTTCATGGGCACCTCCGGCTGCGTGGACCGGCGGACGGCGCGCCCCAGGGCGGACTCGGGCTCAGGGGGCGGAGTTCGTCCCCCGTCCGGGCCGGTGCTTGATGCTACCGAGCCGGACCCCCTCGGGCTGGCCGTCTCCGGCCGAGCGTGAAACGGATCACCCCTTCGAGCGAAGGTCGGCCGGGGTTCCTTTCACGCCATCGGGCCGGGGATCTTCCATGATCTTGAAGGCGAACACCCTTCCGGCCCTGCGGACGCGCCCGCCAGGCGGGCCGGGAGCTGCGCTACCGAGCCGGCGCTCCGGTCAACGCAGGGCGTTCTCCAGCCACTCGGACTCGATCACGCCCTCGGCGACGATCACCGCCGGGCCGGTCATCTCGATCTCGCCGTCGGGCTGTTCGGTGATCACGAGGGTCCCGCCGGGCACGTCCACGGTGTACGTCGTCGGGGTGCCGGTGACACTCGGGTCGGCGCCGTCACGGCGGGCGGCGGCCACGGCGACCGCGCACGCGCCCGTGCCGCAGGAGCGGGTCTCACCGGCCCCGCGCTCGTACACCCGCAGCGCCACGTGCCGCGGGCCGCGGTCGACGACGAACTCCACGTTCACTCCGTCCGGGTAGGCGGACGGCGGGCTGAACGGGGGCGGGACGAAAAGGTCGCCCGCGTGGGCGAGGTCGTCCACGAAGGCCACGGCGTGCGGGTTGCCCATGTTCACGTTCCGCGCGGGCCAGCCGCGTCCGCCGACGCTCACGGTGACGTCGCCCTCGGGGAGCAGCGCCCGGCCCATACCGACGGTGACGTCCCCCTCCTTGGCGATGTGCACGCTCTTCACGCCCCCGCGCGTGGCGACCGCCATGTCCCCCTCGGACACATGTCCCGCGCGTTGGAGGTAGCGCACGAACACCCGCACTCCGTTGCCGCACATCTCCGCGACCGAGCCGTCGCCGTTGCGGTAGTCCATGAACCACTCGGCCTCCGCCGCCATGGCCCGCGCCTCGGGATGTGCCGCGGACCGCACCACGTGCAGCAGCCCGTCGCCGCCGATGCCCGCGCGGCGGTCGCACAGGGCGGCGACGGCGGCCGGGGACAGGTCGATGGCGTTCTCCGGGTCCGGGACGATCACGAAGTCGTTCTGCGTGCCGTGTCCCTTGAGAAAGGCGATCCGCGTGCTCATTCCTCGATCGTAAGGGGTGCCGGTGACAGCACGTCGACGTCGGCCGACCGGCACACACGGGAGGACGTCAGCGGAGCCTCGCCACCCGCCACACCGCCAGGGCCACCACGGCGGCGACCACCACGGTGTAGGCGGTCACGACCCGCCAGTCGGGCCTGCGGCCGGAGCCCCGGGGCGGCAGACCCGGCCAGGTGGAGCCCACCCTGCGGGCGGCCATCATGCCCCAGCCGGCCGCACAGGAGCAGATCAGCAGCCCCAGCATGGCGATCACGGCACCGCTGTCACCGAAGTCGAAGGCGAGCGGGAAGGCGAACATCAGGGAGCCGAGCGCGGCCAGCCCGACGATGGGCGCGAGCTGCCAGATGCGCAGCCGGCGCTGCGGACGCAGCTCGACCTCGACCTCGTCACCGCCCGCGAACATCTCGTCCGGCTCGGGGCCGTCGTCGGTCACGCCGCCCTGCGTCTCGTCCGGTCCGTCCGGACTGAGACGGTCGGCCGTCTCCTGCTCCGGTGCACCCTGCTCGGTGGCGAGGTGTTCGGTGCCGTGTGCGGTGTCGCGAGGGCCGGCCTCCATCACCACGCGCCCTCCCAACTAGGACTTCACTTGGTCGATCGAAGCTCGATGATGGCACGGCGCCACAGGCCCGGATGACGGCCTGGGCGTCCCGATGCCAGGACGTGATCAGGCTGTAACCGGTCGTTCGACCAACGACAACGCGAGCTGCGGAAGTTCCCTCAGGTCCGCCGCCGCCCCACTCAACCAGTGCACCCGGGGATCGCGCCTGAACCATGAATCCTGACGGCGCGCGAAGCGCTTGGTGGCACGAACGGTCTCGGCCCGTGCCTCCTCGAGGGTGCACTCCCCGGCCAGTGCCGCGAGCACCTGCTGGTAGCCGAGCGCGCGCGACGCCGTACGCCCCTTGCGCAACCCCTGCGCCTCCAGTGCGCGCACTTCCTCCACCAGGCCGGCCTCCCACATCCGGTCGACCCGGCGGGCGATCCGCTCGTCCAGCTCGGGGCGGGCCACGTCGACGCCGATCTGGAGGGTGTCGTAGACCGAGTCGTGACCTGGGAGGTTGGCCGTGAAAGGCCTTCCCGTGATCTCGATGACCTCCAGCGCGCGGACGATGCGGCGGCCGTTGCTCGGCAGGATCGCCTTCGCGGCCTCGGGGTCCGCCACGACGAGGCGGGCGTGCAGCGCCCCCGGGCCGCGCAGCGTGAGCTCCTCCTCCAGGCGGGCCCTGACCTCGGGGTCGGTGCCCGGGAACTCCAGGCTGTCGACGGCCCCGCGGACGTAGAGGCCGGAACCGCCGACGAGGACGGGCCAGCGCCCCTCGGCGAGCAGCGCGTCGATCCGCTCCCTGGCCAGCCGCTGGTACTCGGCGACGGACGCGGTGACGGTGACGTCCCAGATGTCGAGCAGATGGTGCTGGACGCCGCCGCGCTCCTCGGGCGTCAGCTTGGCGGTGCCGATGTCCATCCCCCGGTAGAGCTGCATGGAGTCGGCGTTGACGACTTCGCCGCCGAGCCGCTGGGCCAGGAAGACGCCCAGATCGGACTTTCCGGCCGCGGTGGGTCCGACGACGGCGATGACGCGGGGGGCGAGGGGTGCGCTGCTCACTGATCCAGTCTCGCAAACCTCCCGCCCCACTCTCGAACGGGTTACGTGACGCGGCGCTCCCCTGGTCGTTGCCCGTTGCGAGGTTCCTGCCGCCGGAGCGCAGGGGCGGCGGCCCGGGCCACACGAACGGGCGCACCGGGCAACGCGGGATTCCGCCCGCACGAGTAACGTATGGAGTGGACATGGGCGTTTTTGCACGGTTCTTCCGGAGGTCGAAGGCCTCGGAGGAGACGCGGACCGTCGAGGCCGGGGTCGGTGAGGCGGCGGCCGGAGCCGACCCGCAGAGCGCGGCCGGGGCCGCGGAGCCGAAGGGGCCTGCCGAGGCACCGGAGGCCGCCGGGCCGGCGGAGAAGGAGACCGGCGAGGCCACCGACACCGTCGAGATCCCGAAGCAGCAGTCCGCCGAGGCGGCCGACAGCGAGACCGGCGAGGGCGCCCGCACGTAGACCACCGCGAGGGAAGGTGCGTCATGGGTCTCCTGGACAACCTGAAGGCCAAGATCGGCCCGGCCAAGGACAAGGTCTCCGGCCTCGCGCACCAGCACGAGGACAGGATCCGACACGGTCTGGACAGGGCGGCGCGGACCGTCGACGAGCGGACCAGGGGCAAGTACAGCGCCCGGATCCAGACGGGTACGGGCAAGGCCAAGGGCGCCGTGGACCGACTCGCGCACAGGAACGACCCCGGCTCGGACGCGGGCGGCACGACCAGGCCGCCGGCCGGGCCGCCGCCCGCTTCCTGAACGGCACACCGGCGGACGGCCGCGGAGCACACCGAGGGCTCCCGGCCGTCCGCCGCGTTGCCGTCGGCGGCGCCCTCAGCCGCGTTGCCGTCGGTCGCCGGGGCTCCGCCCCGGCGCCGTCACACGGAGCCGCACCGATCCGGACGGCGCTCCCTACGCCCAGGTGGCCACGAGGTAGCCGACCCCGTAGGGGGCGTCCTCGTGGAGCAGCACGCCTTCCAGGACCGGGTTCCCCGCCGCCGCGCCGGCGAGCACCTGCCAGGGGGCGCGGCCGGACACCTTCAGTTCGCGCGCCAGTCCGGTGTCCAGCGCACGCAGGGCCCCGGTGTCGGCCGCGCCCAACGCGCGCGCGAGTTCCGCGTCGAAGGGGGCCGCGCGCTCGTCGAGGTAGCCGGGCGCCTTGAGCGTGCGGCACGCGCTGGCGTCGCCCATCACCAGCAGTGCGACCCGCTCCGCCCGGTCTGCGACGGCCTCCCCCTCCTCGGCGCACCGCTCGGCCGTGAGGGTCTCCCCCACGGCCAGCCCCTCCACGGGGGCGTCCGCCCATCCGGTGCGGCCCAGCAGCCAGGCGCCCACGGCCAGCCCGTACGGGAGTTCCCGCCCGGCCGGCACGCCCCTGTCCGGTCCCAGCCGTACGTCCAGGCCGACGCCGAAGCCCCGAAAGGATCCGGGGGTGCCCTCCGGGTAGGTCTCGGGGTCGGCGCCGTCCCCCGGTCCGACGACCACGAGCAGATCGGGCCGGGCGGCTGCGAGCACGCCCAGCGCGTCCGTGCACGCGGCCCGCACGGTGTCCAGCTCGAGGGCGGCCCCTGCGGCGACCTCCGGCACGAGCAGCGGCGGGCACGGACAGACTGCGGCGGCGACAAGCATGATCAACAGCCTACTGCGGCGGCCCGGAACGGCATCGCCGCCTCACGGGCCGTGCCCGGACGCGCTCCGTGAGGCCGTACCGCAGGTGGTGGGCGCCCGGCCCCCTGGTCTCCACGCAGTACGTGCCGTCGTCCCCACGGCACACCTCTCGGCGCCGTTGCGTCGGTCCCCCGGGGAACCGGTGCGTGCACGCCGTCCCGCAAAACCTGCGGGTGCCCCCTCGCGTGTGCCGACGAAACGCGCGACCGGCCGGATCGTGTCGTGCGGCTGCTCCGCGCCGACCCATGGGGCCGTGCGCTCCGCCGTCCCGGTCCGGTCAGTCGACGGCGCAGCCCCCGGTGGCCGCCGGCAGCGGCTCGGGTACGCCCACCTTGGGCAGGCCGAGCAGCACGCCCGCGGACCGCGCCGTCCTCTCGGTGTTCCGCTTCTCCCAGGCGTCGCCCGCGCGGGTGCGGCGCACGTCGAGCACCGCACCCTCGGCCAGGAGGTGGTGCGGAGCGGCGTACGTGACGGCGACGGTGACCACGTCGCCGGGGCGCACCTCCTGCTCCGGCTTGGTGAAGTGCACCAGACGGTTGTCGGGGGCGCGGCCGGAGAGGCGGTGGGTGGTGCCGTCCTTGCGGCCCTCGCCCTCGGCGACCATCAGCTCCAGGGTACGGCCGACCTGCTTCTTGTTCTCCTCCCAGGAGATCTCCTCCTGGAGGGCGACGAGCCGCTCGTAGCGCTCCTGGACGACCTTCTTGGGGATCTGGCCGTCCATCTCGGCGGCCGGGGTACCGGGGCGCTTGGAGTACTGGAAGGTGAACGCCTGGGCGAAGCGGGCCTCGCGCACGACGTGCAGGGTCTGCTCGAAGTCCTCCTCGGTCTCGCCGGGGAAGCCCACGATGATGTCGGTGGTGATCGCCGCGTGCGGGATGACGGCACGGACCTTCTCGATGATGCCGAGGAAGCGCTCCTGCCGGTAGGAGCGGCGCATCGCCTTCAGCACCGGGTCCGAGCCGGACTGCAGCGGCATGTGCAGCTGCGGCATCACGTTCGGCGTCTCGGCCATGGCGGCGATGACGTCATCGGTGAAGTCCCGCGGGTGCGGCGAGGTGAAGCGGACCCGCTCCAGGCCGTCGATCTTCCCGCAGGCCCGCAGCAGCTTGCTGAACGCCTCGCGGTCGCCGATGTCGGAGCCGTACGCGTTGACGTTCTGGCCGAGCAGGGTGATCTCGGAGACGCCCTCGGCGACCAGCGCCTCGATCTCGGCGAGGATGTCGCCGGGGCGGCGGTCCTTCTCCTTGCCGCGCAGCGCGGGGACGATGCAGAAGGTACAGGTGTTGTTGCAGCCGACGGAGATGGACACCCAGGCCGCGTAGGCGCTCTCGCGCCGGGTGGGCAGCGTGGAGGGGAACGCCTCCAGCGACTCGGCGATCTCGACCTGCGCCTCCTCCTGCACGCGGGCGCGCTCCAGGAGGACGGGCAGCTTGCCGATGTTGTGCGTGCCGAAGACGACGTCGACCCAGGGGGCACGCTTCACGATGGTGTCGCGGTCCTTCTGCGCGAGGCAGCCGCCGACCGCGATCTGCATACCGGGGCGGCTCGCCTTCCTCGGGGCGAGGTGGCCGAGGTTGCCGTACAGCTTGTTGTCGGCGTTCTCCCGGACGGCGCAGGTGTTGAAGACGACGACGTCCGCGTCGCCGTCGGAGCCCTCGGGGGCGCGGACGTAGCCCGCGTCCTCCAGCAGCCCGGACAATCGCTCGGAGTCGTGGACGTTCATCTGGCACCCGTAGGTGCGTACTTCGTAGGTGCGCGTGCCGCCCACTGACTGGCTCCGGTCGATGCTGCTCATGCCCCTAGGGTAGGCGGTGCCGCGGACCGCCTCCGCCGTGTGGGCAGCTCCCTGCCAGGCAGCTTCCTGGCCTGGCCGGATGCGGACGGAGCAGGTCGCCGTCGGTGCCGGTCCGCTGCACGGGGTGCTGGGTGACCGAGCCGTCCGACAGCTCCAGGACGACGATGCGCGGGTTGCACGAGCCGACCGGCCGGAAGCGGTACCTGCGGGCCTCGATCCGCAGGTACGGCCAGGGCCGGCCGTTGACCAGGACGGTCCTGCGGTTCTGCGCGTCGTCCCTCGTGCGGACCATGGCGACGTCGTCGAAGTCCGCGTCCCGCAGCACCAGGGGGATGTCGTACTTCCCGGACGGCGGTCCGAGCCGGGTCCTCCCCAGGGGTCGCGCAGCAGGTACAGCCCGGACAGTCCTCGGTAACTGCGGGCAGTCGTACCGCTGGGGCGGTGGGCGCCCGTTCGAGCGGAGCCGGGAGCGGGGGAAGGCACCCCGCGAACGCCGGGCAGCGCGACCCGTCCCATGCCGACGGTCACACCGCCCCGGCTGCATACCCGGAGCGCCGCTCAAGCCGCCCCGCCCGGCACCCACCCCCGCCGCCGCAGCACCGCCGACACGTCCGGCGCCACGTAGTGGTCCCCCTTGAGCACCTTGCCGTCGGCGCGGCGACCGACCTGGCCGCCGGGCCCCAGCTTGGTCATGTTGGAACGGTGCACCTCGGCGATCACCGCGTCGAGGTCGATCCCGTGGACCAGCGCCGTCCCGTACGCGACGTACACCACGTCGGCCAGCTCGTGCGCGAGCCGGTCGAGGGGCCCCGTCACCGACACCTCGGCCACCTCCCGGGCCTCCTCGGCCAGCAGCTCACCACGGTGCGCGGCGAGTTGCGGCGAGACCTCGGCCGGTGTGTCCCGGGCGTCCAGCCCGAAGGCACGGTGGAACTCACGGACCAGGTCGGCAGGCGAAGAACTCATGCCGCGACTGTAGCGGCCGTCCCCGGTCTCCCCGCTGTGAACTCCGCCCTGGTCAGCGGGCGCCCCGACTGGCAGGATCGCGCGCATGCCCCACGTGCTGTCCCGGATCGGCAGGCGACGGGCCCTGCGGGGCGCGACCGCCGGTCTCGTGGTGCTCGGACTGCTGCTGTGGTGGCCGGCGCCCTGGGACGAGGAGCCGCCGGGCGGGACGATCACGCTGAGCACCGGCATCCGCGCGGGGGTCTACCAGAAGTACGGCGAACTCCTGCGCAGCTCGCTCGGCAGGCACATGCCCGACCTCGACGTACGCCTGGAGACGAGTGACGGGTCGCAGGAGAACGTGCGCCGGGTGGCGACCGGGGAGGCGGACTTCGCGATCGCCGCGGCCGACGCGGTGGAGACGTACCGGCTGAGCGACCGGCCGAACGCCGACCGGCTGCGCGGGGTGGCGCGCCTGTACGACGACTACGTGCAGCTCGCCGTCGCGCCCGGCTCGGGCATCCGCTCCGTCGCGGACCTGCGGGGCAAGCGGGTCGCCATAGGGCCTCCCAAGTCGGGCGTCCGGCTCATCGCCAACCGGGTGCTCCGGGCGGTCGGCATCGACCCGGAGACGGACATCAGGCCCTCCTCCGACGGCATCGACACCGGCCCAAAACGGCTCGGGCGCGGTCTGGACGCCTTCTTCTGGTCGGGCGGACTTCCCACGGACGGTCTGAAGACGCTCACCGAGCAGTCCGCCATCCGGTTCGTGCCGATCGACGCCGACCTCGTCTCCGAGCTGCACAGAGAGAGCGGTGCCACGCGCCACTACCGCGCCACCAACATGCCGGAGTCGGCCTACCCGGGCAGTCAGCTCGGCTCGGCCGTCCCGACGATGGCGGTGTCCAACCTCCTGATCACCCGGGCCGACGCCGACCCCCGCCTCACCGAGTGGCTCACCCGCATCGTGCTCAGGAGCCGGGACAACATCGGGGCGCACGTCCACTCCGCGCAGCTGGTCGACGTGCGCACCGCGATCTACACCGACCCGCTCCGGCTGCACGAGGGCGCCCGCCGGTACTACCGGTCCGTCAAGCCCTGACCCGTCGCCTCACCCGTGGGGGCGTTCCTCGGCACCGTCACGGTCACCCGCAGCCCGTGCGGTTCGTGGTGCTCGTACGCAATCGAGCCGCCGCCCGCCGCGAGCAGCGCCCGGGAGATGGACAGGCCCAGGCCCGAGCCCTTGATGTTCTGGTGCCGGCCGCTGCGCCAGAAACGGTCGCCGACACGGGTCAGCTCCTCCTCGGTCAGTCCCGGACCGTTGTCGGTGACGACGACGGTGCACACGTCGCGGCCGGAGGCGACGACGACCTCGACGGTCTCGCCTCCGGGCGTGAACTTCACCGCGTTGTCGATCACCGCGTCCAGGGCGCTGGACAGCGCCACCGGGTCGGCCCACGCGGTCGTCGGCGGGCAGACGCCGGTCAGCCGGACCCCCTTGGCCTCGGCGGTGGGCGACCAGGCCGCAACCCGTTCGGCGGCCAGGGCGCCGATGTCGGCGATCTGCAGGTCGGCCTCGCTGTGCTCGGCGAGCGCCAGGCCGAGCAGGCCGTCCAGGACCTGCGCCAGGCGCTTGCCCTCGGCCTGCACGGAGGCGATCTCCTCATTGCCCTCGGGCAGCTCCAGGGCGAGCAGCTCGATGCGCAGCAGCAGCGCCGAGAGCGGGTTGCGCAGCTGGTGCGAGGCGTCGGCGACGAAGGCGCGCTGCTGCTCCAGCACGCTCTCGACGTTGTCGGCCATCTCGTTGAACGACCGGGCGAGCCGTCTGAGCTCCGGCGGTCCGCCGGCCGCCGCGACCCGGGACTTCAGCCGTCCGGTGGCGATGTCGTGGGTGGTGGCGTCCAGGATCCGTACGGGCCTGAGCACCCAGCCGGTCAGCCGCAGGGCCGCGCCGACCGCGAGCAGCATCGCGGCCGCCTCGCCCGCGGCGATGACCAGCCAGCCCCGGAGGATGCGGGAGCGCATCTGTCCGGTCGGCGAGTCGGTGACCACGACCGCGACGACGTCGCCGTCCCGGATGACCGGTGAGGCCACCACCAGGCTGTGCCGCTGCCACGGCCACACCTGCTCGGGGTCGTGGCTGCGGCGGCTGAGCAGCGCCTCCTCGAAGGCGTCGCGCACCTCGCCCGTGCGGGGCAGGAACCAGTCGTCCGGCGCGTGCGCCATGGGCGAGTCGTTGCGGTAGAAGACGCCCGCGCGGATGCCGTAGACCGTGTGGTAACTGCGGAGCTCGCTGCGGAGCGTCTCGCGGCGCTCGTTGATGTCCGCGCCGGTCGGGTCGGTGGGTTCGGTGACGAACTGGGCGAGCGCCGCGAAGCGCGCGGTGTCGTCGATCCGGTCCACGACGACCCGCTGCTGCTGCGCGCCGGCCAGGCTGACGGCCAGCGGGACGCCGAGGGCGAGCAGGACGGCCGCCATCAGGACGATGAGCAGCGGAAGCAGCCGCGTGTGCACCCGGCCCCGCTACGCCGCCGGCGCGACGAGCCGGTAGCCGACGCCGCGCACGGTCTCGATGAGGGCGGGCATGCGGAGCTTGGCCCGCAGGGAGGCGACGTGCACCTCCAGGGTGCGCCCGGTCCCCTCCCAGCTGGTGCGCCACACCTCGCTGATGATCTGTTCCCGGCGGAAGACGACCCCCGGCCGCTGGGCGAGCAGGGCGAGCAGATCGAACTCCTTGCGGGTCAGCTGGACGGCCGAACCGTTGACGCTGACCTGGCGGGTCGGCAGCTCGATGCGGACCGGGCCGAGCCGCACCTCGGTCTCCGTCCTGCCCGTGGCCTCCTCGTGGACGGTGCGCCGGCTGACGGCGTGGATCCGCGCGAGCAGCTCCCCCGTGTCGTAGGGCTTGACCACGTAGTCGTCGGCGCCGAGGTTGAGGCCGTGGATGCGCGAGCGCACGTCGGACCGCGCGGTGACCATGATCACCGGTGTGCTGGTGCGCTTGCGGATCTTGCCGCAGACCTCGTAGCCGTCCTGGTCGGGCAGCCCCAGGTCGAGCAGGACGACGCCGAAGCCGTCGCCTTCGGGGATGAGCGCCTGGAGGGCCTCCTCGCCGCTGCGCGCGTGGGTGACGTCGAACCCGTGCCGGGCCAGGACCGCCGACAGGGCGGCGGCGACGTGGTTGTCGTCCTCGACGAGGAGCAGTCTCACCAAGGCCCCCTTCGGTTCATCGGCCGTACGCTCTCCCCTGGTAGGAAGACGCGTGCACGGGCGCGTGCACCTTGCAGTGACGCCGATGAACGAGGACGGCGTCAAGAGGGTTCCGGTTGCTCTTCCGTACCGTTACCCGGCTGGGATCACCCCTGCTCACAAGTGCTACGCCAGGTCTCCGGTCGCTATCGGATCGTGATGCTCAGATTCCCCTCAGATGTGATGACGCGGGTCTGACGGGTTACTACTGTCCTCCGAAACCGAGGAGGACGGAGCCCGAGAGCGATGACCGAAGTATCGGTGGCCAAGGAAGATGTGGCCGCGACCGGCGATCTGGTCGTCCTGAGGAGCGTCAACAAGCACTTCGGCGCGTTGCACGTACTCCAGGACATCGACCTGACGATCGCCCGCGGCGAAGTCGTCGTGGTCATCGGACCCTCCGGGTCCGGCAAGTCCACCCTGTGCCGCACCATCAACCGTCTGGAGACGATCGACTCCGGTTCGATCACCATCGACGGCAGGCCCCTGCCCCACGAGGGCAAGGAGCTCGCCCGGCTGCGGGCCGACGTGGGCATGGTCTTCCAGTCCTTCAACCTCTTCGCGCACAAGACCGTGCTGGAGAACGTGACGCTGGGCCAGATCAAGGTCCGCAAGAAGGACAAGAAGGCCGCCGAGGAGCGGGCCCGTGCCCTGCTCGACCGGGTCGGCGTGGGCGCGCAGGCCGAGAAGTACCCCGCACAGCTCTCCGGCGGCCAGCAGCAGCGTGTCGCCATCGCCCGGGCCCTGGCCATGGACCCCAAGGTCATGCTCTTCGACGAGCCGACCTCGGCGCTCGACCCGGAGATGATCAACGAGGTGCTGGAGGTCATGCAGCAGCTCGCCCAGGACGGCATGACCATGATCGTCGTCACCCATGAGATGGGATTCGCCCGCTCGGCGGCGAACCGCGTGGTGTTCATGGCGGACGGTCGCATCGTCGAGCGGGCTTCGCCGGACCAGTTCTTCAGCAATCCGCGCAGCGACCGCGCCAAGGACTTCCTGTCGAAGATCCTGCACCACTGAGACGCGTCCCGCCCCCGACGACCTGCGTCACCGGACACCGCCCGGGCCGCATCACCTCACCAGCCAAAGGATGTGCACCATGAAGCTCCGCAAGGTCACCGCCGCCTCGGCCGCCGTGTTCGCCCTCGCCCTGACCGCGACCGCCTGCGGTGGCGACGACGGCGGTGACAACGGCTCGTCCTCCGGCGGCGGCGACAAGATCAAGATCGGCATCAAGTACGACCAGCCCGGTCTCGGCCAGAAGACGCCTCAGGGCTACGAGGGCTTCGACGTGGACGTCGCCACGTACGTCGCCAAGAAGCTCGGCTACGACGAGGACCAGATCGAGTGGAAGGAGTCGAAGAGCGCCGACCGCGAGACCATGCTGCAGCGCGGTGACGTCGACTTCATCGCCGCCACCTACTCGATCACCCCGGAGCGCCAGGAGAAGGTCGACTTCGCCGGCCCCTACCTGCTCGCCCACCAGGACGTACTGCTCCGCGCCGACGACGACAAGATCAAGTCGCCGGAGGACCTGAACAACGCGAAGCTCTGTTCGGTCACCGGCTCCACCTCGGCGCAGAACGTCAAGGACAAGCTTGCGCCCAAGGCGCAGCTGCAGCCCTACCCGACGTACTCCACCTGCCTGCCCGGTCTGCAGAACGGTGCCGTCGACGCGCTGACCACCGACGACACCATCCTCGCCGGTTACGCCGCCCAGTCCCAGTTCAAGGGCAAGTTCAAGCTCGGCGGCTTCAAGCTGACCAACGAGAACTACGGCATCGGCGTCAAGAAGGGCAGCGACCTCAAGGACAAGATCAACAAGGCCCTCGAGGAGATGGTGGCCGACAAGTCCTGGGAGAAGGCCGTCAAGGACAACTTCGGCCCGGCCAACTACAAGAACGAGCCCGCGCCGAAGATCGGCGACATCAAGAGCTGAGGCAACGCCTGACAGGGTGCGCCGCCCCGGATGCGGGGCGGCGCACCGGGGTGGGCATCCCTACACGCGGAAGCGCGGGAGATCGTGTTCGACTTTCTTGAGGATTACGACCTGTTGGGGGCTTTCTGGACGACGGTGCAGCTCGCTGTGCTCTCCGCCGTCGGTTCCCTGATCTGGGGCACCCTGCTGGCCGCCATGCGTGTCGGCCCGGTGCCGTTGATGCGCGGCTTCGGGAGCGCGTACGTGAACACCGTGCGGAACATCCCGCTGACCGTCATCATCCTTTTCACGTCGCTGGGCCTGAACCAGACGCTGGGTGTCAGTCTCGGCGCGGACGACTTCGAGACGATCAACTTCCGGCTCGCCGTCCTCGGTCTGATCCTCTACACCTCGGCCTTCGTGTGCGAGGCGCTGCGCTCCGGCATCAACACGGTGCCGGTCGGCCAGGCGGAGGCCGCCCGCGCGCTCGGTCTCAGCTTCAACCAGGTGCTGGGCCTGGTGGTGCTGCCCCAGGCGTTCCGCTCGTCCGTCGGTCCGCTGGCGAACGTGCTCATCGCGCTCATCAAGAACACCACGGTGGCCGCCGCCATCGGTGTCGCGGAGACCGCCCTGCTGATGAAGGAAATGATCGAGAACGAGGCGCAACTGCTGCTGATCTCCGCGGTCATCGCATTCGGTTTCGTGGTTCTGACGCTGCCGACCGGCCTGATTCTCGGCTGGGTGGGCAAGAAGGTGGCGGTGAAGCGATGAGCTCCGTTCTCTACGACGCCCAGGGGCCTCGCGCCAAGCGGCGGAACATCATCTTCACGGTGGTCTTCCTGGTCGCCCTCGCCGCTCTGCTGTGGTGGGTGTTCAGCACTCTCGACGACAAGGGCCAACTGGAATGGCCCCTGTGGGAGCCGTTCCTCACCGGCACCGAGGCCTGGTCCATATACATCTGGCCGGGTCTGCAGAACACGCTGAAGGCGGCCGTGCTCGCGGTACTCATCGCGATGCCGCTCGGCGCGCTCCTCGGCATCGCCCGGCTCTCCGACCACGTCTGGGTCCGCGTGCCGGCCGGAATCGTGGTCGAGTTCTTCCGGGCCATCCCCGTCCTGGTCCTGATGATCTTCGGCCTCGCCCTGTTCGCCGAGTACACCGATGTCAGCTCCGCCGACCGTCCGCTGTACGCGGTCGTCACGGGTCTGGTGCTCTACAACGCCTCCGTCCTCGCGGAGATCGTGCGCGCCGGCATTCTGTCCCTGCCCAAGGGCCAGTCCGAGGCGGCCATGGCGATCGGGCTGCGCAAGGGCCAGCTGATGCGGGGAATCCTGCTGCCGCAGGCGGTCACCGCGATGCTTCCGGCCATCGTCAGCCAGCTCGTCGTGATCGTGAAGGACACCGCCCTCGGCGGCGCCGTCCTCACCTTCCCCGAACTGCTCGCCTCGGCCAACACGATGAGCGGCTACTACGGTGCCAACGTCATCGCCAGCTTCACGGTGGTGGCCGTCATCTTCATCGCGCTCAACTTCGCCCTGACGACCTTCGCCGGCTGGCTGGAGGCAAGGCTCAGGCGCAGCAAGAAGGGCACGGGCGCGGTCGTCGGCGCACAGGAAGTGGACGACCTCAACGCGGCCGAGGTCGGGAGCGCGTACAAGACCGGTGCGGAGAAGTGACGCACGCCCGACGCGCGGCATGACGGTGGCCCGCCGCATCCCGGCGGGCCACCGTCGTGCCGCGCTGCCGGCCGCCCCCAGCGGTACGGAGGAGCGGTGCGCACCGGACCCGTGCGAGGAACGGTCAAGTGGTGTGCCGGGCCCCGGCCCGCTTCATGATCGCCACTGGCCTTCGGTCACTTGACGCAAGCACCGGCAATAGGTTGCATACGTTCTGTGATCGTGCACCCTGCTCCATCTTCCTGTTCCTCCACGTCCCTTCAGACGTCACTCCGAGCAGGGGGCGCCGCGCCGTGGACCCGGTGATCATCGTCGGAGCGGGGCCCGTCGGGCTTGCGCTCGCACTGGCGCTGGCACGCCAGGAAGTGCCGTGCGTGGTCCTCGACGAAGGGCCGGGCAAGGACGAACCCCGCCCGGCGCGCACCGTCGTCCTGCGCGAGGAGACCGCCGCGCTCATGGAGCGGCTGACCGGGGTGCCGCTCGCACACGCCGGTGTCCGTTGGGCCGGATGGCGGTCGATGCGGCGCAAGCAGGTGACGGCCGAGGTCGCCTTCGGCGACACCGAGCCCGCTCCCCTGCACATCGCCCAGCACGTCCTGACGGGCGCCCTGCGTACCGCCCTCGCCGGCGAACGGCTCGTCGAGGTCGCCGTGAACAGCCGGCTGGACACCATAGAGCAGGAGCCCTCGGGCGTCACCGCCCACACCCGGGGTTCGACCGGCACCTGGTGGCGCGGCAGCTACCTGGTCGGCTGCGACGGCTCGCGCTCGACCGTGCGCAAACTCCAGGACATCCGTTTCCCCGGCCGCACCGCGGTGGAACGTCACGCCGTGGCCGCCCTGCGCACCGAACTCCCCTGGGACGACGAGGCACTGCTGCACCGCGCGCCGCCGTGGCGCACCTCCGGTCCCTCGGCCGGGGAGATCACCGCACGCCCGCTGCCGGACAGGGTGTGGCGCCTGGACTGGTTGCTGCCGCCGGGCAAGGACCTGGTCACGCCCGAACTGCTGCTGGGCCGGGTCCGGGAGACCCTGGCCGGCTGGGCAGGCGGTCCGACTCCGCCGTACGAACTGCTGGACACCGGGGTGCACACGGTCCACCACCGGCTGGCCCGGCGCTGGCGGGCCGACCGGGTGTTCCTCGCCGGGGACGCGGCCCATCTGCTCGGCGCACTGGGCACGCACGGGCTGGAGGAAGGGCTCCGCGACGCCGACAACCTCGCCTGGAAGCTGGCGCTGGCCTGGCACCACGGTCCGCACGAGGCGCTGCTCGACAGCTACCAGACCGAGCGCCGGGCGGTCGTCGCCGCCCGGCTGCGCGCCGCCGACCAGGCGCTGCCGCTGGTGCGCGGCGGCGGGGGACTGCGCTCCTGCGTTCCCGGGTCCGCGCGGGGGCACGACACCCTGCTGATGGACGGCCACCTGGGGCGGGGCGCGCTGGGCGCGCCGGGGACGTACGCCGACTCGCCGCTCACTCCCGGCCGTCTCGAGGGCGAGACACCCCTGCGGACGCCCCCCGGGGCGGCGGTGACGGACGTACGGGTCACGGCGGAGGACGGTGCCTTCGTCCGGCTGCGGGACCGGCTCGGCCGGGGTGCGCTGCTGGTGGTGCTGATCGCGCCCGGTACGGGGGTGTGGGAGCGTCGGCACTGGGTGTCCGCCGGGATCATGCCCCGGCTGGCGGCGGCCGTCTCGGCGCTGCCGCACCGGGCCGAACTGCTGGTCGCCGAGAGCTATCCGGGTGCGGCGGCCCACACCGTGCTGCTGGTGCGCCCCGACGGGCACCTGGTGACGGCGCTGAGCGGGGTCCGTCCGGCGGACCTGTACGCGGCGGCGGAAACGGCGGTCGGCGGGCCCGCCGCGGCGGAGGCGAAGACCAGGGCGGATGCGGGGGCCGGGTCGCGCTGAGGGTTCCGGTCCGCCGGGACGCCGCGGCCCTGTGGTCCACACGGTGTCGACGAGCTGAATCGGTGTGCGGCCACACGTGTGCTCCGCCTTGTGACCGGCACCTGTGTGCACCTGTGGCGGAGGGCCCGCATGGACCTCGTCCGCTGTGCGGCAGGCGTCGCGTGGAAAGCGGCCGGTGCCGTTCCACCGCGCTCCGCGCCCTCTCAGAACGTCTCGTCGCCGAGGAATTCCGTGTCCTCGCCCTCCTCCTCCAGCGCCTGCCGGACAACGCGCAGAGCGAGGCCCTCGGGGTAGCCCTTGCGGGCGAGCATGCCGGCGAGGCGACGGAGCCGCTTGTCGCGGTCGAGCCCGCGGGTGGCGCGCAGCTTGCGGGCGACCAGTTCCCGGGCGGTCGCCTCCTCCTGCTCGGAGTCGAGTTGGGAGACGGCCGTGTCGATCAGCGTGGGGTCGACCCCCTTGGTGCGCAGTTCCCGGGCGAGCGCGCGCCGGGCGAGTCCCCGGCCGTGGTGCCGGGACTCCACCCAGGCGTCGGCGAAGGCGCCGTCGTCGATCAGTCCGACCTCCTCGAACCGGGACAGCACCTCCTCGGCGGCCTCGTCCGGGATCTCCCGTTTGCGGAGGGCGTCGGCGAGCTGTTTCCGGGTGCGCGGGGTCCCGGTGAGCAGGCGCAGACAGATCGCCCGCGCCCGCTCGACCGGGTCCGCCGGAGGTTCCTCCCGTTCGGCCCTCGGCGAGGAGGAGTCGCCCCCGCCCTCCGCGGCCGCCTCGCCGAAGGTCCGGCGTCTGCGCCCGCGTCCACCGTGCGGCCCGCCGTCACGCGAGCCGCCCGCCCGTGCGCCACCCCCGCTGCGGGGGCCGTCCCCGCCGACGGTGTCGCCGTACGCCGCGTCACCGTCCACGGCTGAGTCGTCGCCGCCCCCGGTGCCCCTCCCCCGTGGGGCACCCGAGGCCGCGAACTCGTACTCGGCCCAGTCGGTTCGTCGTGCCACGGGTCAGCTCTTGGCCGCCGCGGCCTTGGACTTGGTGGCCTTGGCCGCCGGTGCCGGTACGGCGTCCGGCTCGGCCGGAGCGGTGCCCGTGGCGTCCGCGCCCGGCTCGGCTGCGGGCTCCTCGGGCCGTACGCCGACACCCAGCTTCGTCAGGATCTTCTTCTCGATCTCGTTGGCGAGGTCGGGGTTGTCCTTCAGGAAGTTGCGGGCGTTCTCCTTGCCCTGGCCGAGCTGGTCGCCCTCGTACGTGTACCAGGCGCCGGCCTTGCGGACGAAGCCGTGCTCCACGCCCATGTCGATCAGGCCGCCCTCGCGGCTGATGCCCTGGCCGTAGAGGATGTCGAACTCGGCCTGCTTGAACGGCGGCGCCACCTTGTTCTTGACCACCTTGCAGCGAGTGCGGTTGCCGACCGCCTCGGTGCCGTCCTTCAGGGTCTCGATGCGCCGGATGTCGATGCGCACCGAGGCGTAGAACTTCAGCGCCCGGCCACCGGTCGTGGTCTCCGGGGAGCCGAACATCACGCCGATCTTCTCGCGGAGCTGGTTGATGAAGATCGCGGTGGTCTTGGACTGGTTGAGCGCGCTGGTGATCTTCCGCAGGGCCTGACTCATCAGGCGGGCCTGCAGACCCACGTGGCTGTCGCCCATCTCGCCCTCGATCTCCGCACGCGGCACGAGCGCGGCGACGGAGTCGATGACGATGAGGTCCAGGGCGCCGGAGCGGACCAGCATGTCCACGATCTCCAGGGCCTGCTCGCCGTTGTCCGGCTGGGACAGGATCAGGTTGTCGATGTCGACGCCGAGCTTCTTCGCGTACTCGGGGTCCAGGGCGTGCTCCGCGTCCACGAAGGCGACCTGGCCACCGGCCCTCTGCGCGTTCGCCACCGCATGCAGGGTCAGGGTCGTCTTGCCGGAGGACTCCGGCCCGTAGATCTCCACCACACGGCCGCGCGGCAGGCCGCCCACACCGAGCGCCACGTCCAGCGCGGTCGAGCCGGTCGGGATGACCTCGATGGGCTCGTTCGTCCGGTCGCCCATGCGCATGACCGCGCCCTTGCCGAATTGCCGTTCAATCTGTGCGAGCGCGGCGTCGAGCGCCTTCTCGCGGTCGGTTCCTGCCATGGGTTCCACCCGATTTGCTTGATTCGATCGCTTCACGTCAAAGACGCTAACGCCTGCCACTGACAACGCGCCCCGACGCACCTCCGGCCTGTGGATAACGTGGGCTCATTCCCGACCGAACCGGGACAGAGCACCTGACGCCGAGCCTCACCGGCACGTCCATAAGAATGGATGTTCGATTTTGGTGTCAAGCGCATCACACGACACCACGGTCCGGTGTGTCGCGCGCGGCGCCCTCCTTCAGGAAGCCCCCATGTCTCCGTCGCGGGGCCGTTCCGGGCCCGCCTGGCGGGGAACCCACAGCCGGCGGACGCGGGCGAGGGCGCCCGGCCCGCCGGCCCCGCGGTGGCCGAGGACGCGGGGGTCGTCCGTGACGTCGTACCGCCGCACGTAGGCGCCCAGGAACGCCTGGAGGGTGGCGACGGCGGGGATGGCGATCAGCGCGCCGACGGCGCCGAGCAGGGCGGTGCCCGCGACGACCGAGCCGAAGGCGACCGCCGGGTGGATGTCGACGGTCTTGGAGGTCAGTTTGGGCTGCAGCACGTAGTTCTCGAACTGCTGGTAGACCACTACGAAGATCAGCACCCACAACGCGTACCAGGGGTCGACCGCGAAGGCGATCAACATGGGCAGGGCGCCCGCGAGATAGGTGCCGATGGTGGGGATGAACTGCGACACCAGGCCCACCCACACGGCGAGGACGGGCGCGTAGGACACGTCGAGGAACTCCAGCAGCACGTAGTGCGCCAGCCCTGACACCAGCGCCATCAGTCCGCGCGAGTAGAGGTAGCCGCCCGTCTTGTTCACAGCGATCTCCCACGCGCGCAGCACCTCGGCCTGCCGGGCGGGCGGCAGCAGGGAGCAGACGGTGCGCCGCAGCCGCGGGCCGTCGGCGGCGAGGTAGAACGAGAACAGCCCCACGGTCAGCAGCTGGAAGAGACCGCCGAGGACCTGCGCGGAGACGTCCAGGACGCCGGTGGCGCTGTTCTGCACGTAGTTGCGCAGCCAGTCGGAGCGCAGCAGGCCCTCCTGGATGTCCACGCGCCGCAATTCGGTGTGGAAGTGCGCGTTGATCCAGTTGATCACGGAGTCGAGGTAGTCCGGGAAGTCCTCGACGATCTTGATGATCTGTCCCGCCAGCATGGACCCGAGCAGCGTGACGAAGCCCGCCGCGGCGATCAGCACGGCCAGGAAGACGAGGAAGGTGCCCAGACCCCGGCGCACCCCGCGTGCGGACATCCAGCTCACCGCGGGCTCGACGGCGAGCGCCAGGAAGAACGCGATGAGGATGTTGATCAGCAGACCGACGAGCTGGTGGAAGACCCAGCTGCCCAGCTGGAACAGGGCGAACAGTGCGAGGGCGAGCACCATGGCTCGCGGCAGCCAGCGCGGCATGCGGGCGCCCGGCCCGGATATGGGGGCCGACGGGGGCCCGGCGGGCGGCGGCGCGCCGGGCATGGTGGGGTGCCGGGCCGTCTGCCCGGTCTCGTCAGTGGGTGCCACGGATCAAGTCTCGCCCACGCCGGCCGCGCCCATGCGCTCCCGTGCGCCCTCCGTGACGATCAGCGCTTCTCCGTGGGGACGTTCATGACCGCGCAGACCACCTGCCAGACGTCCTTGGCGTTCCAGCCGGCCGCCAGCGCCTCGTGCACGGTGCGTCCGCCGAGTTCGGACATGACGTGGTCGCGCGCGAAGGTCTCGGCATAGCCCGCACCGAAGTGCTCCGTCATCCGCTCCCAGAAAACCGTCAACCGCATGCACCCAGTATCCCGCCTGCGGGGGCGGCCCCGGACCGGGGCGCCTGCCGGCACCCCCCTCTCCGCGCACGGCCGGGCCCGTGGCCGGCACCGGGGCCGCTCCCGCCCGTACCGGCGGAGCGGTCCGTCCGGTTCACCGCGCGGGTGCTCGGGCGGCGCCCCTTCGCCCGCCGCCCCCCGGAGCAGCGGCACCGGTGGAGAACCGCCCCATGGTGGCGACCGAGTCCCTGCGCGCCCCGGTGGCGTACGGCCGCACCGCCGACTGGTCGGGCGGCACGGTTCCGCCCGGACGGCGTGACCACTGACCGAGGTGGTGCTCCACTCACCCGCGCCCGCGGGGCGCTGCTGCGCCCGCCCTCCCCCACTCCCGGCTCCGCCCGACCGGGGCCCCATCGCCCCAGCGGCACGACCACCCGCGGCCGCGGGGCGGCGCACGGTGCCCCCGTCCCCTCGTGCGGCACCGCCCTCTCACCCGCCCAGCGCCCGCACCCCCGCCGTCACCACGACGGCCGCTCCGACGACGAGCAGGAACGGGGCGCGCAGGATCAGAGCCACGGCGGCGGCCGCCACCCCGGCCGCACGGGCGTCCAGGACCAGGACCCGGCCGTCGGAGAAGGTCTGCTGGGCCGTCAGGGCGGCCAGCAGGGCGACCGGGAGGAGCGCGGCGAGATGCCGCACGAGGGGACGTTCCAGGACCCCGGCGGGCACCATCAGCCCCACGAGCTTGACGGCGTAGCAACCGAGAGCGGTCACGCCGATCGCGATCCAGATGCTCAACGGCCCTCCTCCGCCGTGTCACCGCGCGAGGCACTCCTGCGGCCCTGCCCCCACAGGACTGCCGGTGCCGCGAGCGCGGCCACCAGGACCGGCACCCCGGCCGGCAGCACGGGCAGCAGCCCCAGTCCCAGGAGGACGGCGGCCCCGGCGACGGTCCGCTCGGTGCCGGTGCGCAGCATCGGCGCGAGGAGCGCCAGGAAGACCGCGGGGCCGGCCGCGTCCAGCCCCCACGCGTCGGTGTCCCCGATGGCCTCGGCGCCCAGTGCGCCGAGCAGCGTGGTGAGGTTCCACAGGACGTACAGGCTGAGCCCGGTCGCCACGAAACCGATGCGCGCGCTGCGCCGGCCCGGCTGGGCGAGCGAGACGGCGGTCGTCTCGTCGATCACCCACTGGGCGGCGAACGGCCGCACCGCGCGGGGCAGCGCCAGCAACTGCGACAGCCGCAGCCCGTAGAACGCGTTGCGCACCCCCAGGAAGAACGCCCCCGCGGCGGCCGTGAACGGCCCTCCACCCGCCGCCAGCGCCCCCACCAGCGCGAACTGGGAGGCGCCGGTGAACACCAGCAGGCTGAGCGCGCAGGTCTGGAGCAGGGTGAGCCCGCTGCCCGCCGAGGTCACACCGAAGGCGAACCCGGAGAGTCCGACGGCGACCCCGACGCCGAGGGCGTCCCGTACGACGGCGCCGTCCGGCTTTCCTCCCCCGTCGTCCCGTACGTCTGCGAGCGCTTCTGTCCGTTCCACTGCCACGCTCCGGACGGTACGGACGGACCGCAGCGCGCGTCTTGTACGTTCTTGCGCTCGCGCTGATAGGCGCCCGGGGGCACACCGACGATCCGGCTGAAGTGCCGGTTCAGGTGCGGCTGGTCGGTGAACCCCACCGCGAGGGCCGCCTCCGACGGCGCCGTCCCCGCGTCCAGCAGCCGCCGTGCCCGCCGCACGCGCGCGTCGGTGAGCCAGGTGTGCGGCGGCATCCCGTAGGTGTCCCGGAAGGCACGCAGCAGCGCGAACGGGCCGGTGCCCAGCTCAGCGGCCAGCCGCTCCAGGGTCGGCGGGTCGGTCATCCGGTCCTCCAGCGCGGCACGCGCGCGTACGGCGATCCGGGCGCCCGCCGTGCGCACCTCGCGCCGCGGCAGCGTCCCGCCGTTCAGCCTCAGCAGCCGGGTCACCGCGACCCGGAGCAGGGTGTCGGCGGCGAGCGCGTTGCCCTCGTCGGTGGCGCGCAGCACCTGGTGGACCAGACGGACGGTGCACGGATCTTCGAGCACCGGCGTCACGAACCCCGGTGTGCCGCGCAGCGCGGTGGTCTCGGCGGCGATGGCGGCCACCACCTCGGGCGACGGGTACACCGCCCCGTACCGCCAGCCCTCGGGAACGCCCGCCCGGCCGGTGTGCGGGGTGTCCGGGTTCACCAGGGCGAGGGCCCCGGCGCCCGCGTACTGGTCGCCGCCGCCGTGGTGGAAGACCTCCACGCCGTCGGCGATGGCGGCGATCACGAAGTGCTCGTGGGTGTGCCGGACGAACGTCTTCCGTATGTACCGGGCACGCAGCAGATCGACACCGGGCAGTTCGTCGTACTGCCAGTGCCGCGCCTGCTCCTCGCGCGATTCCGCCATGCGGCCATTGTCACGCGGCCCCGACGGCGCCGGCCCGGCCCCCGGCCCGATTGTCAGTGGCCGGGTGCACGATGGACGCATGGTCAGCGATCCGCACCGAGCCCTGGACGGCTTCTCCCCCGCGACCCGCGGCTGGTTCACGGGGGCGTTCCCCGCCCCCACCGCCGCCCAGGCCGGAGCGTGGCGGGCCATCGGGGAGGGCTCGGACGTGCTGGTGGTCGCCCCCACCGGTTCCGGGAAGACCCTGGCCGCCTTCCTCGCCGCCCTGGACGAGCTGGCCTCGACACCGCCGCCCGCCGACCCCAGGAAGCGCTGCCGCGTGCTGTACGTCTCGCCGCTGAAGGCGCTGGCCGTCGACGTCGAGCGCAACCTCCGCAGCCCGCTGACCGGCATCCGCCAGGAGTCCGTGCGCCTGGGACTGCCCGAGCCCGAGGTGAAGGTCGGCATCCGCTCCGGCGACACCCCGCCCGCCGAGCGGCGCGCCCTGACCACCCGGCCGCCGGACATCCTGATCACCACGCCCGAGTCCCTGTTCCTGATGCTGACGTCCGCCACGCGCGACGCGCTGACGGGCGTGGAGACGGTGATCCTGGACGAGGTGCACGCGGTCGCCGGCACCAAGCGCGGCGCGCACCTCGCGCTCACCCTGGAGCGGCTTGACGAGCTGCTGCCCCGTCCGGCCCGCCGCATCGGCCTGTCGGCGACGGTGCGTCCGGTCGACGAGGTGGCCCGGTTCCTCTCCCCGCGCCGCAAGGTGGAGATCGTGCAGCCGGAGTCCGGCAAGGAGTTCGACCTCTCCGTGGTGGTGCCGGTCGAGGACCTGGGCGAGCTGGGCGGCTCCCCGGTCGCCGACGGCCCGGAGGGCGCCGAGCGCCCGTCGATCTGGCCGCACGTCGAGGAGCGGATCACCGACCTGGTGCAGTCGCACCGCTCGACCATCGTGTTCGCGAACTCCCGCCGCCTCGCCGAGCGGCTGTGCAACCGGCTCAACGAGATCGCCTACGAGCGGGCCACCGGCGAGCCGCTGGACGAGCGCCACTCCCCCGCCGAGCTGATGGGCGGCTCCGGGGCCGCCCAGGGCGCGCCCGCGGTCATCGCGCGCGCCCACCACGGCTCGGTGTCCAAGGAGCAGCGCGCCCTGGTGGAGGAGGACCTGAAGGCGGGCCGGCTGCCCGCGGTGGTCGCCACCTCGAGCCTGGAGCTGGGCATCGACATGGGCGCCGTCGACCTGGTGGTCCAGGTCGAGTCACCGCCGTCCGTCGCCTCCGGCCTCCAGCGCGTCGGCCGCGCGGGACACCAGGTGGGCGCGGTCTCCACGGGCGTGGTGTTCCCGAAGTACCGGGGCGACCTGGTGCAGGCCGCCGTGGTCACCGAGCGGATGCGCACCGGGGCGATCGAGTCCCTGAAGGTCCCCGCCAACCCCCTCGACGTCCTGGCCCAGCAGCTCGTCGCCATGACGGCCATGGACACCTGGCAGCTCGACGACCTGCTCGCCGTGGTCCGCCGCGCGGCGCCCTTCGCCTCCCTGCCCGAGTCCGCCTTCACGGGCGTCCTGGACATGCTCGCCGGCCGCTACCCGTCCGACGCGTTCGCGGAGCTGCGCCCGCGCGTGGTGTGGGACCGGGTCACGGGCGAGATCACCGGCCGTCCGGGCGCCCAGCGCCTGGCCGTCACCTCCGGGGGCACGATCCCCGACCGCGGCCTCTTCGGGGTGTTCCTGGCGGGCGCCGACCCCAAGAAGGGCGGCGGACGGGTCGGCGAGCTGGACGAGGAGATGGTCTACGAGTCCCGCGTGGGCGACGTCTTCACCCTCGGCACCAGCTCCTGGCGCATCGAGGACATCACGCGCGACCGGGTCCTGGTCTCCCCTGCGCCGGGCGTGCCGGGCCGGCTGCCGTTCTGGAAGGGCGACCAGCTGGGCCGCCCGCTGGAGCTGGGCCGCGCGGTGGGCGCGTTCCTGCGCGAGGTGGGCTCGCTGTCCCGGGACGACGCCCGACTGCGGCTCCGCACGGCGGGCCTCGACGCCTGGGCCACGGACAACGTGCTGTCCTACCTCGACGAGCAGCGCGAGGCCTGCGGCCACGTCCCCGACGACCGCACCATCGTCGTGGAGCGCTTCCGCGACGAACTGGGCGACTGGCGGGTCGTCGTGCACTCCCCGTTCGGCGCCCGGGTGCACGCCCCGTGGGCGCTCGCGCTCGGCGCCCGCCTCTCCGAGCGGTACGGCATGGACGCCCAGGTGATGCACGCCGACGACGGCATCGTGCTGCGCCTGCCGGACGCCGACCTGATGGGGCTCGACCTCCTCGACCAGGATCCGGTCAGGGCCGGCACGGAGTACGACGCGGACCAGGCCCCCGTGGGCGCGGCCGACGTCGTCTTCGACAAGGGCGAGGTCGACCAGGTCGTCACCGACCAGGTGGGTGGCTCGGCGCTGTTCGCGTCCCGGTTCCGTGAGTGCGCCGCCCGCGCGCTGCTGCTGCCGCGCCGCACCCCCGGCCGGCGCACGCCGCTGTGGCAGCAGCGTCAGCGCGCCTCCCAGCTGCTCCAGGTGGCCGGGGAGTTCGGCTCGTTCCCGATCGTCCTCGAGGCCGTCCGCGAATGCCTCCAGGACGTCTTCGACGTGCCCGGGCTCGTCGAGCTGATGGGTGACCTGGAGGCGCGCAGGGTCCGCCTGGTCGAGGTCACCACCTCCGAACCCTCCCCCTTCGCCCGCTCCCTCCTCTTCGGATACGTCGCCCAGTTCCTGTACGAGGGCGACTCCCCGCTCGCCGAGCGCCGCGCCGCCGCCCTGTCGTTGGACTCGCGGCTGCTGGCCGAGCTGCTCGGCCAGGCGGAGCTGCGCGAACTGCTCGACGCCGAGGTGCTGGCCGACCTGGAGCGCGAGCTGCGGTGGCTCACCGAGGACCGGCGCGTCAAGGACGCGGAGGGCGTGGCCGACCTGCTGCGGCTGCTCGGTCCGCTCACCGACGCCGAACTCGCCGAGCGGGGCGCCGCGCCGCAGTGGGCACGGGAACTCGCCTCCGCGCGGCGCGCCATCCGGGTGCGAGTGGCCGGCGCCGACCACTGGGCGGCGGTCGAGGACGCCGGCCGGCTGCGCGACGCGCTGGGCACGGCACTGCCGGTCGGTGTGCCGGAGGCGTTCACCGAGCCGGTCAAGGACCCCCTCGGCGACCTTCTCGCGCGGTACGCGCGCACGCACGGCCCGTTCACGTCGGCGACGGCGGCGGCCCGTTTCGGACTGGGCGTGGCGGTCACCGAGGGCGCCCTGCGGCGGCTCTCGTCGGCAGGCAGGCTCGTCCAGGGCGAGTTCCACCCGGCCGGTATCGGACAGGAGTGGTGCGACGCGGCCGTACTGCGCCGGCTGCGCCGCCGCTCCCTGGCCGCGCTGCGGCACGAACTGGAACCGGTACCGCCGCCCGCGCTCGCCCAGTTCCTCCCCCAGTGGCAGCACGTCGGCAAGGGGCACTCCCTGCGAGGCGTCGACGGCCTGCTGCGCGCCGTCGAGCAGTTGCAGGGCGCCTCGGTACCCGCGTCCGCCCTGGAGAAGCTGGTCCTGCCGTCCAGGGTGAGGGACTACGTCCCGGCGATGCTGGACGAGCTGACGGCCGCCGGGGAGGTGGTGTGGGCCGGCGCCGGTTCGCTCCCCGGGAAGGACGGCTGGGTCTCCCTCTACCTCGCGGACGCGGCCCCGTTGCTCCTGCCGCCCCCTCACCCCCTGGAGCCGACCGCCCTCCACCGGTCCGTCCTGGACGTCC
The DNA here is from genome assembly GCF_041380215.1 of Streptomyces pimonensis. Taxonomy (NCBI): domain Bacteria; kingdom Bacillati; phylum Actinomycetota; class Actinomycetes; order Kitasatosporales; family Streptomycetaceae; genus Streptomyces; species Streptomyces pimonensis. Next base: position 60,242 of record NZ_JAHWZY010000032.1, read on the forward strand.
TCTCCGGCGGCTACGGCCTGTTCTTCCGCCAGATCGCCGACCAGGTCCGTGCCACCACCCACCTCGAGGCCACCGATCCCCAACTGGCCGACGTCCTGTGGGACCTCGCCTGGTCCGGGCGGCTGACCAACGACACGCTCACGCCCCTGCGCTCCCTGCTGGGCTCGGGCCGCACCGCGGGCTCCACCGCCCACCGCGCGAAGCGCTCCGCCCCGCGCGGACGCTACGGTTCGCTCACAGCCGCCGCCCGCAGCGCCTCGCGCACCGGTCCGCCCACCGTCGCGGGCCGCTGGTCCCTGCTCCCGGACACGGACACCGACGCCACGGTCCGCGCCCACGCATTGGCCCGCACCCTGCTCGACCGGCACGGCGTGGTGACCCGGGGGGCCGTCTCCGCGGAGGGCGTCGAGGGCGGGTTCTCAGCGGTGTACCGCGTGCTGTCCGCCTTCGAGGAGACGGGGCAGGCGCGTCGCGGCTACGTGGTGGAGGGCCTGGGCGCCGCCCAGTTCGCGATGGACGGGGCCGTGGACCGCCTCCGCGCGGCGGCCAACGCACGCGAGCGGGGTGACGGCCTCCGGGCCCCGGACGCGCCCGGGGCCTTCGACGACGGGCCGGAACCCTTCGGGGCCTCCCCGGGCCACGACGGCTCCGCCGCCCCGGACGACCTGCCGCACCCCCGCCTCTCACCGGGCGACTACGTCTCCCCGCGCGACCTGGCCCCGCAGTCCCCGCCGCCCTGGCGGAACGGCGGGCGTTCCGCGTACGACCCCTTCGCCGGCCGTCGTACCGGTGCGGACCGCGCCGCACGCGCCGTGGTGCTGGCCGCCGCCGACCCGGCGAACGCCTACGGTGCCGCCCTGGGCTGGCCCGAGCCGCCGGCCGGTGCCGGGCACAAACCCGGTCGCAAGGCGGGCTCCCTGGTGGTGCTGGTGGACGGCGAGTTGACGCTCTACATGGAGCGCGGCGGCAGGACGTTGCTGGCCTGGCCCGCCGGCCCCGACGGCGAGCCCGCCGACGACCCGCGCCGCCCGGCCGCCGCCGAGGCCCTCGCCGCAGCCGCCCGCGCGGGCTCCCTCGGCACGGTCACGGTGGAGCGTGTCAACGGCACCCCGGCACTGACGTCCTCCCTGGGCGCCCTCCTGGAGACCGTCGGCTTCGTCGCCACGCCCAGAGGCCTGCGCCTGCGCGCCTGATCTGTTCGCCGGCCCACGCCCGTCCGGGCGCCCGGGCCGCCCGACGTGCCACCCTTGACGCATGCCCGAAGGAGACACGGTCTGGCAGGCCGCACGGCGGCTGCACGACGCCCTGTCCGGCAAGGTGCTGACCCGCAGCGACCTCCGGGTGCCGAGGTTCGCCACGGCCGACCTCACCGGCCGTGCCGTGCTGGACGTCACCCCGCGTGGCAAGCACCTTCTGACCCGCGTCCAAGGCGGCCTGACGCTGCACTCGCACTTGCGGATGGACGGTTCCTGGCGGGTGTACACGCCAGGGCAGCGCTGGAACGGCGGCCCCGCCCACCAGATCCGCGCCGTCCTCGGCAACGCCGACCGCACGGCCGTCGGCTACCGGCTCCCCGTCCTGGAACTGATGCGCACCGCGGACGAGGACCGCGCGGTCGGCCATCTCGGCCCCGACCTCCTCGGCCCGGACTGGGACCCCGGCCTGGCGCTGGCCAACCTCCTGAAGGACCCGGCCCGTCCCCTCGGGGAGGCCCTGCTGGACCAGCGCAACCTCGCCGGCATCGGCAACGTCTTCAAGAGCGAGCTCTGCTTCCTCCTCGGCGTCACCCCCTGGCTCCCTGTGGGCGAGCTGCCCGCCGACCGGTCCGCGAAGCTGCCGGAGCTCGCCAGGAAGCTGCTGGAGTTCAACCGCGAGCGCCCGGTCCGCAACACCACGGGCCGCCGCGGCCAGGACCTGTTCGTGTACGGCCGTGCCCGCCGCCCCTGCCTGCGCTGCCGCACCCCCGTCCACCTCGCCGACCAGGGCGACGGCTCCCGCGAGCGCCCCACGTACTGGTGCCCCACCTGTCAGCCGGGCCCGGCCCCCGCCCGGTCACCCGGCGGCCTCCCCCGAACCGCCCGCTGACCGCACACGGACCCGGCGGGCCGAACTCCAGGCCCGCCGCCACCGCCCCGCCGCGAGCGCTCCCTCCGCCCGCGCCTTGGGCACGCAGTGCACCGGCAGCAGGCTGAGCCCCCACCCGCCGGCCGCGACCGCCCCTTCCACCGCCCCGGCGCCAGGCACCAGCAGCAGCCGTGCCGCCGCCCACCACCACAGCGCCCCGAACCCCAGAACGGCTCCCCGGCGTAGCACCCGCCCGGTCGTCACGGCCCCCACCCCCGGGCCGACGCTATGGGACCGCTCGCCCCCGCGCACAGGGCGCGCCAAGGGCACACGGGCGCATCCGGGCCCCCGCCGACCCGTTGTGCGAGGGCGCCACGGCCCCCGAAGGCCACGTCACCCGTTCTCGGCCTGGAACATCCAGTGCTGCTTCTCCAGGTCCGCGGTGATCGCGATCAGCACGTCCTGGCTCACCGGGTCCGGTTCGCCGGTCGCCGTGACCCGCTCCCGCATGCGGGCGATCACCGCGCTCAGCGCCTCCACGAGCGCGCCCACCGCAGCCGTGTCGTCGACCCAGCCCTCGGGTGTCACCCCGATGCCGCTGCCGACGGCCACCGTCGCGGCACGCCCGTCGGGCGACACTCCCAGTGCCGCGGCGCGCTCCGCCACGGTGTCGGAGTGCGTGCGCGCCAGGGTCACGACCTCGTCGAGCTGGAGGTGCACGGAGCGGAAGCGTGGTCCGACCACGTTCCAGTGGATCTGCTTGGCCACCAGGGCGAGATCCACCAGATCGACCAGGGCGCCCTGCAGCGCCTCGGACACGGTCTTCAGGTTCTCGTCGGACAACGGGCTCTTCACGACGTACATCCGCACCTCCGTGGCTGGCTCCCCGCCTCGTCCCTCCACGATGACCGCCGCGCGCCGCACCGGCAAACGCACAGGAGAAGGCCCCCACACATGCGAAAACCCCGGCGGCACCCCTCCGGATCTCCCGGGAGGGCCCCTACCGGGGCATCTCACACCTTCACACCGCACGTGCGCGGAGCGCCACGCTCACGCGGCGACGACGTCCACCGCCTCGGCGGGCGCCTTGATGGTCACCCGTTCCGGTGGCACACCGGTCACCGAAACGGAACCCAGCATCGGACGAACCGGCGTGGGTACGGACTCGCTTGGGGTCGCTGCAGCAGACTGGGCCAGCTCGGTGAGAGCGAGCTCGTCGCTCACTTCCCGCATGAGCTCGGACATCCGTACGTCCAGCGCGTCGCAGATGGCGGAGAGCAGCTCGGAGGAGGCCTCCTTCTGCCCCCGCTCCACCTCGGAGAGATAGCCGAGTGAGACTCGGGCGGACGAGGAGACTTCGCGCAGAGTACGGCCCTGGCGCTGGCGCTGCCGACGCAGCACGTCACCCAGCAGGCGACGGAGCAGAATCATCGGTGGCTCCCTCCTCGGACCGCGTAGCCGCATCCTTCTCGCCCCACCGTACCGCCTTGCGCCGCGGCCGTGCGGGGAGCGATGTCGTGTTCACTCAGGGCTGCAAACATCCAAACCCCCCGTTCCGTTCCGTATCCTGTGCCCGCTCATTCCCGGTCTGTTCGCCCGCAAGCTCCGCCAGAAGCAGTGCGAGTACGCTCCGTGCACTCCTCATACGAATTTCCGCGCGATCGCCGTTCAACCGCAGATGCTCCACTTTTCCGCCGCGGACAGCACCCGTGCCCGTCCTCAAAGGGCCGTCCACAGCCACGAAAACCGTGCCGACGGCCTGGCCGTCCTGGGGATCCGGCCCGGCGACACCGGTGGTGGCGATGCCCCAGTCGGCACCCAACGCCTCGCGGACGCCGGCCGCCATCTGGGCCGCCACCTGCGAATCCACCGCTCCGCGCTCCGCCAGCAGGGTGGCGTCCACGCCGAGCAGCCGCTGTTTGAGCTCGGTGGCGTAGGCCGTCACCGACCCCCGGAAGACCCTGGACGCCCCGGGGACCGAAGTGATCTCCGCCGCCACCAGGCCTCCGGTCAGCGACTCGGCGACGGCTAGCGTCCCCCCGTTCACGGTGAGTAGTCGTACCACCTCGGTGGCCTCGGAACTCACGCTTCCGTCTCCTCCAACGCCGCCTTGCGCTCGGCGATTCCCCGCCTGCGCAGCACAATGGCCTGTTTCACATAGTCGAGTCCGGTCGCCACGGTCAGCACGACCGCCGCGGCCATCACCCACCACCGCAGGGTGGCCAGCCACCCCGTCAGCGCCAGGACGTACATACCGACGGCAATGCCCTGGGTGAGGGTCTTGAGCTTGCCGCCTCGGCTGGCCGGGATCACGCCGTACCGGATGACCAGGAAACGCAGCAGGGTGATCCCGAGTTCCCGGCCGAGGATGACCCCGGTGACCCACCACGGGAGATCGCCCAGCAAGGAGAGACAGATCAGCGCCGCTCCCATGATCGCCTTGTCGGCGATGGGGTCGGCGATCTTCCCGAAGTCGGTGACGAGATCGTATGCGCGCGCCAGATGACCGTCGAACAGGTCGGTGATCATGGCGACGGCGAAGGCCGCCCAGGCGAACGACCGCCACGCCGGGTCGTGACCGCCTTCGGCGAGCATCAGCATGACGAACGCCGGCACCAGGAGGAGCCGGAGCATGGTCAGCAGGTTGGCGATGTTCCAGACGCCGGCCTGGTCGACGGCCGCCGCCGCGATCTTCGCGCCGCGCGCGGGCCTCGCACCGTCCTCGGCTTCGGCTCCGTCGCGCGGTGCGGTGGCCGGCGCCGTCTCGTCACCGTGTGCCCGGACGCCGCCGGACGCGTCACGCCGGGCCGGGCCGCCGCCGGGGGATCCCGGAGCCGCGCCCCGTGCGACCGCGCGGCCGGACGCCGGCATCCCTCCGGGCACGGCGCCCGCCGCCCTCCTCGTGCCGGAGGGGCCGCCCGCCGCCGATGCCGGGACACCCGTCATCTGCCCGCCTCCTCACTGCACGCGGGCGAGCCCTGGAACAGCGGCTCGGCCACCAGGTCGACACCCTCCGTGCCGACCACCTTCGCCTCGACCATACGGCCGACACCCAGACCCTCGCCGCTCGTGAGCAGCACCTGGCCGTCCGTCTCGGGGGCCTGGTGGGCCGCCCGGCCGTACACGCCCTCCGCCTCGTCGACGGACTCCACCAGCACGTGCACGGTCTCGCCGACCCGCTCCTCGGCGCGCTGCGAGACCAGTTCCTCGGCCAGCCGGGAGACCCGGGCCAGCCGCTCGGCGACGACCTCCTCGTCCAGCTTGCGGTCGTACGTCGCCGCCTCGGTGCCTTCCTCGTCGGAGTACCCGAAGACGCCGACGGCGTCCAGCCGCGCGTGGTTCAGGAACCGCTCCAGCTCGGCGAGGTCGGCCGCGGACTCGCCGGGGAAGCCGACGATGAAGTTGGAGCGCACACCGGCCTGGGGCGCCTTGCTCCGGATGGTGTCGAGCAGCTCCAGGAACCGGTCGGTGTCGCCGAAGCGGCGCATCGCGCGCAGCACGTCGGGCGCGGAGTGCTGGAAGGACAGGTCGAAGTAGGGGGCGACCTTCGGGGTGGAGGTCAGCACGTCGATCAGGCCGGGCCGCATCTCGGCCGGCTGGAGGTAGCTGACACGCACCCGCTCGAGGCCGTCGACCTCGGCCAGTTCGGGCAGCAGGGCCTCCAGCAGGCGGATGTCGCCGAGGTCCTTGCCGTAGGAGGTGTTGTTCTCGGAGACCAGCATGATCTCCTTCACGCCCTGTTCGGCCAGCCAGCGGGTCTCGTTCAGCACGTCGCCGGGTCGGCGCGAGATGAAGGAACCGCGGAAGGACGGGATGGCGCAGAAGGAGCAGCGCCGGTCGCAGCCGGAGGCGAGCTTCACCGAGGCGACCGGGGAGCCGCCCAGCCGGCGGCGCAGCGGCGCACGGGGACCGGAGGCCGGGGCGAGGCCCTCCGGCAGGTCCACCGGGCCGTGTCCCGGAAGGGCCACGGCGGTGGCGGAGTCCTGCCGCTCGGCCGGGCTGATCGGCAGCAGCTTGCGCCGGTCGCGCGGGGTGTGGGAGGCGTGGATGCCGCCGTTCAGGATGGTCTGGAGGCGGTCGGAGATGTCGGCGTAGTCGTCGAAGCCGAGCACGCCGTCGGCCTCGGGAAGGGCCTCGGCGAGTTCCTTGCCGTACCTCTCGGCCATGCAGCCCACCGCCACGACGGCCTGGGTTCTCCCGTGTCCCTTGAGGTCGTTGGCCTCCAGGAGCGCGTCGACGGAGTCCTTCTTGGCGGCCTCGACGAAGCCACAGGTGTTGACGACGGCGACGTCCGCTTCCTCGGCGTCCTCCACGAGCTGCCAGCCGTCCGCCTCCAAGCGGCCTGCGAGTTCCTCCGAGTCCACCTCGTTACGGGCGCAGCCAAGGGTGACCAGTGCGACGGTACGGCGTTCAGGCATGGGCTCAAGACTACTTCGTCCCGCTGACGCCCCACGTCGACGGGGTTGGCCGATCATGGCCAGCCCCGTCGACGAAGCACCCTTTGCGCCGGATCATCCGGCCTGCGGGTCGCCCTTGGTGTAGGTCAGGCGCTCGACGGCGCCCGGCTGCCAGTCGTCCTCGATCTTCTTGCCGTTCACGAACAGGTCGATCGCGCCGGCGTCGCCGAGGACCAGGTTGACCTTGGTGCTGTCCTGGAAGGTCCTGGACTCGCCCTGCTTGAGCAGTCCGTCGAACAGCAGTCGGCCGTTGTGGTCCTTGGCGGAGATCCAACTGCGCCCGTCGGGGGCGCTGACCTGGACCGTCACCTTGTCCTGCGGTGCGGCGGCGATGGCGCTGTCCGACGGTTCCGGCTCGGGCACGACGGGCTTCTGGGACGTGGGGGTGGGCGAGGCCGACTCGGTGGGCTCGGCGCCGTCGGCGACGTTCGCCTTGCCGCCGTCGTCGCCCTTGACCATCGTGAACCCGACGAAGCCGATCACGACGACGATCGCGGCGACCATGGCCGCGGTCCAGTTGGGCCCGCGCCGCTCCGGACGGATGCGCTCCGCTTCGAACAGCGGGGCGGCCGGGGTCGGGGCCGGACGGCCGCCGCCGCGCTCGGCCTCGTACTGGGCGATCAGCGGTGCCGGGTCGAGGTCCACGGCCCTGGCCAGGGTCCGGATGTGCCCGCGCGCGTAGACGTCACCGCCGCAGGGGGTGAAGTCGTCCGCCTCGATGGCGTGCACGATGGCGATCCGGACCCGGGTGGCGGTACTGACGTCGTCGACGGTGAGCCCGGCGGCGATGCGCGCCTGCCGCAGCGCTCGGCCGACGGAGACGGAAGGGCGGTCTTCCTCGGAAACGTCTTCGAACGGACGCTCGTCTTCAGGGGAGTTGCCGATGGACACGGGGGCGCCTTTCGAGCGTGTAGCCGCCTGTGCTGGAGGTTCAGTCTAGGAGGGGTACAAGAGGGTGGGGCAAGCGGGCGGTAGCACTTTGTACGCCATCGGAATGGCCCGACACTCCGATGATGGGACTGCAGTTTGTCGCTTCCCTCAACTTGACGTACGTCGCCGGGAAACGGTTGCCCAATGATCGCTCACAGGTGGGTCACGATCGGCCATCCGGGTGACCGGAGGCGGTGACCGCCTCCGGTTCGCCTACCCTTCGGACTCCCCCCGGATCAGCGCGAGCACGCCATCCAGTTCATCGGGCTTCACAAGAACGTCACGCGCCTTGGAACCCTCGCTCGGTCCGACGATGTTCCTCGACTCCATCAGGTCCATCAGCCGGCCCGCCTTGGCGAAGCCGACGCGCAGCTTGCGCTGGAGCATGGACGTCGACCCGAACTGGGTGGAGACGACCAGCTCGGCCGCCTGGCACAGCAGGTCCAGGTCGTCGCCGATGTCCTCGTCGATCTCCTTCTTCTGCTTGCTCCCGACGGTGACGTCGTCCCGGAAGACGGGTGCCATCTGATCCTTGCAGTGCCGGACGACGGCCGCGACCTCCTCCTCGGTCACGAACGCGCCCTGCAGACGCGTCGGTTTGTTCGCGCCCATCGGCAGGAACAGCCCGTCGCCCTTGCCGATCAGCTTCTCGGCGCCGGGCTGGTCGAGGATGACCCGCGAGTCCGCGAGCGAGGAGGTGGCGAACGCCAGCCGGGACGGCACGTTCGCCTTGATCAGACCGGTGACGACGTCGACCGAAGGCCGCTGCGTGGCGAGCACCAGGTGGATGCCGGCCGCCCGCGCGAGCTGTGTGATCCGCACGATGGCGTCCTCGACGTCGCGCGGGGCGACCATCATCAGATCGGCCAGCTCGTCGACGATCACCAGCAGGTAGGGGTACGGCTGGAGTTCCCGCTCGCTGCCCTCGGGCGGCTTGGCCCTGCCTTCGCGCACCGCGCGGTTGAAGTCGTCGATGTGCCGGTAGCCGTAGGCCGCGAGGTCGTCGTAGCGCAGGTCCATCTCGCGCACGACCCACTGCAGCGCCTCGGCGGCCCGCTTGGGGTTGGTGATGATCGGCGTGATCAGGTGCGGGATGCCCTCGTACGCCGTCAGCTCCACCCGCTTGGGGTCGACCAGGATCATCCGGACGTCCTCCGGGGTCGCCCGCATCATGATCGAGGTGATCAGGCAGTTGATGCAGGACGACTTTCCGGATCCGGTGGCGCCGGCCACCAGCATGTGCGGCATCTTCGCCAGCGAGTCCATGACGTAGCCGCCCTCGACGTCCTTGCCGAAGGCGACCAGCATCGGGTCGTCGTCCTCGGCGGACTCCGCGAGCCGCAGGACGTCACCGAGGTTGACCATCTCCCGGTCGGTGTTCGGGATCTCGATGCCCACCGCGGACTTGCCGGGGATCGGGCTGATGATCCGCACGTCCGGGCTGGCGACGGCGTACGCGATGTTCTTGGTCAGCGCGGTCACCCGCTCGACCTTCACGGCCGGACCGAGTTCCACCACGTAGCGGGTGACCGTCGGGCCGCGGGTGAAGCCGGTGACGGCGGCGTCCACCTTGAACTCCGTGAAGACCTTCCGCAGGGCTTCGACTATGACGTCGTTGGCCGCGCTGCGCGCCTTGCCGGGGCCACCGCGGGTGAGCAGGTCGAGCGAGGGCAGGGAGTAGGTGATGTCCCCGGAGAGCTGGAGCTGCTCCGCGCGGGCGGGCAGGTCGCGGGGTTCGCGGGGCGGCTCCTTGGTCATGTCCAGGACGCCGGCCGGCGGCTTGTCCGCCTTCGGCTTCCGCTGCTGGGGGCGGGCGGCCGGGACCGGCGTCGGTGCGGTCGGCTCACGGTCGCCGGTGCTCACGCCCTGGGTCAGGTCGGCGACGACCGGCGAGGGCGGCATCCCGTGCAGTACGGCACCGTCCAGCGCGGCGGCCGCGGCGGCGGCCACGTCCACGGCGTCCATGGGCCGGTCCACGGGGGGCCGCGGCACCGCGGGCCTGCGGGAGCGGCCCCGCCGCCGGGACAGCGCCTCCGGCTCCGCGCCGTCCGGGTCGTACTCCTCGGGCGCCCGCCGCCGTCCACGGCGGCTCGCGGGCAGCGACTCCCGCCACTGCTGCTCGTAGCGCTCGTCGTCCTCGCCGAACTCCTCCGGCTCGGGTTCGCGGACGAGTCCGAGCCGCACACCGAGCTGGCGCAGACGTTGCGGAACGGCGTTCACCGGGGTGGCGGTGACGACCAGCAGTCCGAAGACCGTGAGCAGCACCAGCAGCGGCACGGCGAGGACATCGGTCATGGTCGACGACAGCGGTGTGGCCGCACCCCAGCCGATGAGGCCGCCGGCGTCCCTTATGGCCTGCATGCCGTCGCTGCGCGCGGGCGAGCCGCAGCCGATGTGGATCTGCCCGAGCACGCCGATGACGAGCGCGGACAGGCCGATCACGATCCGTCCGTTGGCCTCCGGCTTCTCCGGATGCCGGATGAACCGTACGGCGATGACCGCGATCAGGACCGGCACCAGCAGGTCGAGCCGGCCGAAGGCTCCGGCGACCAGGACCTCCACGAGGTCGCCGACGGGGCCCTTCAGATCGGCCCAGGTACCGGCGGCGACGATCAGGGCGACGGCGAGCAGCAGCAGTGCCACTCCGTCCTTGCGGTGCGCGGGGTCGAGGTTCTTGGCGCCCTGCCCCACGCCGCGGAAGACGGCGCCGACGGCGTGGGCGAGGCCCAGCCACAGAGCGCGGAGGAGCCGGTAGACGCCGCTGGTCGGATTCGGGGCGGCCGGTGCGGGTGCGGGCTTCCTCGCCGCGGCCCTCTTGGCCGGAGCCTTCTTCGGCGGGGCCTTCTTGGCAGCGGCCCTCTTCGCCGGAACCTTCGCGGAAGCGGGTGCCTTCTTCGCGGGCGGCTTCTTGGCTGCGGAGGGACGTGAGGCCATGGGTGTGAGGTTACCGGTGGAGGTGGTGGGGAACACGCGTGCCGGACGCTTCACCCGTTCGTGTCGCTCTCGCCGAGACGTGACATTGACGCGTAGTTGACCCGGCCGCACGCCCACGGAGCATCGGGTGTGCGGTCAATGCCCTTCCTCCCGGCGTCAGTTCGGCGACGGCACCGACGACGCGCTGCCGGTTCCGGGCTCCAGGGCGTCCAGCGCCCGCCGCAACCCCGTGAGCTTGCGCTCCAGATGAGCGGCCGTGGCCACCGCGGCCGCGTCGGTCGACTCGTCGTTGAGCTGCTTGGTGAGCGCCTCGGCCTGCTCCTCGACGGCCGCGAGGCGCGCCGAGAGTTCGGCGAGCAGCCCTGCCGACTCCCTGGACTCGGCCGTGTCCTTCTCGCCGCCCTCCAGCTGGAGCCGCAACAGCGCCGCCTGCTCCCGCAGCTGGCAGTTCTTCATGTACAGCTCGACGAAGACCGAGACCTTCGCACGCAGCACCCACGGATCGAACGGCTTGGAGATGTAGTCGACCGCACCCGCCGCGTACCCGCGGAAGGTGTGGTGCGGGCCGTGATTGATCGCGGTGAGGAAGATGATCGGGATGTCCCGGGTCCGTTCCCGCCGCTTGATGTGCGCGGCGGTCTCGAAACCGTCCATGCCCGGCATCTGGACGTCCAGCAGGATGACCGCGAAGTCGTCCGTGAGCAGTGCTTTGAGCGCTTCTTCCCCGGACGATGCCCGCACCAGCGTCTGATCGAGCGCCGAGAGGATCGCCTCCAGCGCGAGCAGATTCTCCGGCCGGTCATCGACCAGGAGGATCTTGGCCTTCTGCACCATGGCCCGCCCTCCTCGCCCCGGCTTGGGGCCTCCCCTGTCCTCAGGACCTGGGGATGTACCCGTGGGTACCGCCCCAGGGGACGACTCCCTTGCGCCGCCCGTCCTTGTGCCGGTCATCGTAGCCGCACCCCGCCCGTCGCCACACCCTGTCACCGTGATGTCACTGTGCACGTAGCAGAAACGCGGCGGGAGACCAGAAGGTTCCCCGATTCCCGCGCTTCTACACGACTTCGCGCACACCGCGTCAGCGACAAGGTGTGGACACCGAAGCTTCCCGTCACGTTCGCGTCCCCTCCGGACGCCGTCCTCACTCCCCCCGCATCCACTGCTCCATCACCGACAGCAGGTGATCGGGGTCGACCGGCTTGGTGACGTAGTCGGAGGCGCCCGACTCGATCGCCTTCTCACGGTCGCCCTTCATCGCCTTCGCGGTGAGCGCGATGATCGGGAGCCCGGCGAACTGCGGCATCCGGCGGATCGCCGTGGTCGTGGCGTACCCGTCCATCTCGGGCATCATGATGTCCATCAGGACGACCGCCACGTCGTCGTGCTGCTCCAGCACCTCGATGCCCTCGCGGCCGTTCTCCGCGTACAGCACGGACAGACCGTGCTGCTCCAGGACGCTGGTGAGCGCGAAGACGTTGCGGATGTCGTCGTCGACGATCAGCACCTTCTGTCCGCCGAAGCGGATGCCGCGGCTCGCCGGCCGGGGGGCCGGCTCCTGCTGCTCCGCGCCCGCCCACTGCTCGGGCTCCGGAGCGGGCCGCGGTTCCAGCGTGGTCCTGCGGCGGCGCCGGAACAGCGCGGCCGGCCCGTTCCGGATCTCCCCGTACGACTGCACCTCCGCCGGCGTCCCGGCCTCCGCCGGGGGCAGTTCGGCCGACGCCACCAGGTCACCGGCCTCCAGCGCGGGCATGGGCTGCTGGTAGCCGTGCGGCGGCAGCTCGCTCGGGTGCAGCGGCAGGTACAGCGTGAACGTCGAGCCGCGGCCCGGCTCGCTCTGCGCGTGGATCTCGCCGCCGAGCAGCTGCGCGATCTCCCTCGAGATGGACAGCCCCAGACCCGTTCCGCCGTACTTGCGGCTGGTGGTGCCGTCGGCCTGTTTGAACGCCTCGAAGATCACCCGCATCTTGCCGGCCGCGATGCCGATACCCGTGTCGCTCACCGAGAACGCGATCAGGTCCGCGTCCGGGTCGGTCAGCGAACCGGCCTCCAGCAACTGCTCCCGGATGGCCTGCGGGACGTCGTCCCGGGCGGGCCGGATGACCAGCTCGACCGACCCGGAATCGGTGAACTTCACCGCGTTGGACAGCAGGTTGCGCAGCACCTGGAGCAGCCGCTGCTCGTCGGTGTGCAGCGTGGCCGGCAGCTCCGGCGACACCCGTACGGACAGGTCCAGGCCCTTCTCCGCGGTCAACGGCCGGAAGGTGGCCTCCACGTAGTCCACGAGCTGGACCAGCGCGATGCGCGTCGGGGAGACGTCCATCTTGCCCGCCTCGACCTTCGACAGGTCGAGGATGTCGTTGATGAGCTGCAGCAGGTCGGATCCGGCGCCGTGGATCGTCTCGGCGAACTCGACCTGCTTCGGGGAGAGGTTCCCCTCCGCGTTGTCGGCGAGCAGCTTCGCCAGGATCAGCAGCGAGTTGAGCGGCGTACGCAGTTCGTGCGACATGTTGGCGAGGAACTCGCTCTTGTAGCGCATGGAGACCGCGAGCTGCTCGGCGCGTTCCTCCAGGACCTGCCGCGCCTCCTCGATCTCGGTGTTCTTCACCTCGATGTCGCGGTTCTGCCGGGCCAGCAGCTCGGCCTTCTCCTCCAGTTCCGCGTTGGACGCCTGGAGCGCCTTCTGCCGCTGCTCCAACTCCGCGGACCGCTCGCGCAGCTGCTCGGTCAGCTCCTGGGACTGCGAGAGCAGCCGCTCGGTCCTGGTGTTGACCGAGATGGTGTTGACGCTCGTCGCGATCATCTCGGCGATCTGGTTGAGGAAGTCCTTCTGGATGTGCGTGAACGGCGTGAACGAGGCCAGCTCGATGACGCCGAGCACCTTCCCCTCGAACAGCACCGGAAGCACGATCACCTGCGCCGGCGGCGCCTCCCCGAGCCCCGAGGAGATCTTCAGATAGCCGCTGGGCACGTCCTGCACGAGGATCGTGCGCTTCTCCGTGGCGGCCGTCCCGATGAGCCCCTCACCGGGCCGGAACGACGTCGGCATGGAGCCCATGGAGTAGCCGTACGAGCCGAGCATGCGCAGCTCGAACTGGTCGTCGTCCGCGGCGTTCAGGTCCTCGCCGTCGACCAGCGGCATCGCGAGGAAGAACGCGCCGTGCTGCGCGGACACCACCGGCGTCAGCTCGCTCATGATCAGCGACGCCACGTCCTCCAGGTCACGGCGCCCCTGCATCAGCGCCGAGATGCGGGCGAGATTTCCCTTGAGCCAGTCCTGCTCCTTGTTGGCGATCGTGGTGTCGCGCAGGTTGGCGATCATCTTGTTGATGTAGTCCTGGAGCTCCTGGATCTCCCCGGACGCGTCCACGTCGATCTTCAGGTTCAGGTCGCCGCGGGTCACCGCGGTCGCCACGCGCGCGATGGCACGCACCTGCCGGGTCAGGTTCCCGGCCATCTCGTTCACGGACTCGGTCAGGTCCCGCCAGGTGCCGTCGACGTCACGCACGCGCGCCTGGCCGCCCAACTGCCCCTCGGTGCCCACTTCGCGGGCCACGCGCGTGACCTCCTCGGCGAACGACGACAGCTGGTCCACCATCGTGTTGATGGTGGTCTTCAGCTCCAGGATCTCCCCGCGCGCGTCGATGTCGATCTTCTTCGTCAGGTCGCCCTTGGCGATGGCCGTCGTCACCATGGCGATGTTGCGGACCTGACCGGTCAGGTTGGACGCCATCTGGTTCACCGACTCGGTGAGGTCCTTCCACGTCCCCGCCACACCCGGCACGTGCGCCTGCCCGCCGAGGATGCCGTCCGTGCCCACCTCACGGGCCACCTTGGTGACCTGCTCGGCGAACGCGCTCAGCGTCTTCACCATGATGTTGATGGTGTCGGCGAGCTGTGCCACCTCACCGCGCGCCTCGATGCTGACCTGCCGCGTCAGGTCGCCGTTGGCGACGGCTGCGGAGACCTGCGAGATGTTCCGCACCTGAGTGGTCAGGTTCTTGGCCATCAGGTTGACGTTGTCGCTCAGGTCCTTCCAGATGCCCGTGACGCCCGGCACGTTCGCCTGACCGCCCAGAATGCCCTCGGTGCCCACCTCACGGGCCACCCGCGTCACCTGCTCGGCGAACGACGACAGCTGGTCCACCATCGTGTTGACGGTCGTCACCAGCTCCAGGATCTCGCCCTTGGCGTCGACGGTGATCTTCTTCGACAGGTCGCCCTTGGCGACCGCGGTCGTCACCTCGGCGATGTTGCGCACCTGGAGGGTCAGGTTGTTCGCCATGCCGTTCACCGACTGCGTGAGGTCCTTCCAGGTGCCGGAGACGCCCTGCACCTCGGCCTGACCGCCCAGGATTCCCTCCGTACCCACCTCACGGGCCACCCGGGTGACCTCTTCGGCGAACGACGACAGCTGGTCCACCATCGTGTTCAGCGTGTTCTTGAGTTCCAGGATCTCCCCGCGCGCGTCCACGGTGATCTTCTGCGACAGGTCACCGCGCGCCACCGCCGTCGCCACCTGCGCGATGTTGCGCACCTGGCCGGTCAGATTCGACGCCATGCCGTTCACGGAGTCCGTCAGGTCCCGCCACACACCGGCGACCCCGGGCACCTGCGCCTGACCGCCCAGCCGGCCCTCCGTACCCACCTCACGGGCCACCCGCGTCACCTGGTCGGCGAACGAGGACAGCTGGTCCACCATCGTGTTGATGGTGTTCTTCAGCTCCAGGATCTCCCCGCGCGCGTCGACGTCGATCTTCTGCGACAGGTCACCGCGCGCGACGGCCGTCGTGACCTGGGCGATGTTGCGCACCTGCCCGGTCAGATTCGACGCCATGGAGTTGACGGAGTCGGTGAGCTCCTTCCAGGTGCCCGACACGCCGTCCACGCGCGCCTGACCGCCCAGCCGCCCCTCCGTGCCCACGTCCCGGGCCATCCGCGTGACCTGGTCGGCGAAGCTCGACAGCTGGTCCACCATCGTGTTGACGGTGTTCTTCAGCTGGAGCATCTCGCCGGAGACATCCACGGTGACCTTCTGCGACAGGTCGCCGTTGGCGACCGCCGTCGTCACCTGGGCGATGTTCCTCACCTGTCCGGTGAGGTTGCGGAACGCCGTGTTGACGGAGTCCGTCAGGTCCTTCCACGTCCCCGCCGCCCCCGGCACCTGCGCCTGACCGCCCAGCTCGCCCTCGACCCCGATCTCGCGCGCCACGCGCGTGACCTCGGCGCCGAAGCTCGACAGCTGGTCCACCATCGTGTTGACGGTGTTCTTCAGCTCCAGCATCTCGCCTGCCACATCCACGGTGACCTTCTGCGACAGGTCACCGTTGGCGACCGCCGTCGTCACCGCAGCGATGTCCCGCACCTGGGTGGTCAGGTTCCGGAACACCGTGTTGACGGAGTCCGTCAGGTCCTTCCACGTCCCCGCCGCCCCCGGCACGTTCGCCTGACCGCCCAGCCGCCCCTCGGCTCCGACCTCGTTGGCGACGCGCGTGACCTCGTCCGCGAAGATCCGCAGCGTCTCGGTCATCTGGTTGATCGTCTCGGCGAGCTGCGCGACCTCGCCGCGCGCCGGCACCGTCACCTTGCGCGACAGATCACCGTTGGCGACCGCGGTCGTCACCTCGGCGATCCCGCGCACCTGCGCGGTGAGGTTCCCTGCCATGGTGTTGACGGAGTCGGTGAGTTCCTTCCACACCCCGTCCACGCCCGGCACCTGCGCCTGGCCCCCCAGGGCGCCCTCGGTGCCCACCTCACGGGCGACCCGGGTCACCTCCGAGGAGAACGCGGAGAGCTGGTCCACCATCGTGTTGACGGTGTTCTTCAGCTCGAGCATCTCGCCCTCGACGTGCACGGTGACCTTGCGCGACAGGTCACCGCGCGCGACGGCCGTCGTCACCAGCGCGATGTCGCGCACCTGCGCCGTCAGCCGCTCCGCCATCGTGTTGACGGAGTCCGTCAGGTCCTTCCACGAACCGGACATGCCGCGCACCTGGGCCTGACCGCCCAGCTTGCCCTCGGTCCCGACCTCGCTGGCCACCCGCGTGACCTCGTCGGTGAACGTCGACAACTGGTCGACCAGGTTGTTCACCGTCCGCGCGACCTTGAGGAACTCGCCCCGCAGCGGGTGCCCCGCCCCTTCCGGAACCGTCTGCGTCCGCAGCTCCATGCGCGGCGACAGGTCGCCCTCGGCCACCGCCGACAGCACCCGGCTCACCTCGGACACGGGCCGCACCAGGTCGTCCACCAGCGCGTTCGAGTTGTCGATCGCGGTCGCCCAGGAACCCTCACAGGCCCCGGTCTCCAACCGCTCCGTGAGTTTCCCCTCACGCCCGACCGTGCGGCGCACCCGCGCCAGCTCACCCGTCAGGTGGAGATTGCGGTCGGCCACCTCGTTGAAGACCGCCGCGATCTCCGCCATCACACCGTCGCCGGACACCGTGAGCCGCTTGCGGAAGTTCCCGTCCCGCATCGCCACCAGCGCCGTCATCAGCCGGTTCAGGGCCACCGTGTCCACCGCGGTGGTCCCGCCCCGCGCCCTTCCCGGCTTACTCAGGGACTGTCCGCCTTTCGCGCGCGTCGTCTCCGTGCCCCGCGTCGCTGCGCCAGACTCCACTGTGTCCCTCCCGCAGGGGTCGACCGTTACCGCTGTACCTGGGCACACCGTCAAGGGCGTTCCCGATGTTCCTGTGCTCTTCCCGTACTGCTGCGATGTCCTGCCCGACGTTCCGGGGCGCCGCCAAGGGGGCTGCTGCCCACCCGGCGCGGAAGGCACACGGCCTGCCCGGACCCTCACTACGAGCCTGCCCAGTGTTTCACCCCCGCCGAACCAGGCCATAACAGTCCGGCAGCTTCGCACATCGTCCGCGCCCCCGCCGGACCGGGAACACCTACGGACGGAAACACAGCAGACCGGCATTAGCTCGGACCGCGAAGGTAAGTAACCTTGCATCCGGCTGTCCAGCCACGCCGGTCCGCCCGGCCTGGGCGGTGGCACGGGAACGAGCGGGCATCGGAGGGCGGCCGCACACATGACCACGGGACTGATCCCGGGGGAGCAGCCCCCGGACCCACGGCCGGCTGACGGCCTGCCGCAGCAGCGGCACGAGCCGGCCGGCCAGGAAGCCATGCCCGTCGAGAACCGGTCGAGGAGTTCTGTGATCACCGCGCGCGCGGCCGCCAGCTTCGAGCCCGTGGGACGATCGGTCGCGAGCGCCCGCTCCTTCGTCCGCGACACCCTGCAGGGCTGGGGTTTCGGCGACATCGTCGACGACGCCGTGGTCCTCACCAGTGAACTGGTGACCAATGCCGTGGTCCACGCCGGCACCTCCGCCGACCTTCTCTGCCTGCGCAGTGACGACGGCGTACGGATCGAGGTGGCCGACCGGTATCCGGAGCGGGAGATCCCGCTCCAGGGCTCCGCCGTCAGCATGGGCAACCCCGACCGCGAGGGCGGCCGCGGGCTCCAGCTGTGCGCGGCCCTGGCCGGTCACTGGGGCGTGGACTACACCCCCACCCACAAGACCGTCTGGTTCCGGCTCGACCTTCCCGAGCGCCCGGTCGGCACCCGCACCGCCGGCCCCTCCCTGCCGGCCCACCTCCTCCCGCTCGCCGACACCCGGGTCCGCGTCGCCGTCGTCCAGATCGACCGGGCCGGCTCCGTCACCGCCTGGAACGAGGACGCCGAGGAACTCTTCGGCTACTCCGCCGAGCAGGTCACCGGCA
This sequence comes from Streptomyces pimonensis, assembly GCF_041380215.1. Classification (NCBI taxonomy): domain Bacteria; kingdom Bacillati; phylum Actinomycetota; class Actinomycetes; order Kitasatosporales; family Streptomycetaceae; genus Streptomyces; species Streptomyces pimonensis. The sequence continues at coordinate 78,349 of NZ_JAHWZY010000032.1, forward strand.
AGCCGCTGACCGACTTCGCGGCCTGGCCGCACACCCCCGGCACCGGCACCGGCATCGCCGACGCGCTCCAGCTCTCCCGCTGGGAGGGCAGCTACGGCATCAGGGGCTCCCACGGCCGAGTGATCCCCGTGTACGCCTCCCACCTGCGGGTCCGGGACACCGACGGCGAGCCGTCAACGGTCTGTCTCCTGGTGCGGGACCACGAACGGGCGGTTCTGCAGACTCCGTCGCGCGGCCCCGCGCCCGACAAGTCCGGCACCTCCGAGGGCCAGAGCACCGACCCCTTCGAGGTGTTCATCGGCTCCCCGGCCCCGGACGACCTCGACGGCCTGCTCCAGCGCACGGTGGAACGCGCCCGCGACATGCTCGACGGCGACTCCGCCTTCCTGCTCCTGGCCACCGACGACGAGACGGAACTGGAGGTCCGCGCCTCCACCGGCCTGCCCTCGGCCCGCCAGCGCTTCGCCCGCGTCCCCGTCGAGGCGGGCCCCGGCCGCTACGGCTCCGCCCGCATGCCGGCCGTCCACGAGGACCTCACCGCCGTCCCCGGCGCGGTCCCCCTCCTCAACGGCACCGGTATGCGCTCGGTCGTCACCGTCCCGCTGAAGGTCGAGGGCCGCCTCACCGGCTCCCTCGGCGTCGCCGCCGAGACACCCGGCCGGTACTCCAACGAGGAGGCGCTGCGCCTGCAGTTCGCGGCGGACCGCATCGCGCTCGCCGTCGAGTCGGCCCGCCTGGGCGAGCTGGAGCGCCTGCGCCGCGGTTCGCTCAGCTTCCTGGTCGAGGCCTCCGACCTGCTGGCCGGCACCCTGGACCGGGACCAGACCCTGGCCCTGATGGCCCAGATGACCGTGCCGACCCTCGCCACCTGGTGTGCCGTCTACACCATCGCCGACCAGTCCTCCGAGCCGTACCTCTCCTACGTGCTGCACGAGGACGAGGAGCTGATCGACGGCATCAAGTCCCTGCTGTCGAAGATCGACCCGCCCGACCCGGTCCCCGCCCCCGGCGCCCGCGTCTGGTCCGCGCCCGCGGAGGTCGCCCACCAGGCGGCCCTGCGCACCTCCATGCGCAGTCTCGGCCTCAGCGGCGGCCCGACCCGCCAGGTCACCACGGGCATCGGTCCGACCCTCGCGACGGCCTCCGCGGTCGGCGGCGAGACGGTGGTCCTCCCCCTGGTCGCCCGCAACCGGGTCATCGGCATGCTGACGCTCGGCAAGCCGTCCGACGAGCACTTCCGCCAGGAGGTCCTGGAGCTCGCCGAGGACCTCTCCCGACGGGCCGCCCTGGCCCTGGACAACGCCCGCCTCTACTCGGAGCGCACGGCCATCAGCCAGTCCCTCCAGCGCAGCCTCCTGCCGCCGGAGCTGCCGACGATCGACGGCGTCGAGGTCGAGGTCATCTACCGCGCGGCCGGCGAGGGCAACGAGGTCGGCGGCGACTTCTACGATCTCTTCCCGATCAGTGACGGCGCGTACGGTTTCGCCATCGGCGACGTCTGCGGCACCGGCCCCAACGCGGCGGCCGTGACCGGCCTCGCCCGGCACGCGCTCCGGCTGCTGGCCCGTGAGGGCCTCAGCGGTCCGGCGGTCCTGGAGCGCCTCAACTCCGCGATCCTCGACGAGGGCGCCCGCAGCCGCTTCCTGACCCTCCTCTACGGCGAGATGCGTCCGCAGGACGACGGCAGCGCGGAACTGAAGGTGGTCTGTGCCGGCCACCCCCTCCCGCTCCGCCTGCGCCAGGACGGCACGGTCGAACCGGCGGCGGAGCCGCAGCCCCTCCTGGGCGTCATCGAGGACCTGGAGCTGTACGAGGAGACGGTCACCCTCGATCCCGGTGACGTTCTCCTCTGCGTCACCGACGGTGTCACCGAACGCCGCGAGGGCCCCCGCATGCTGGGCGACGACGGCCTCGCCGACGTCCTGACCACCTGCACCGGTCTGACGGCCGGCGCGGTCGCGGCCCGCATCATGCGCGCCGTGGAACGCTTCGCCTCCGAGCCCCCGTCCGACGACATGGCGATTCTCGCCATGCGCGTACCGGGCCTGCACACGGATTAGCGGGCGTCCTCCCACAGGACATGAGAAAGGCCCCGCCCGAATGGGCGGGGCCTTTCTGTCCGAGCCCCCAAACGGAATCGAACCGTTGACCTTCTCCTTACCATGGAGACGCTCTGCCGACTGAGCTATAGGGGCCTGTTGCCGTGTGTGGGGTTTCCCCCTCGGCAACGGAATAGATCATACCCCGAACGGGGCTGTGCTCCCAACCGCCGCTCAGCCGACCGGCTGGAGCAGCCCGCCCAGCGCATTGCACGCCGCCGCGATCCGCTGCATGTCCCGCTTGGTCAGCGACGCGTCCACGGGAAGCGCGAGCGTCTCGTCGGCGGCCCGCTCGGTCTCGGGCAGGGACACGCACCGCCGGAACTCGGGCATCCGGTGCACGGGGGTCTTCACGGGCACGCGACACTCAACGCCCCTGCCCCGTATGGCGCGCGCGAAGGCGTCCCGGTCGGGCCGGCCGTTACCCGGTACCCGCACGACGTACTGCTGATAGGTGTGCCCGACTCCGCTCTCGGGCGTCCGCACACCCCTCAACTTGGCATCGAGGAACGCCGCCCGCTCCCTCCGCTGAGCCATCTCGTCGTACGGCGCCTCGGACTCTCCGTGCTCCAGCACCAGCAGCCCGCGCCGGCGGCCGAGCGCGTGCAACCGTCCGACGTCGGCGGGCATTCCGAAGCGGTGTACGACAACGACGGCTGCCGTCCGCGGAGTCACGGCCGCCTCCACCGCGGCCGGCTCCAGGCAGTACGTCGCCGGATCTATGTCGGCGAACACCGGCAGTGCGCCTGCCATCGTTACGGCTGCGGCGACTTCCGCGTTCCCGAAGGCCGGTACGACGACCTCGTCACCCACTCCGACACCGGCGGCCCTGAGCAGTGCAGCAGTACTCATGGGTGGATGGTCGTCGCGCCACGTGAACACCAAGTGACGCAGAACAAAAAAGGGTTGGACCCGGAACCGAAGTTCCGGGTCCAACCCTTCTGAAGAATT
>NZ_JAHWZY010000033.1:0-80292 GCF_041380215.1 Streptomyces pimonensis
ACCCGGCGTCGCGCCACGCGGCGTGCCGACGTGCCCGTCGCCGAGGAGACCCCGGTGACCGAGGCCCCCGAGCCCGCGCGGACCCCTGAGCCGGTGCAGGCCTCGGAGCCCGAGCAGACTCCCGAGCCCGCGCAGACTTCCGGGCCCGTCGCCGACGAGGCCGGTCCGCGGCGCCGGCGCCGGGTGGTCCGCAAGCCGGCCGCCGGCTTCGCCGAGCCCGCCGGGTCCGGTGAGACGGAGGCCTCGCAACGACGCCCCGCGCGTCCGGCCGTCGCCGTGTTCCAGCCGCCGGTGTTCACCGAACCCCGCTTCCAGACCCCGGAGCGGGCCGCCGCCGAAGCGGCCGTCGAGGTCGCCGAACCGACGGTGGAGCCGGAGCGGACCGAGGAGTTCGCGGAGGAGCAGCCCGCCGCCTCCCGCCGCCGGCGCCGGCGGCGGGGTGCGGGCGACGAGCCCGAGGCCGCTCCCGTGCCCCCCGTCGAGGACGAGGCGGAGGAGGCCGAGGAGCAGTCCGAGGACCACGCCGAGGCCGACGACCAGGACGACAGCGAGGCCGCCGGTTCGCGTCGCCGCCGCCGCCGCGGCGGCCGTCGCCGCCGACGTGGTGACTCCGCCGAGACCGACCTCGAGGGCGAGGAGTCCGCGGACGCCGGCGCCGAGCAGGCCGCCCAGGACGCCGAGGACACCGCCGAGCAGGTCGAGGAGGACGCGGAGGACGAGGGCGAGTCGGCCGAGGACCGCGAGGAATCCGGGTCCAGCAGCAGTCGTCGCCGTCGTCGCCGTCGCCGTCGCGCCGGTGACGGCGGCGGGGAGACCGAGGCGGTCTCCGACGACCCCGAGCGCACCGTCGTCAAGGTCCGCGAGCCCCGTCCGAAGGCCGAGCCGTCGGACGAGGTGCAGTCCATCAAGGGCTCCACGCGTCTGGAGGCGAAGAAGCAGCGTCGCCGCGAGGGCCGTGAGCAGGGCCGCCGCCGGGTGCCGATCATCACCGAGGCCGAGTTCCTGGCCCGCCGCGAGGCCGTCGAGCGCGTCATGGTGGTGCGCCAGCACGGCGACCGTACGCAGATCGGTGTCCTGGAGGACGGCGTGCTCGTCGAGCACTACGTCAACAAGGAGCAGGCGACCTCGTACGTCGGCAACGTCTACCTCGGCAAGGTGCAGAACGTGCTGCCGTCGATGGAGGCCGCCTTCATCGACATCGGCAAGGGCCGCAACGCCGTGCTGTACGCCGGCGAGGTCAACTTCGAGGCGCTCGGCATGTCGGGCGGCCCGCGCCGCATCGAGTCCGCGCTGAAGTCGGGGCAGTCGGTCCTGGTGCAGGTCACCAAGGACCCGATCGGGCACAAGGGCGCCCGCCTCACCAGCCAGGTCTCCCTCCCGGGCCGCTACCTCGTGTACGTCCCCGAGGGCTCGATGACCGGCATCAGCCGCAAGCTGCCCGACACCGAGCGGGCCCGGCTGAAGACCATCCTCAAGAAGATCGTCCCCGAGGACGCGGGTGTCATCGTGCGCACCGCCGCCGAGGGCGCGAGCGAGGACGAGCTGCGCCGGGACGTCGAGCGACTGCAGGCGCAGTGGGAGGAGATCAAGAAGAAGTCCAAGAACGGCGCCGGCAGCGCGCCGACGCTGCTGTACGGCGAGCCGGACATGACCGTCCGGGTCGTGCGGGACATCTTCAACGAGGACTTCACCAAGGTCGTCGTCAGCGGTGACGACGCCTGGGAGACCATCCACGGGTACGTGTCGCACGTGGCGCCGGACCTGGCCGGGCGGCTGTCCAGGTGGACCAGTGAGGTCGACGTCTTCGCCACCTACCGGATCGACGAGCAGCTCGCCAAGGCGCTGGACCGCAAGGTGTGGCTGCCCAGCGGCGGTTCGCTGGTGATCGACCGGACCGAGGCGATGGTCGTCGTCGACGTCAACACCGGCAAGTTCACCGGCCAGGGCGGCAACCTGGAGGAGACGGTCACCAGGAACAACCTGGAGGCGGCCGAGGAGATCGTGCGCCAGCTGCGGCTGCGCGACCTCGGCGGCATCATCGTCATCGACTTCATCGACATGGTGCTGGAGTCCAACCGGGACCTGGTGCTGCGGCGCCTCCTCGAGTGCCTGGGCCGGGACCGTACGAAGCACCAGGTCGCCGAGGTGACCTCGCTGGGTCTGGTCCAGATGACCCGCAAGCGGGTCGGCCAGGGCCTGCTGGAGTCGTTCTCGGAGACCTGCGTCCACTGCAACGGACGCGGTGTCATCGTGCACCTGGACCAGCCGACCGCCGCAGGCGGTGGCGGCAAGCGACGCAAGCGGGCCAGGGCCGGTGCGGACCAGCCGCACGAGCACGAGGCGGTCGCGAGCGTGGAGACGGCCGAGGAGGAGGCGGAGACGGAGGCCGAGGTCGCCGCCGAGGCCGCCGAGCCGGTCGCACTCCCGGCACCCGAGTTCGTGCCGGACGAGGAGTTGTACAACAGCGCCGCCGAGGCGGAGGCCGCGGCGACCCGTGGGCGCACGCGCCGCCGGGCGAGCCGGCGTACGTCGGCCCCGGCGGGCGCGCCGAGGCGGGAGACCGCCAAGGACAGGGCCGACCGGCACAGGGCCGAGGAGAGCGAGCCGGCCGAGGACGAGGTTCCGACGGCGCAGGACGTGACGGTTGCGGAGGAGGCCGCGCGTCCGGTGCAGCCGGAGTCGGCCGCCGAGGCGCTGGCCGAGCCCGCGGCCGTCGAGGACGCGGTGGTCCCCGAGCCGGCGGAGGAGGCCGCGCCCAAGGGCCGTACGCGCCGCCGGGCCACCCGCAGGGCGTCCGCGCCGGCCGGTCCTCCGGCGGGAGCGGAGGCCGCGGTGGTGACGGTCACGGAGCCCGCGGCCCCGGTCGCCGAGGCGTCCGAGCCGAAGCCCGAGGAGGTCCCGTCCGAGGCGCCCGCCGGGGCCGGCGCCCCGGCCCGCCCACGCCGCCGCGCGGTGCGCAAGCCGAGCACGCCGACCGCGTCCGAGGAGACGGCCGTCGTGGTCGTCCCGTCGGTGGCGACGGAGGCGGCGGCCGCCGAGGAGCCCGTCGGGGATACCGAGGCCGTCGAAGCCGAGGAAGCCCCGGCCAAGAAGACCGCCCGCAAGGCGGTCAAGAAGGCCACGGCGAAGAAGGCCGCCACGAAGAAGACGGCGGCCAAGAAGACCGCCGCCAAGAAGACGACGGCCAAGAAGGCGGCGGCGAAGACCACCAAGTCGGCCGCCACCAGGACGACCGCGAAGAAGACGGCGTCGAAGAAGACCGCGGCGGCGGCCCAGCAGCCGTCGTCCTCGGTGACGGCCTCGACGGAGGACTGACCTCCGAATCGTTCGACGATCGTGATCCGCCCCCCGGTTCCACCGGGGGGCGGATCGCTTTTCTGCCACGAGGCGGCTATCAGGGTTCGAATACATGAATGGCCGGTGAATCGTTGCCCCTGGCGCATGGTTATGATGTGCCCAAAGATCTAATGCGAAATCAGACAAACGGGGACTTTTTGCCCCTGTCAAGGTCCACAGTATTGGGGCGCCACACGTGAAGGCTCTCGTGCTTTCCGGGGGAGCGGGAACCCGCCTCCGTCCGATCACCCACACCTCGGCCAAGCAGCTCGTGCCGGTCGCCAACAAGCCCGTGCTCTTCTACGGCCTGGAGGCGATCGCCGACGCCGGGATCACCGAGGTCGGGATCATCGTCGGCGACACCGCGGACGAGATCCGCGAGGCGGTGGGGGACGGTTCCCGGTTCGGCATCGAGGCCACCTACATCCCGCAGGACGCCCCCCTGGGTCTCGCGCACGCCGTGCTCATCGCCCAGGACTTCCTCGGCGACGACGACTTCGTCATGTACCTCGGCGACAACTTCATCGTCGGCGGCATCACCGGCCTGGTGGAGGAGTTCCGCACCGAGCGGCCCGACGCGCAGATCCTGCTGACCAAGGTCCCCAACCCCACCTCCTTCGGTGTCGCCGAACTCGGCGCCGACGGCCGCGTGGTGGGCCTGGAGGAGAAGCCGAAGCAGCCGAAGAGCGATCTCGCCCTCGTCGGCGTCTACCTGTTCACCCCGGCCGTGCACGAGGCGGTCCGCTCCATCGAGCCGTCCTGGCGCGGCGAACTGGAGATCACGCACGCCATCCAGTGGCTGATCGACCAGAAGCGGGACGTCCGCTCCACCACGATCTCCGGGTACTGGAAGGACACCGGCAACGTCACCGACATGCTGGAGGTCAACCGGTCCGTCCTGGAGATCCTCGAGCCCCACGGCGCGGGTACGGTGGACGAGGCCAGCGAGATCATCGGCCGGGTGCGCATCGAGGAAGGCGCCCGGGTCAGCGGCAGCCGGATCGTCGGGCCCGCGGTCATCGGCGCCGGCACGGTGGTCAACGACGCATACATCGGCCCCTTCACCTCGGTCTCCGAGGGCTGCCGGATCGAGGACAGCGAAATCGAGTACTCCATCGTCCTGCGGGGCGCGTCCGTCACCGGCGTGCGCCGGGTGGAGGCCTCGCTCATCGGGCGCGACGTCGAGGTCACGCCCGCTCCCCGTAACCCCAAGGCACACCGGCTCGTGCTCGGTGATCACAGCAAGGTGCAGATCTCCTCATGACTACCAGGATCCTGGTGACCGGCGGCGCCGGCTTCATCGGCTCGCACTACGTCCGTACGGTGCTCGGCCCCCAGGGCCCCGGTGACGTCTCGGTCACCGTCCTGGACAAGCTGACGTACGCGGGCAACCCGGCCAACCTCGACGAGGTGCGTGAGCACCCCGGGTTCGCCTTCGTGCAGGGCGACATCTGCGACCCGGAGCTGGTCGGCAGGCTGATGGCCGAGCACGACCAGGTGGTGCACTTCGCCGCCGAGTCCCACGTCGACCGGTCCATCGACGGCGGCGCGGAGTTCGTCCGCACGAACGTGGTCGGCACCCACACCCTCGTCGACGCAGCGCACCGGGCCGGCGTCAGGACCTTCGTGCACATCTCCACCGACGAGGTCTACGGCTCGATCGACGAGGGCTCCTGGCCCGAGACCCACCCGCTGGAGCCCAACTCGCCCTACTCCTCGGCGAAGGCGTCCAGCGACCTGATCGCGCTCTCCTACCACCGCACCCACGGCCTGGACGTCCGCGTCACCCGCTGCTCCAACAACTACGGGCACCACCACTTCCCCGAGAAGGTCATCCCCCTCTTCGTCACCAACCTCCTCGACGGCAAGAAGGTCCCGCTGTACGGCGACGGCGGCAACGTCCGCGACTGGCTGCACATCGACGACCACGTCCAGGGCATCGAGCTGGTCCGCACCAAGGGCCGCACGGGCGAGATCTACAACATCGGCGGCGGCACCGAGCTCTCCAACAAGGAGCTCACCGGGCTGCTCCTCGAGGCGTGCGGCGCCGACTGGGAGACCAGCGTCGAGTACGTCGAGGACCGCAAGGGCCACGACCGCCGCTACTCCGTCGACTGCACGAAGATCCGCGAGGAACTGGGCTACGAGCCCCGCAAGGACTTCCGTGAGGGCCTCGCCGAGACCGTCCAGTGGTACCGCGACAACCGCGCCTGGTGGGAGCCGCTGAAGGAGCGCGCGGCACTGAGCTGACGCACCACCCGTCTCGCGCGGGCCCGGGGTCGTCCCGGGCCCGTTCAGGCGTTTCCCGCGCGTCCCGGATCCCGCCCGGGGCCCGCGCGACCCGGCACGGAGGACAGGAAGAGGGATGAACCCGACAGAGGAACAGGGGAAGACGCCGGCCGGCTGGCTGGTCACCGGGGCGGGCGGGATGCTCGGCCAGGACGTACTGGCCCGGCTGACCGCGGCGGGGGAGCAGGCCACCGCCCTGGACCGGGCGACGCTGGACCTCACGGACGCCGACGCCGTGCGGCAGGCGCTCGAACGTCACCGGCCGGCCGTGGTGGTCAACTGCGCGGCCTGGACCGCCGTGGACGACGCCGAGACCCGCGAGGCCGAGGCGCTCACGATCAATGGCGACGGCCCGGCCCACCTGGCGGCCGCCTGCGCCCGCACCGGCGCCGTCCTGCTCCACGTCTCCACCGACTACGTCTTCGCGGGCGACGCCACGACGCCGTACGCCGAGGACGCCCCCACCGCGCCGCGCAGTGCCTACGGCCGCACCAAGCTGGCCGGCGAGCAGGCCGTTCTGAAGACCCTCCCCGACAGCGGCTACGTCGTGCGCACCGCCTGGCTGTACGGAGCGGGCGGAGGCAACTTCGTCCGAACGATGATCAAGCTGGAAGGTCTCAAGGAGACCCTCGACGTCGTCGACGACCAGCGCGGCCAGCCCACCTGGAGCGCCGACCTGGCAGGCCTGCTGCTCGAGCTGGGGCGCGGAGCCCTGGCCGGCACCGCCCCGGCGGGCGTCTACCACGGGACCAGCTCCGGCGAGACCACCTGGTACGGCCTCACCCGCGAGATCTTCCGCCTGCTCGGCACCGACCCGGACCGGGTCCGCCCCACCACCAGCGAGGCGTTCGTCCGTCCCGCCCCCCGCCCGGCGTACAGCGTGCTCGGCCACGAGCGCTTCGCCGCGGCCGGCATCGAGCCGCTGCGCCACTGGCGCGCGGCACTCACCGAGGCGTTCCCGGAGATCCACCGGGTCCACGAGAAGGAGAACCCGGCGTGACAATCAAGGTCAGCGTCGTCATCGCGGTCTACAACCCGGGCAAGTACGTCGAGGACTGCGTCAACGGTCTGCTCCGGCAGAGCCTCACCCCGGACGAGTTCGAGGTCTTCTTCGTCGACGACGGATCCACCGACGAGACCCCCGCCCGGCTGGACCGGCTGGCGGCCGAGCACTCCCACTTCCACGTCATCCACCAGGAGTCCTCGGGCTGGTCGGGCAAGCCCCGCAACACCGGCATCGACGCCGCCCGGGGCGAGTACGTCATGTTCGTCGACCACGACGACTGGCTCGGCGACGAAGCCCTCGAGCGGATGTACGACTACGGCAAGGCGAACGACGCCGACGTGGTCGTCGGCAAGATGGCGGGCATCGGCCGCCCGGTCCCGCAGGAGCTGTTCCGGGTCAACCGGCCGCGCGCGACGGTGGAGAACGCTCCGCTGATCGACAGCCTCACCCCGCACAAGATGTTCCGGCGGGAGTTCCTCCAGCAGCACAACATGCGCTTCAAGGAGGGCCGCCGCCGGCTGGAGGACCACGTCTTCGTGGTCGAGGCCTACCTGCGAGCCAGGAGCGTCGCCGTCCTCGGTGACTACCTGTGCTACTACCACATCACCCGCGACGACGGCTCCAACGCCGGCTTCCAGCGCTTCGATCCGGTCGGCTACTTCAACAACCTCCGCGAGGCCCTCGACGTGGTCGAGGAGCTCACCGAGCCCGGCCCGCTGCGCGACAAGCTGTTCAGCCGCTGGCTGCGCAACGAGATGGTCGAGCGGCTGCGCGGCAACCGGCTGCTCAAGCTCCCCGAGGACTACGCCGAGGATCTGTACCGCGAGATCCGCGGTGTCGTCACCGAGCGGTTCGGTCCGGGCGTGTTCGCCCGGGTCGCCCCCACTCAGCGGGTGGTGGCCGGACTGATCGCCGCCGACCTCTACGAGGACGTCCGCGCCCTCGCCCGCTGGGAGGCCGGGATCAAGCCCACCGGCATCCTGGACTCCCTGACCTGGGAGGACGGCGTCCTGAAGGTCGGCTTCACCTCCGAGTACCAGGTCGACGGCGAGCCGATGACCTTCCGCCGGGAGGGCGAGCGCGACCTGCTCGGCCTGCCGCTGTCCGACAGGGCGCTCGAGGCGCTGGCCGGCCAGGACATCGCCCTGGAGGCCCCGGTCGGCAAGAGCGACGTGGACCTGGTGGTCCGCCACCGGGAGGACGCCAGGCAGTTCTACCTCCCGGTCGAGTGCGAGCTGCACCGCCTGGACGCGGGGGAGGGCTCCTTCCGCCAGCGGATCACCGCGCGCGCCGTCCTCGACCCGGAGACGGCGGCCGCGGGCGAGCCTCTGGAGAAGGGTCTCTGGGACCTGCACCTGCGCATCAAGTCCTGCGGCTGGAGCAAGGAGACCCGGCTCGGCGCGGTGCGCGGTGAGGACGTGGAGGCCGGACGGCTGGCCGCGCTCACCGGCGAGCCGAGACGGATGATCCTGCCGTACTGGACCGACGGGCCGGGCAACCTCTCCCTCGACGTCGACCAGCACACCAACAAGCTGGAGCGCGAGGCGGTGGCCCGGATGGACCCGGCCGGAGCCGTGATCGAGGGCTCGGCCGTACGGCTGCCGCTGCCGCTGCACGTCGCGGCGGACGCCGGTGACCCGGTGCAGCTCCGCTTCGAGCGCAGGAACGTGGGCAAGTACCCGGCCGACGCCGTGGTGGACGGCCGTACCGTGAGCGCCGCGCTGCCGCTGGAGACGCTCACCGGGATGCGCTGGGCGGTCCGTATCGGGGTGCCGTCCGCCGCCCGCGGCGAGGCGAAGTGGACCAGGCTCCCGGTCGACGTGGTGGTCGCCGCCGACGGCGCCGCCCGGGTGATCGACCGGCACACCCCGCCGGCCAGGTCCGCCGGGCGGAAGCCGACGCCGAAGAAGCCCGCCCAGCCCCGCTCCCTGTGGCGCCGGGCCGCCGGCCGCGTCAAGCGCGCACTGACGAACGAGAAGAAGAGCTGAGGACGGACCCTTCCATGCGCCCCCTTTCCCTCTCCGGTGCCTGGGTGCACGAGCCGAAGATCTTCCCCGACGGCCGGGGCAGCTTCCACGAGTGGTTCAAGGCCCCGGCCTTCGCCGAGGCGGCGGGCCACCCGCTCACGCTCGCCCAGGCCAACATGTCCGTCTCCAGCCGGGGTACCCTGCGCGGCATCCACTTCGCCGACGTGCCGCCCGGCCAGGCCAAGTACGTCAAGTGCGTGCGCGGCGCGGTCCTCGACGTGATCGTGGACATCAGGACCGGCTCGCCCACCTTCGGCCAGTGGGAGGCGGTCCGCCTGGACGACCGGGACCACCACGCGGTCTATCTCTCCGAGGGCCTCGGTCACGGTTTCATGGCGCTCACCGACGACGCCACCGTCGTCTACCTCTGTTCCGAGGGCTACGCCCCCGAGCGCGAGCACGGCATCCACCCCCTCGACCCGGCCCTGGGCATCGAGTGGCCCGCCGGCCTCTCCCCCCTCCTCTCCGCCAAGGACGAGCAGGCCCCCACCCTGGCCGAGGCCCGGGACCAGGGCCTGCTGCCCTCCCACGAGGCGTGCGTGGCCTACCGGGAGGGCCTCGGCGGCTAGCCGTCCGGGTCGGACCGGCTCTCCCCGCGGGGTCGGTTTGACCCCCACGCCGGGTCCCCGTAACCTTGACCGTCGGCGTGTCCATCGGGGCCGCCACATCCCCGTAAACCTCTTCCTTCCGGGTGCCTCGGTGGCCGGGAGAGGTCGTCCGTGTTCTTGGCCGGGCGGCTGGCCTGCGGGGGTGCCGTTCTTCGAGTGAGAGTGAGATCCGCGTGTACGCCATCGTGCGCAGCGGTGGCCGCCAGCACAAGGTTGCTGTCGGTGACATCGTTGAGGTTGACAAGATTTCCACCGCCAAGGTGGGCGACACGGTCGAGCTCTCGACCCTGCTCGTCGTCGACGGCGACGCTGTGACCAGCGACCCGTGGGTGCTGGCCGGCATCAAGGTCCAGGCCGAGGTCGTGGACCACCACAAGGGCCAGAAGATCGACATTCTGCGCTACAAGAACAAGACCGGCTACCGCCGTCGTCAGGGCCACCGCCAGCAGTACACGGCGATCAAGGTCACTGAGATCCCCGCGGCTGCGAAGTAAGGGACTGAGGAGACATGGCACACAAGAAGGGCGCATCGTCCACCCGGAACGGTCGCGACTCGAACGCCCAGCGGCTCGGTGTGAAGCGCTTCGGCGGTCAGGCCGTCAACGCGGGTGAGATCCTGGTCCGCCAGCGCGGCACCCACTTCCACCCGGGCGCCGGCGTCGGCCGTGGTGGCGACGACACGCTGTTCGCCCTGCAGGCCGGTGCGGTGCAGTTCGGCACCCACCGTGGCCGCAAGGTCGTGAACATCGTTCCGGTCGCCTGACCGGAAGCTTTCGCGAGGCGGACCTCACTTCCCCCACGGGAAGCGGGTCCGCCTTTCGCGTGTTAGCCAAGAGACATTCCCGCAGTAAGTAGTAACTGGAGGCACATCCCATGACCACCTTCGTGGACCGCGTCGAGCTGCACGTCGCCGCGGGTAACGGAGGCCACGGCTGTGCCTCCGTCCACCGTGAGAAGTTCAAGCCGCTCGGCGGGCCCGACGGCGGCAACGGCGGACGCGGCGGCGACGTGATCCTCACCGTCGACCAGTCCGTGACGACCCTCCTCGACTACCACCACTCCCCGCACCGCAAGGCCACCAACGGCAAGCCCGGCGAAGGCGGCAACCGCAGCGGCAAGGACGGGCAGGACCTCGTCCTCCCCGTGCCGGACGGGACCGTCGTCCTGGACAAGGCGGGCAACGTGCTCGCAGACCTGGTCGGACACGGGACGTCCTACGTCGCCGCCCAGGGCGGACGCGGCGGGCTGGGCAACGCCGCCCTCGCCTCCGCGCGGCGCAAGGCGCCCGGGTTCGCGCTGCTCGGCGAGCCGGGGGACCTCCAGGACATCGTCCTGGAGCTCAAGACCGTCGCCGACGTGGCACTGGTCGGGTACCCGAGCGCCGGCAAGTCGTCGCTGATCTCCGTGCTCAGCGCCGCCAAGCCGAAGATCGCCGACTACCCCTTCACCACCCTCGTCCCGAACCTCGGCGTCGTCACCGCCGGGTCGACCGTCTACACCATCGCCGACGTGCCCGGCCTCATCCCCGGGGCCAGCCAGGGCAAGGGACTCGGCCTGGAGTTCCTGCGGCACGTCGAGCGGTGCAGCGTGCTCGTGCACGTGCTGGACACCGCCACGCTGGAGTCCGAGCGCGACCCCGTCTCCGACCTCGACATCATCGAGGAGGAACTGCGCCAGTACGGCGGTCTGGGCGACCGCCCCCGTATGGTCGTCCTCAACAAGATCGACGTTCCCGACGGCAAGGACCTCGCCGAGATGGTGCGCCCCGACCTGGAGGCGCGCGGCTACCGCGTCTTCGAGGTGTCGGCGGTCGCCCACATGGGGTTGAAGGAGCTGTCGTACGCGCTCGCCGACCTCGTCGCCCGGGCACGGGCCGCCAGGCCCAAGGAGGAGGCGACGCGGATCGTCATCCGGCCCAAGGCCGTGGACGACGCCGGCTTCACCGTCATCCGCGAGGACGTCGACGGGGAGCTGCTGTTCCGCGTGCGCGGCGAGAAGCCCGAACGCTGGGTCCGCCAGACCGACTTCAACAACGACGAGGCCGTCGGCTACCTCGCCGACCGGCTCAACCGCCTCGGTGTCGAGGCGGAGCTGATGAAGGCCGGCGCCCGGGCCGGTGACGGCGTCGCGATCGGCCCCGAGGAGAACGCGGTCGTCTTCGACTGGGAGCCGACCGTCATGGCCGGCGCGGAGATGCTCGGCCGGCGCGGCGAGGACCACCGCTTGGAGGCGCCCCGCCCGGCCGCCCAGCGGCGCCGGGACAAGCAGGCCGAACGGGACGAGTCCGAGCAGGAGTACGACGGCTTCGAGCCGTTCCAGTCGGAGTGACTCCGGGTGGAGTCGTGGTGAACGTCCGGCCGGCCGGCGGGTGTTCCGACCGGCCGTACTGAAAGGCGGCCCGGCCGGCCTCACGACCGGACGTCCGCCGCGGGAATCCCGCCCGCCCCGCACGGATCGCGCGCGACCGGTGCGGCACTCGCCGCCGGCACCCTCGCGGCGCGGGCGTCCACGCCACGCTCGGCCGGGACCGCACGGCCGCGCGACGGCGCGGTCGCCGCCGGGGCGCACCCGGGCGTCGCCTTCACCGACTGACGGCCGCGGACCGAGTCGCCCGTAGCCCGCCGCTCACCCGACGGACCCGTCGCGGCCACGGAACGTTTCCGTGCCGCGACGGGTTTCCCGCTGTCTCCTTGTTTGTCATGCACGCGAACCTCGGAGTTCAGCGGACGGACCGACCGGACCGCGAGCTTCCCCGTGTCCAAGCGTCACACGAGGCAGGGGAGTTAGCCGATGACCGGAGCAGTTCAGCCCGATCGCCGTCGTGTCCTGACCGCGGGCGCCGCCGTGCTCGGCGCCGCCGCCTCCGCCCAGCTGTGGCTGCCGGCCACCGCGCACGCGGCCGGAGTGAAGCTGCCCGACGGCGTGTTCAGCCTGGGCGTGGCCTCCGGTGACCCGCTCCCGGACGGGGTCGTCCTGTGGACCCGGCTCGCCCCGGACCCGCTGAACGGCGGCGGCATGCCCGACCGCACCGTGGCCGTGGAGTGGCAGGTCGCCCGGGACGCCCGCTTCAGGAAGGTCGTCCGCCGGGGTGTCGCCCCGGCCCGGCGCACGTACGGGCACAGCGTCCACGTGGACGTACGCGGGCTGCGCCCGGACACCACGTACTGGTTCCGCTTCCGTGCCGGCGGGCAGCTCTCGCGCGTCGGCCGCACCCGTACCGCGCCCGCCCCGTACAGCTCCGGCGGCCGTCTGAAGGTCGCGCTCGCCTCCTGCCAGAACTGGCAGCACGGCTACTTCACCCCGTACGCCGACATGCTGCAGCAGGACCCGGACGTCGTGGTGTTCGTCGGCGACTACATCTACGAGTCCGTTCCCTCGGCGACCGGCGTACGGCGCCACGAGGGCGCCGGTGAGCCGTACAGCCTCACCCAGTACCGCAACCGGTACGCCCAGTACCGCTCGGACCCGGACCTCGCGGAGATGCACGCCAACGCCCCGTTCGTGGTCTCCTTCGACGACCACGAGGTCGACAACGACTTCGCCGGCGAGATCCCGCAGGACCCCGGCAAGCAGGCGCACGACCCGTTCGTCGCCCGGCTGACGGCCGCCTACCAGGCGTACTACGAGCACATGCCGGTCCGCGCCGCCGCCGTGCCGAACGGCCCGCACATCCGCATGCACCGTCGGCTGGACTTCGGCCGGCTCGCCCGGCTTAACGTGCTGGACACCCGCCAGTACCGCAGCGACCAGGCCACCACCCAGGAGGGGGCCCAGGACCCGTCGCTGACCATGCTCGGGACCGCGCAGAAGCGCTGGCTGGTCGACGGGCTGCGCCACTCGCCCGCCCGCTGGAACCTGATCGCCTCCCAGATCATGATGGCCGAGACCGACCTCCGGATCGGCGAGGGCAAGCTCTGGTTCTACGACGCCTGGGACGGCTACCAGGCCGAACGCAACGCCCTGCTCCAGGAGTTCCGGCGGGTCAGCAACCCCGTCGTCCTCAGCGGCGACCGCCATCTGACGATGATCAGCGACCTGAAGGCGGACTTCGCCGATCCGAAGTCCGCAGTCGTGGGCGCCGAGTTCGTCGGCACGTCCATCTCCAGCAACGGCGACCAGGACCAGGCCGCGTTCCGTGCGCAGTGGGACCCGCGGCGCGCGGACAACCCGCACTGGAAGCTGCTCGACGCCCACCGCGGCTACCACCTGTTCGACATCGGCCGGGGCGGCATCGACGCGCACGTGCGGGTGGTGGACACCGTGGTGAAGCCGCAGGCCACGCCGAGCACGCTGGCCAGGCTGCGGGTCGAGGCCGGGCGGCCGGGCGTCCACCTGGCCTGAGCCGGCCGGGGGCGGGTCGCGCAGCCCGGTGCCTGCGGGGTGCCTTCCCGAAGGGGGCGCCCCCAGCGCCCACCCGCGCCGCCCCCGGGGGCGCCTCCCAGGTCCCCAAGACACCGGGGAGGCACGATCGCCCGCGGTGACGTGCGGGGAGGGGACGGCACTCAGGCGGGTCCCAGGCTCCTCTCACGGCATCCTCAGCGAGCCGTCCCACCGTGCCTCGGCATGGACACCGACCCCACGAGAGAAGAACTCCCGGCCACCGGCGCAGCGATCCCCCCACTGCCCGCCGGCACCCGCCTGCTGCACATCGGTCCGCACAAGACCGGCACCACCGCCGTCCAGGGTGCGCTGTTCGCCGCGAAGGGGGAGATGGCGCGGCACGGCGTCGACTTCCCGGCGCACAGTCGGCACCCGATCGAGGCCGTCCTCGCCGCCTGCGCCCGGCCCGCGATGATGGGGGACACCGTTCCCACCGAGCGGCACTGGCAGCGGCTGCTGGACCGGGTGCGGGCTACCGGGCGGCGCACCTCCGTGATCAGCAGCGAGTTCTTCGCGGACGCCGAGGACGGGGCGACGATCGCCCGGATCGTCGAGCAGCTCGGCGGCATGGGGGTCCCCCCGCTCGAGCGCAGCCGAGAGTGGGGGAGGGTGCACGTCCTGGTCACCCTGCGGCCCCTGGCGCGGATCATGCCCTCGCAGTGGCAGCAGTACGTGCAGAACGGGCTGCGGCTGGGCTACGAGCCGTGGCTGGAGCACATGCTCCGCCGGCCCCCGTACGACCGGCCCACCCCCAGCTTCTGGCGTCGGCACCGGCACGACCGGCTGGTCGAACGGTGGGCCGGGGCGACCGGCCCCGACCGGGTGACCGTCGTCGTGGTCGACGACCGCGACCGGGACGCGCTGATGCGCACCTTCGAAGGGCTGCTGGGACTGCCCGAAGGACTGCTGCGTCCGGTCCCGGAGACCGCGAACCGTTCCCTCACCCTCGCCGAGACCGAGATGCTGCGGAACCTCAACAAGGAATTCCGCGGCAATGGGCTCCCGGAAGAGCTGTACTCGAAGCTGGTGCGCCACGGCGCGATCGCGCACATGAAGAACGCGTGCAGCCCCACCCCGCAGGACGTGGGGATCCGTACCCCCCAATGGGCCCTGGAGGCCGCTGCCGGTATCGGCGCCGAGGCGGCCGCGCGGATCGGCTCCATGGGCGTGCGGGTCCTCGGCGACCTGGCGTCGCTGTCCCGCACACCGGCGTTTGGAGGGCCGGCGGACGAGCCGCGGCTCGCTCCCGAGGTGGCCGCGCAGGCCCTGTTCGGGATGCTCACCACGGTCGCGGCGACGAACGGCGCCGACAAAGGACGTACCGTTCACCGGACACCGTCGAAGGAACTCGTGAGAGTCCTCGGTCACCGCTGTCTGAAGCGGCTGCGCCTGCGCTGAGCCGACCGGGTGGTGTCACGCCTGTCACGCACAGCAACGGCATAACTCCTGTGGAGTTACTCACAAGAATTCACGGGGCGTCCCGGGAACCCTCGCCGGGCGCCCGGAGTCCTAGGTGAATGGCAGGTGTCGTGCACATATGCGGCGGAGGTCGCTCACCTTGCACTGCGGTAACCACAAGTGGGACCATTTCGAAGTTCCCTGTCGCCCCAAGGTAGGTCACCTGTGTCCCAGCACATAGCCAAGCCCCGTACCACCGCAGTGATCCTGGCCGGCGGCACCGGTCAGCGGGTGGGTCTGTCGATCCCCAAGCAGCTGCTGAAGATCGCCGGCAAGGCAGTCATCGAGCACACCCTGGCCACCTTCGAGAAGGCCGACTCGATCGACGACATCATCGTGCTGATGGCGCCGGGGTACGTGCCCGACATCGAGAAGATCGTGGCCAAGGCCGGGTTCGCGAAGGTCGCCAGGGTCATCGAGGGCGGCTCGACCCGGAACGAGACCACCGAGCGGGCCATCGCCGCGCTCGGCGAGGGCCTGGCCGAGGGCGAGGACCGCAACGTCCTCTTCCACGACGCCGTGCGCCCCCTGCTGTCGCAGCGCGTCATCGACGACTGCGTGACCGCGCTGGAGCGCTACCAGGCCGTGGACGTGGCCATCCCGTCCGCCGACACCATCATCGTCACGCGCACGCACGGCGAGGACGGCGAGTTCATCACGGAGATCCCGGACCGCTCCCGGCTGCGCCGCGGCCAGACCCCGCAGGCCTTCAAGCTGTCCACCATCCGCCGCGCCTACGAGGTCGCCGCCGGCGACCCCAACTTCCAGGCCACGGACGACTGCTCGGTCGTACTCAAGTACCTGCCGGACGTGCCGATCCACGTCGTGGCGGGCGACGAGTACAACATGAAGGTCACTCAGCCGGTCGACGTCTTCATCGCCGACAAGCTCTTCCAGCTCGCCTCCACCGCCGCCCCCGAGCAGGTCTCCGAGGAGGCCTACCGGCAGCTGCTCACCGGGAGGACCATGGTGGTCTTCGGCGGTTCGTACGGCATCGGCAAGGACATCGCCGAGCTCGCCGAGTCCTACGGCGCCACCGTCTACGCGCTGGGCCGCTCCACCACCGGCACCCACGTGGAGAACCCGGAGGAGGTCGACGACGCGCTGTCCAAGGCGTACGGCGAGACCGGCCGCATCGACTACGTCGTCAACACCGCGGGCGTGCTGCGTATCGGCAAGCTCGCCGAGACCGACAACGCCACCATCGAGGAGGCGCTGAAGGTCAACTACCTGGCCCCGGTGCAGATCGCCCGCTCTGCCTACAAGTACCTCGCCGAGACCAAGGGGCAGCTGCTGCTGTACACCTCCAGCAGCTACACCCGCGGGCGCGCCGAGTACAGCCTGTACTCCTCGACCAAGGCCGCGATGGTGAACCTCACCCAGGCCCTGTCCGACGAGTGGGCCGGCGACGGCGTCCGGGTGAACTGCATCAACCCGGAGCGCACCGCCACGCCGATGCGCACCAAGGCCTTCGGGCAGGAGCCGACGGGCAGCCTGCTGTCCTCCGAGGCGGTGGCCCGGACCTCGCTGGACGTGCTGTTGTCCGAGCTCACCGGCCATGTCATCGACGTACGGCAGCAGGACCCGACGGCGGGCGCGGCGCAGGCCACCGAATTCGAGCAGGCGCTGGCCGCGGTGCTGGACCGTCAGGACGGCGTGTAATAATTGCCGCTAAATAGTCTTCCGTAATTCAGGCCTCCGCGGCCTCCTGTTCACGTGGTTAGTCGACGGGAGCTCGCGGGGGCCTGAATCCGTACCTCCTGAATCGCGCACAGGCACAGAACCGGCACTCCCCTCCAAGAGCAGGTCATTCGTGATATCCACCGCTATTCGCGTCGCCCGGGTGGGCAGTGCGGCCGAACTGGCCGCAGCGGCCCTCATGGTGCTGGGCTTCCCCTGCCTCATGCTGGCCGCGCTGGTCCCGAGCATCCCCGCCTTCGCGGCGGTGGCCGCCGTGACGTACCTGGCGGACCACTATCTGCACCGCAAGGGCAGCTACCTGGTCAGCCGCCTCAGCAAGGTGCGGGCCGGCCTGTCGATCCGCTTCCTGATCCGACAGCTGCTGCTGATCCTGCTGCTGGCCCGCCTGTCCCTCGCGGACGACCTGATCTACTACGGGGCGATCGCCTGCTTCATCGCCTTCTACGGACTTCAGGCCCCGCACGGCGCGCTCACCACGCTGATCCGCAACCGCCGCCGGCTGCCGGTCGCCACCCGCAACGTCGACCTGGCCTCCCGTATCCGCATCCCGGACGCGCCGCCGCGCGCGCTGCTGAACCGGCCCGCGGAGAAGATGCTCCACCTCGACCTCGCGGCGGTCGTCGGCGTACTCGTCGGCGCCTTCCTGGAGTCGGCGGTCATCGGCTACGCCGGCATCGGCGTCACGGTGGCCGCGGGCGCCCTGTACGTCCTCGCCCTGCTGCCCTACGTGCGCGGCCGGAAGACCCCGCCGAGCCCGGAGAAGGTGCTGGACGCGGTCGACGGCTGGCTGCGCGAGTACCGCCCGGAGACCGTGCTGTACTTCTCCGGCTCCAAGGACTCCGCCTACCAGGTCAACATGTGGCTGGAGACCATGGAGCAGCTGGACACCCGTCCGCTGGTCATCCTGCGCGAGCGGGTCATCCTGCAGAACCTGGTGCCCACCACGGTCCCTGTCATCTGCGTGCCCGGAGGGGTGCACCTGATGAACATGGACCTGTCCACGGTGCGGGTCGCGCTGTACGCGGCGAACGTCGGCAAGAACATCCACATGCTGCGCGTGCCCACCATGAAGCACGTCTTCATCGGTCACGGCGACAGCGACAAGCTCGCCAGCGTCAACCCGTTCAGCAAGGTCTACGACGAGGTGTGGACGGCCGGCCGCGCGGGCCGCGACCGCTACGCCATCGCCGACGTCGGTGTCCGCGACGAGGACATCGTCGAGGTCGGCCGTCCGCAGCTGGCCCCGATCCAGACCTGGCGGGGCGTCCCCGGCGACCGCATGCCGACCGTCCTGTACGCCCCCACCTGGGAGGGCTGGGACGACAACCCGGGCAACACCTCGATCCTGCTGGCCGGCGAGAGCATCGTGAGAAGGCTGGTCCAGGCCGACCCGGCGGTGCGCGTCCTGTACAAGCCGCACCCCTTCACCGGCACCCGCAGCCCGAAGGCGAAGGCCGCCCACCAGCGGATCACCGCGCTGATCGAGAAGGCCGCCGCCGCGCGCGCCGCCGACCCGCGCTTCACCGCCGACACCGCCGCCCGGACCGAGGCCCGGGCCGAGCTGGCGCGCATCGAGGCCCGGCTGGCCGAGCTGTCCGGCGGCGCCGGCAAGGGCGACGAGGCCGAGGCCTCCCGCGACGGGGTGGTCGACGTGGCCCGGCACGAGGAGACCGCCCGGCTGCGCGCCGAGTGGAACACCGCGTACTGGCGCTCCTTCCCCGATTGGGAGCACCGCGTCATCACGGGCGCCGAGCCGCGCCTGTACGACTGCTTCAACGTCTCCGATGCGATGGTCTCCGACATCTCCAGCGTGGTCTCCGACTTCATCGCCAGCGGCAAGCCGTACGCCGTCACGGACTCCGCCGAGCTGGGTGTGGAGGAGTTCAAGCGGCAGAACACGGCGGTGCGTGCCGCGGTGATCCTGTCCAACGACGCGGAGGAGCTCGGCGGGCTGCTCGACGCGGTCCGCGACCCGGCCGCCGATCCGCTGGCCGGGGACCGGGGAGAGCTCAAGCGCTACCTGCTCGGCCCGGACGAGCCGAAGTCCATCGACCAGTTCAACACGGCGGTAGCCCAGCTCGCGCTGAAGGCCGAGACGCGCAACCTCGGCCAGCAGACCCGGATCACCACCGGCGGCCCCGACGTGGAGCTGGCTGACGTGGTGCCCGTGCCGCGGACGTCAGCGGCCGGTGAGACGGACGGCGTCGACGCGGGCTGACCGGCCCGGCGGGTTCGGCGGGACTCGGCCCCCGAGGAGTCGATCCTTCGGGGGCCGGGCTCCTTCGCGTGCCCGACGGCCCTGTGACGTGAACCACCGGAACCGGCGTCCGGCGCAACCCCTCGCTTCGAACTGTCGTCTTACGGACGAAGAATGAGGCGACACGGGGTGAACGCCCCGCGACGAAGGGGAAAGTGACCATGGCGCAGCCTGATGTCACCGTGGTCATAGGGGCGTACGAGGCGATGCCGTACCTGACCGAGTGCCTCGCCTCCGTGGAGGCGCAGACCATCACCCCGGAGCGCGTCGAGGTCGTCGCGGTCGACGACGGCTCGACCGACGGCACGGGGGAGTGCCTGGAGGAGTTCGCGGCCCGTGCGCCGATGCCGGTCACCGTGCTGAGGCAGGAGAACTCGGGCGGCCCCAGCGGCCCGCGCAACGTGGGCCTGGACAAGGCCACCGGGCGCTACGTCTTCTTCCTGGACGCCGACGACCGGCTGGGCCCCGAGGCTCTCGCGCGGATGGTCGGCATGGCCGACCGGGCCGGCACCGACGTCGTGCTGGGCCGGATCGAGGGCGTCAACCGGGGCGCGCCGAAGTCCATGTGGGGCAGGACGCTGGAGCGCACCGACGTCTACTCCTCCAACATCAAGTTCACGCTCAGCGCGCAGAAGCTGTTCCGCCGCTCGTTACTCGAGCGGCACGGCATGCGGTTCGACGAGTCCCTGTTCACCGGCGAGGACGCGCTGTTCACCATGGAGGCCTATCTGCGGGCCGACGGCGTCTCCGTGATCGCCGACCACACCTGCTACTACCTGGTGGGCCGTGACGACGGCAAGCACGTCACCAGGAGCGGCGGCTACACGCTGCGGTTCGACTCCGCCCGCGCCCTGATGAACCTGATCGCCGGTCTCGTCCCCGAGGGCCCCCGCCGCGACCTGCTCATGGTGCGGCCCTTCACCGTCACCCTGCTGCCCCAGTTCGGCCCCCGGTTCCTCAAGGACACCGACGACGTCCGGCGGCGCAAACTGGAGCTGGTGCGGCCGCTGACGGACGTCCACTGGACCGAGGGCGTCGCCCGGCGGCTGAAGGTCGAGGAGCGGCTGCGGCTGCACCTGGTGGCCGGGCAGCGGCTGGAACTCCTCACGGACGTCCTGCGGTTCGTCCAGGAGGAGAAGCAGCCGCAGGCCCTGCTGGAGCGGCGGGGCCGCCGCGTCTACCTCGCCTACCCGCACTTCCGCGACCGTGCGGCGGACATCCCCGACTCCGTGTACCTGGCCTCCCCGCGCGAGGCCCGCGCGGTCCCCGGATACCGCGCGGGTGGCGCGGACTCCCTGCTGCGCCGCACCGCCCGCACCGCTCGCCGCCTGCTGACCCCCGCGGCGACCTGAGCCAGGGGCGCCGTTCGGACCTCGTCGGGGCCGCGGGGGCCCGGCACCGCTCCCCCTGCGCTCGGCTTCGCTCACGCGGGAGGGGCCCCACCGCCGCGTCGCCGTCGGCCGCCAGGGCTCTCCGCCCCGGCGCCCTCCTCCGCCTCGCGGTCGCACGGCACCGGGCCTCGCCCGGTCCGGTCGCACGACACCGCCCGCCGGAGCCGGCCTGATCCGAACGACGCCCTAGACGAGGCGAGTGGCCGCCGGGTTCGTACCGTGCGTCGTGGCGGTCTCCCGGCGCTGGACGGGGAGCTCCGCGGCGAGACGCCGGGTGGTGCGGGTCCGGTGGGCCTGGGACGCCGTGCACAGGGCCTGGACGGCCGCGGCGAAGCGCCGCCGGGACGGCGGGTCGGCCGGGCCGAGCAGGCGGAGCTTCAACTCCGCTCGTGCCCGCGCCAGTTCGTCCTTCTCCGGGTCGCGGACCGACTCCAGCAGGGCCGGCACCCCGGCCGCGTCCGGCGTCAGCACCTTCGCCGCCGCCACCGTCGGGAACGCCGCGCGGAACGCCTCCTCGGGCAGCCCGCCGGTGTTCGCCACCGCGTACGGCTTCCCGCTGGCCAGGAAGTCGCTGATCACGCTCGACACATCACTGATCAGCAGGTCGGTGACGTTGAAGCAGGCGTACAGCTCGGGCCGGGCGCCCGTGACGACCTGGTGCTCCCACTCCGGCAGCGACGCCCAGTACGCCTCCTCCCAGGCCGCCGTCGCCCGTGCCACCGCCTGCGCCCGGCCCGGTTCCGGCGCGGACTGCACCAGCATCCGCTCGACCTGGTCGGAGCCCGCCCGGAAGGCGGTCGTGGTGAACCGGTCCAGCTCCGCGGTGCGCTGGGCCAGCTCCCCCGACGGCGCGGGACGCGCCCCGGACCGCTCCCGGTTCGCCGCCCGGATCAGCTCCCGCACGCGCCGGTCGGCGGCACCCGCCCGGGGGTCCACCGAGCCGGTCAGCGGATGCGGCCTGTACAGCAGCCGCACCCCCGGGTCGGCGAGCAGCGCCCGCACCAGGTTCTCACCGGCCGCGACCACCGACGTGTTGCCCGGGTTGCCGTCCCAGCCCTCCCAAGTCGGCGCGTACAGCACGGTCACGCAGGCGCCTGCGGGCGGTCCCGCGTACGGGCGCACGGCGTCCAGCTGCGGGCGGCCGATCTCCACCACGTCCTTGTCCTCCACCCCCACCCCGGCCAGCGCGTACCGCTCACGCGCCGCCGGACCGGCCACCCACACCTGGTCGTACGCCTTCGCGTACGGGTTGCAGGACGACAGCTTGTCGCTCTCGCCGTGGTTGACGAAGGCGTGCTTGATCGTGGGGATCCGCAGCACCTGAGAGGTCTTGCCGGAGTTCGACGGGTGGATGAGCACCTGGAGCGTGGACTGTTCCAGCCGCATCAGCGTGGACACCTTCGGCAGGCACACGACCGGGATGTCGGTCGCCGCGATCCTCGACACCATGAACCGCTCCCGCAGCACGATCACCGGCCGTCCGCCGAGCCCGGCCAGCGGCTCCAGCCACATGTTGGCCTGGTAGGCGGAGGACGGACCGCCGGAGAAGTACAGGCCGACCGTCGGCCGGTACTCGGCCAGCCACGCCTCGAACCAGTCGAGCACCTCCTGCTCGCCCGCCGGACGCCGGCCCGGCAGCAGCCGCAGCAGCAGCGCGCACAGGCCCGCGGACGTGAGCAGCAGCGCCAGCGCGACACCGGCCGCCGCGTGCCGGGCGTCGTCGGTGACCGCCGTCGCCGTCAGCCCGGCCGTGGCGGGCAGGCCGAACGTCAGCAGCCGGTGGCCGGGGCGGCGCAGCAGCGCGGCCGGGGCGGGGGACAGGCGCAGCGCCGAGGCGTCGATGTTGCGGGTCAGCACCGGCAGCGTGCGGGTGCGGCGGACCAGCACGGACACCGCCTGGACCGTGCAGTGCAGCGCGTAGAAGGCGAGCAGCCCGGCGACCAGCGGGGCGTACTGCGTCTCCCGGTGCTGCTCGCCGAGCCGGAGCAGGCCCACCACCAGCAGCAGGTCGCGCAGCACGTGGCGGACGGTGATGTCCGCGTGCGACGTGGTGAACAGCGCCACCATGCCGGGCAGCCACCGGTACAGCACGCCCTCGACCGCCAGGGACACGGCGGTCGAGACGAGCAGCAGCGGCACGTGGGGGCGCAGCGCGGCGACGGCCTGCGCGGCGAAGGCGGCCGCCAGAACGGCGAGGGTGAGCAACTGGGCGGCGGTCCGCCGCCGGGGGGACGAGGGCTCGGGCACTGCGGTCACTCCAGGGTCGACGCAGAACGGGTGCCCGGGTTAACGCGCACCGACCTCCGGACGACACGCAGGTGTCCTCGCCGCAAGGAGTGACCGGGGTACTACGACCCTCCGGAACCCCGGTTCCGGCCCCCCTGCAGTGCCCGGCGCAGGGGAGCGCCCACCACGCGGCGAGCACGGCGGTACACCGACGCGGGCGCCGGCACGGCCGTGGACCTGCGCGCACCGGCCTTCGCCCGGGTCAGCTCCCGTCGCAGCCGGGTGTTCTCCTCGGTCAGTTCGCCCACCCGGTTGTTCAGCCAGCCCATACGGGAGGCGAGGGAGGCGAGGTCGGTGTCGATCCAGGGGCGCACCCCCGCAGGGAAGTCCAGCGAGCGCAGCTTCTTCTCGAAGGCCGCGCCGCCGTCGCCGTGCGAGAACGTGTTCTCCAGACCGTTGCGGTCCAGGAACGCCGTGAACCGCTCGAACCGCTCGTGGTGGTTGCCCGTCAGCGCGCTGAGGTCCGTCTCCTCGTACAGCCGCGCCGGGTCGACGTCCTCGGGCAGCTTGTCGATCCGGCGGTGCGGGATCTCGAAGTAGCGGCACAGCTCCAGCGTCCGCGAGTCCGCGCACAGCACGGTCGCGGGCGTGCCGGCCAGCAGCGCGGCGATGTTGCCGTGGATGCGTGAGCCGAAGGAGTAGTCGAAGTCCCGCAGGTCGTCGATCCAGGTGACCGGGTCGACGTAGACGCGGGCCTTGCCCTCCCGGTACATCGGGTGGTCCGGGTGCGTCGGCATCGCGGTGACCTTACCGTTCGGGTCGGACAGGTCCCGCCAGTGCAGCTGCTTGGCGTCGCTGAGGTTCTGGCCTATGAACCGCAGGTTCGGGTAGCGCGCGTGGGTGCGCGAGATGATCCGCCCCATGCCCAGCTTGCGCACGGCGCTGTGCGAGCCGTTGATCGCTATGCGCGAGTCGGCGGTCAGCTCCTGCGCCCGCTTCCGTACGACGAGTTCCTTGCCGTACATGAACATCGACGGGCAGCCGATCACCTCGACGTCGCTGAACCCCATGTCCTTGAGGTACTTCTCGGTGAACTCGCCCCGCACGCCGATCGAGGCGCTGTGGTCGAGCACCGCGGAGACGAACGCGCGCACGCTCGGTTCCATCGGCTTCAGCCGGTCCGGGTTGTAGCTCAGTCCGGTCTGCGCGCCGACCCCGAGGACGACCACGGGGATCCTCAGCCGGCCGATCAGCCGCGTCAGCCGCTTCAGGCCCGGCTCGAAGGACGGGCGGAAGGCGTTGGCGAGCGGGACGACGAAGGCGTCGTACTCCTCGTTGATCCGCGCCGCCTCGGCCGCCTCGGTGCGCATCTCGTTCGAGACCACCTCGGTGCGCGGGGTTTCGAGGATCTTGTGTGCGGCGTCACTGAAGATCAGGTTGCCGGCGTTGGTGGCGATGACGTCGCGGTGGAGGGCCTCCTCCACGGACATGACGGCGTAGGGGCTCTTGCCGGATCTGAGGAGGACGCGCTTCGCGGGGGGAACGTTGTGTGGCACGGAGTTCAAAATACGTTTGCATAATCTTTGATTTCCATAGGTGACCGACGCAACCTTCCTCTTGTGAGAGATCCGTGACCGCACGGTTACTCGCACCGGCCCGTTCCGGAGGCTGGAACGGCCGGGCGCCGTCCGATCCGCTTCGCGTAGATTGCCTGGTGGGCGATCGATCGACGTGAGGGACGGGCGGCAGGGTGGCAGGGGCAAGGCAGGCCGTGGGCGAGGCGCGCAGGATCGTCGTGAAGGTCGGCTCCTCGTCGCTGACCACCGCGGCGGGCGGTCTGGACGCGGATCGGGTGGACGCGCTCGTCGACGTGCTGGCGAAGGTGCGGAACGAGGGGGCGTCCCGCGGGGCCCCGGTCGAGGGCGGCGGCGGACGGTCGGGCGGAGGAGAGCGGGAGATCGTCCTCGTCTCGTCCGGCGCCATCGCCGCCGGGCTCGCCCCGCTGGGTCTGCGCCGCCGCCCCAGGGACCTGGCCCGGCAGCAGGCCGCCGCCAGCGTCGGCCAGGGACTGCTGGTCGCCCGCTACACCGCCTCCTTCGCGCGCTACGGCGTCCGGGTCGGCCAGGTGCTGCTGACCAGCGACGACATGAGCCGCCGCGCCCACCACCGCAACGCCTCCCGCACCCTGGACGAACTGCTGGCGATGGGCGCGTTCCCGATCGTCAACGAGAACGACACCGTCGCCACCGACGAGATCCGCTTCGGGGACAACGACCGGCTCGCCGCCCTGGTCGCCCACCTGGTCCACGCCGACCTGCTGGTCCTGCTCTCCGACGTGGACGGCGTCTACGACGGCGACCCGGCCCGCCCCGGCACCTCACGGATCGCCGAGGTCAGGGGCCCCGCGGACCTCGCCCACGTCGAGATCGGCAGTGCAGGCAAGGCGGGCGTCGGCACCGGCGGCATGGTCACCAAGGTCGAGGCCGCCTCGATCGCCGCCGCCGCCGGCATCCAGGTGGTGCTGACCAGCGCGGTGCACGCCGCCGACGCCCTCACCGGCGGCGACACCGGCACCTACTTCCACCCCACCGGACGCCGCTCCGCCGACCGGCTGCTGTGGCTCCAGCACGCCTCCGCCCCGCAGGGCGCGATCACCCTGGACGACGGCGCGGTCCGCGCCGTCGTCCAGGGCCGCAAGTCGCTGCTGCCCGCCGGGATCGCGGGCGTCGAGGGCGAGTTCAGCGCGGGCGACCCGGTGGAGCTGCGGGACGGCGAGGGGCGGGCGGTGGCCCGGGGACTGGTCAACTTCGACGCCAAGGAGATCCCCCTCCTGATCGGCCGCTCGACCCGTGAACTCGCCCGGGAACTCGGACCGGGGTACGAACGCGAGGTCGTACACAGGGACGACCTGGTGGTCCTGCATCCGTAATGCGCCGAAACGTCCGCCCTCGGTGGTGGACGTTCCGCAAAAGTGCCCCGCGATCGCCGACGGCCTGCTCAACTTTGTTGCGAGGACACATCCGCCCGACCACCGGGTGGGTCCGCGCGTGAAGGAGGCCGTCGTGAGACGAGTGCGCCCGGGGACGACACCGTCCCGCGGTGCCGGCTCCCGTGCGGCCGGCGACGAGCGCGCCCTGAGCAGAGTCGGGGCCGGTGACCGGTTCCAGGGCGGCGGCCCCCGGGACCTGCCCCGCCTGTGGCACGTCACCCTCAGCGTCTCCGGTGAACCGGCCCCCGCCACGGAGGTCCGGCGGGCGCTGGAGCAGCTCGCCCACGACCATCCGTTCCTGCTGACCAGCCGCTACGCCGGGGACCACGCGGAGATCCGCTACTGGGAGGAGGCCCGCGACCTGCACGACGCGGCCGCCGTGGCGCTGCGCCTGTGGGGCGAACACCGCCGGACCGCCGGCCTGCCGCCCTGGGAGATCGTCGGCCTGGAGGTCATCGACCGGGCCACCTACCACCAGCGCGTCGCGGCGGGGTACGGGCCGGTGCTGGCGACGCCCGCCGGCGTCCACCCGTTCTGAGCCCGTGTCTCGGAGGCCGGGACGACCGACGACCGGACCCGCCGCCCGCACTACCCTTTTTCCATGACCACGCTCTCGCCGTACGACTCGATGTCCCCGGTCGGCCAGGCCGCCTACCGCGCCAAGGGCGCCGCCGCCACCCTCGCGCCGCTGCCGCGGGCCGCCAAGGACGACGCGCTGCTCGCCATCGCGGACGCGCTGGAGGTCCGTACGAGTGAAATCGTCGAGGCCAACGCCCAGGACGTGGCCAGGGCCCGCGAGGCCGGCACCGGCGAGGGCATGATCGACCGGCTCACCCTCACCCCCGAGCGGGTGCGCGCGATCGCCGCCGACGTGCGGGACGTGGCCGCGCTGCCCGACCCGGTCGGCGAGGTCGTCCGCGGCTCCACGCTGCCCAACGGCATCGACCTGAGTCAGGTCCGGGTGCCGCTCGGCGTCGTCGGGATCATCTACGAGGGCCGCCCGAACGTGACGGTCGACGCCGCCGCCCTCTGCCTGAAGTCCGGCAACGCGGTCCTGCTGCGCGGCTCGTCCTCCGCCTACCGGTCGAACACCGCCCTGGTGGGCGTCCTGCGCGACGCCGTGCACGGCGCCGGGCTGCCCGCCGACGCCGTCCAGCTGGTGCCCGGCGAGAGCCGGGACAGCGTGCGCGAGCTGATGCGCGCCCGTGGTCTGGTCGACGTGCTCATCCCGCGCGGCGGCGCCTCGCTGATCAACACGGTCGTCCAGGAGTCCGTCGTCCCGGTCATCGAGACCGGCACCGGCAACTGCCACGTGTACGTCGACGCGCAGGCCGACCTCGACACGGCGGTGGAGATCCTGGTCAACTCCAAGGCCCAGCGGGTCGGGGTCTGCAACGCCGCCGAGACCCTCCTGGTGCACCAGGACATCGCCGCCGAGTTCCTGCCGCGCGCCCTGGACGCCCTCGCCGACGCCGGGGTGACCGTGCACGCCGACGAACGCGTGATGGCGTACGCCAAGGACTCCCGCGCCACCGTCGTGGAGGCCACCACGGAGGACTGGGAGACCGAGTACCTCTCCCACGACATCGCCGCCGCCGTCGTCGACTCCCTCGACCGGGCCGTCGAGCACATCAGGCTGTGGACCTCCGGCCACACCGAGGCCATCGTCACCACCTCGCAGCAGGCCGCCCGCCGCTTCACCCGGTTGGTGGACTCCACCACGGTCGCGGTGAACGCCTCCACCCGGTTCACCGACGGCGGTCAGTTCGGCTTCGGCGCGGAGATCGGCATCTCCACGCAGAAGCTGCACGCCCGAGGGCCGATGGGCCTGCCCGAGCTGACCAGCACGAAGTACATCGTCACCGGCGACGGTCACGTACGGCGCTGACCCGCGCACACGGGGGAGCGGCGGAACCGTCTCATCGGACGGATGAATTTCCGTACCGTCTGCCCAAAATGACCCCCCAGGTCTACTCTGGAGCCGTGCCGGAGGACGTGGGGGGCACGCCGTTCCCTGACGGCTGGGAGCCCGACGACGACCACGACCGCGGGGTGTCGGACGAAGAGTTCGCCTCCGTGGTCTTCGACGAGGCCTTCGTACGGGCGGCGGAAGTGCACGAGCCGACCGCCGTCGAGCGCCTCCTGGCCGCCGCGCAGGCCAGAGCCGAGGCCGAGGCCCACCGGGCCCGTACGCGCGGCGACCGGTACGGCGGCTACCGGGGCGATTCCGGCTACGACGATCCGGACGACGCCGAGGACGTCCTGGAGGGCGACTACGGCTCCCCGGGCCCGTACGGCAGGCCGGTGCGCTGGCACCGTCCCGTCGCCTGGATGCTCGCCCTGGTGATGGGCATCGGCATGGTCGCGCTCGCCTTCTCGGCCGTCTACCGGGGAGCGTCCTCCCACCGCCAGGACCCGGCCCCGCCCGCCACCACCGGCGTGGAGCAGGGCGGCACGGCGGTGCCCTCCGCGTCGGCCGACTACTCCCAGCCGGCCGTCCCGGTGATCCCGCGCGGCAGCCCCTGAGGCCGCCCGCCGGCCCGGTGAGGACCTGCCGGAACTTGACCCGGGTGCGGCGTTTACCGGAACCTCCCCGGACCTACCCTTGAAGATATGGGAGGGCCTTCGGACCCACCCGAGGGGACGCCCGAGGGAGCCCCCGGAGGTGGAGAGGACGAGTACAGGTCCGTCGTCTTCGACGAGTCCTTCGTCCGTGCTGCCCGACTCCAGGAGTACTCCGCCGAGCAGCGCATCACCGACCACGCGCCCGCCGTGCGCCGCCGCCCGCCGCGCAGCCGCGTCGGGCTGCCCCGGCAGGCGCTGATCCTGGTCCTGCTGATCGCCGTGGCCTTCGGCACCGCCGTCTACATGGGCGTGCGCCATCCCTACCGGAGCCCCGCCGCCGACAAACCCGCCGAGCCGCTGCGGACGACCGTCATCCCGCTCGCCCCGCGGGGCGAGGTCCCCGGCACCACCGACGTCGAGCGGCTGTACGCGCGCAGTCCGGCGGCGCGGTTCCGGCCCGGCGCCGAGGGGGTGCCGCTCCCGGCGTCCCGGCGCACCGCGCACTTCTCCGACGGCCAGGTGATGGCGGCGCTGCTCACCGCCAAGGACTACATCGTGCGGTCCGCCCTCGACCCGGGCGTGCTCACCGGCGGCGAGACCCGGCCCGTGCGGGTGCTGCTCGACCCCGGCCAGCTGGACCAGTTCGACCGGAGCTTCGGCCGGCCCGCCGCCGACGGGCGGCACGCACCCACCGGATGGCTGGTCCGTTTCGACCCCGCACGCGTGCGGCTGGCGGACCGTGGGATCCGGGTCCAGGGCACCATGCAGGCCGCCGAGACCGACTCCGCCACCCTCGAGGTCACCACGGACCACACGTTCGTCTACGCGCTGCGCCCGGCCGGCGCAGACCGGGACGCCGCGGCGTCCCTGTTCACCGTCCGGCGCGAGCTGCACTTCCGCTTCGACCGCGACGACCTGCGCCTGCACCGGACGGAACTCGTCGTCGCCCGCGTCCAGGCCGGGCCGCTGTCCTGCGCCGAGGACTCCGCCGTCCGGCTGCGCCCGCTGCTGGCGGGCCGGACGGCCAAGGAGACCGCTCCCGCCGGCACCGATCCGTACGCCACGGACGGCGCGCCGGCCCTGTGCGGATCCCTCGCCCCGGGCGCGCAGCCGAAGCTGTGAGCGCGGGCGGCGCCGCGTCGTTCCGGCGGGCGGCGCCATGCCCGTCGCGTCCGCCCGCGTGCCGCCGCCCGTGTCCGTGCGCTCCCCACCCGCCGCCCGCCCGGGGTGCCACGCGCAGGGGGACGGGGAGCACCCCGCGGGGGCCGCCCCGGGCGCGGGCGGGAGACGCAGGTTCCCGCCCGGCCGCCGGCCCGTGGCCCCGGCGGCCCTACGCGCCGTCGCGTGGCGGCTCGCCGCCCTCCGTGCCCGGCCCCGCACCCGGCTCCCGCGGTCCCGGCTTCGGCTCCGCGGACGTGAACCCGCCGAAGCCGCGGCGGACCCGGCCGCCCAGATCCCCGGCGCCGCCCGCGATGTCGCTGACCAGCTTCATCAGCGGGTCCTTGGAGCTGCGCACCTCGTCCGCGTAGCTGCTCGCCGAATCCCGCCAGGAGTCCCGCACCGAGGCGTCCCTGTCCTCCTCACGGCGCGGATAGTGGCCGTCCATGATCCGCTGGAAGTCACGGGAGGCCGCCCACTTCTTCAGCTCGGCCGCCCGCACGGTGGTGAACGGGTGCGAGCGGGGCAGCACGTTGAGGATCTTCAGCACGGAGTCGCGCAGATCGCCCCCCGCCTCGTACTCCTCGGCCTGCTCCAGGAACGCGTCCACGTTCATCTCGTGCAGGTGGTTGCCGCCCGCGATCTTCATCAGGCCGCGCATCGAGGCCCGTACGTCCTGGCCGACCAGCAGCCCCGCGCGGTCCGCCGACAGCTCCGACTTGCGGAACCACTCGCGCAGCGCCGTCACGATCGCCGTGATCGCGACGTTGCCGAGCGGGATCCACGCGACGCGGACCGCCAGCGACGTCAGGAACAGCAGGACCGTCCGGTACACCGAGTGCCCGGACAGCGCGTGCCCGACCTCGTGTCCGACGACCGCGCGCATCTCCTCCTCGTCGAGCAGCTCCACCAGCCCCGTCGTCACCACGATGATCGGCTCGTCCAGGCCGATGCACATGGCGTTCGGGTTCGGGTCCTGCTTGACGTACATCGGCGGGACCTTCTCCAGGTCCAGGATGTAGCAGGCGTCCCGCAGCATGTCGTTGAGGTGGGCGAACTGCCGGTCCGAGACCCGCACCGAGTCGGACAGGAACAGCAGTCGCAGACTGCGCTCGGGCAGCAGACCGCTCAGCGCCTTGAACACCGTGTCGAAACCGGTCAGCTTGCGCAGCGCCACCAGTGCGGAACGGTCCGCCGGGTGCTCGTACGCCCGCGTGGAGATCCCGGGGAAGCGCCTGCGCTGCCTGCTCGGCACGCTCTCGTGCCCGTTGTGCTGATGGTCGTCGGACATGTGTCCCCCATGTGCGTCTGAGTGACCCTTCGCTCCCCCGTGGCGAAGCCCGGCCCGGGCGGAGCCGCCGTGGACGGGCGGTGACGGACGACGGGACGGCCGAGGAGGTGCGGGGATCCTGCTCCGGGTGCTTCTGGTCGTGAGGACGGCGGGCTGCGCGCCCGCCGCGCGGTTCCTGTCGCGTGGCTACAGCCGGAAGGACGATCGAGCGGCGGGGAAGGTTCCTTCCGCCCGCCTCCGCGTCCGCAACGGCGGAGTCGACGTGATCGGTGCGAAGGCGCCCGCTTACGATGAGCCGACGTCTTTGTCCCGCCCACACGCGATAGGTCCTGCCGAAGATGAGCATCCACAGCACCGCTGCCCAGTTGGTCACCCTCGCCGCCGAGGGCGGGGAGCACGGAGGCAACCACGAGAGCCTCAGCCCCGCCCTCACCGGCGGCGGCGCCCTGTTCGTCCTGCTGCTCCTGCTGTGGATCACCACCCGCTTCAACCGCGACCGCTGAACCTCCCCCGGCCGCCCTCGCGGACGGGGTTCTCGGGCCGGGCCGGTAGGGTCTGCACGCATGGGAGAGCAGGACATGCCTACCGGCCCCGGCAGCGGCCCGGCGCGGCAGGGCGGACGCCGTCTCGGCGTGATGGGCGGCACCTTCGACCCGATCCACCACGGACACCTGGTGGCGGCCAGTGAGGTCGCCGCGCAGTTCCGCCTCGACGAGGTGGTCTTCGTCCCCACCGGCCAGCCGTGGCAGAAGAGCCACCGCGCGGTCTCCGCCGCCGAGGACCGTTATCTGATGACGGTCATCGCCACGGCCGAGAACCCGCAGTTCTCGGTGAGCCGCATCGACATCGACCGCGGCGGCCCCACCTACACCACGGACACCCTGCGCGACCTGCGTGCGCTCAACCCGGACAGCGATCTGTTCTTCATCACCGGCGCCGACGCCCTCGCCCAGATCCTCACCTGGCGCGACAGCGAGGAGCTGTTCTCCCTGGCGCACTTCATCGGCGTGACCCGGCCCGGCCACCACCTGACCGACGCGGGCCTGCCCGAGGGCGGTGTCTCGCTCGTCGAGGTCCCCGCCCTCGCCATCTCCTCGACGGACTGCCGTGCGAGAGTCGCCAAGGGGGCACCCGTCTGGTATCTGGTGCCGGACGGAGTCGTGCGCTACATCGACAAGCGCGAGCTGTACCGCGGCGAGTGAGCCGAGAGGGGCACCGGTGAACGACCGATACGACGCGGGGTACGGGGCCGACGGGGGCGCCCCGTACGAGCTCGTCGGCTACGACGAGTACGGCCGGCCTGTCTACCGCCGGGCCGCGGACCGGCAGGCCCAGCAGGCCCAGCAGTACGACGGGTACCAGCAGCAGGGCTACGGTTACGACCCGTATCAAACGGGCGGACACCAGCAGCCCTCGTACGACCCCTACGGAACCGGGACCGGGGCCCCGCAGCAGCCGCAAACCCCGGCCCCGCCCTACGACCCCTACGACTCCTACGGCACCCAGCAGGGCGGCCAGGGCGCCCCGTACGACCCCTACGGGCAGACCGCGCCCACCGGGCAGCAGCCCCGCGTCACCGAGCAGACCGCGCACATCCCGCAGCAGCCCGGCCCGACCGACGACGAGCAGGACACCGACGGGCCCGCACCGGAGTACCGCACCGAGCAGTTCGCCTTCGTCGAGGATCCCGACGGCGATTCCGAGGACGTCATCGACTGGATGAAGTTCACCGAGAACCGCACCGAGCGCCGGGAGGAGGCCAAGCGCCGCGCCCGCAGCCGGATCATCGCCCTCGTCGTGGTGTTCGCCCTGGTCGCGGCCGGTGGCGTCGGCTACCTCTGGTACGCGGGGAAGCTGCCCGGCCTGTCCGGCTCCGGTTCCGGCACGGGCACCACCACGGCCGCGGGCGCGCAGAAGCGGGACGTGATCGTCGTCCACCTGCACGACACCACCGGCGGCGGCACCGCCACCGCCCTGCTCGTCGACAACGCCACCACCGGGCAGGGCACCACCGTCCTGCTGCCCAACTCCCTCGCCCTGACGGCCGACGACGGCACCACCACCACGCTCGCCAAGGCGGTCGAGGACGACGGCTCCGAGGGCACCAGGACCGCCCTCGACACCGTCCTCGGCACCGACATCGAGGGCACCTGGAGGCTGGACACCCCGTTCCTGCTCACCCTCGTCGACCTCGTGGGGAACATCGAGGTCGACACCGACACCGACGTGCCCGCCCCGGGCGCCGGGAAGGAGGGCGAGGCGCCCCTGGTCAGGAAGGGGAAGGGGCAGACCCTCAGCGGCAAGATGGCCGTCGCCTACGCCACCCACCGCGGCTCCGGCGAGGCCCAGGACGCCCAGCTGGAGCGGTTCGGGCAGGTCCTGCACGGCGTCCTGCGCAAGATGACCTCCGACCCGGACGCCGCCACGCTCACCGTCCAGACCCTCGGGCAGATCATCGAGCCGCCGCTCACCGACAAGGACCTCGGCTCCTTCCTCGCCCGGCTCTCCGACCGCGCCAAGGGCGGTGACCACGGGACCACCGTGCTGCCCGTGCAGGACGACGGCACGCTCACCGCGGAGGCGAGCGACAGCGTGGTCGAGGACGTCCTCGGCGGCACCGCCAAGAGCCCCGACCCGGACGCCGCCGTCAGCGTCTCCGTGCGCAACGCCACCGGGGTGGACGGCCGCACCGAGAAGGCCCGCGTGGTGCTCCTCAACGGCGGCTTCACCTTCCGGGACGCGGGCGCCGCGGGCGCCGCCGAGTCCGCCTCGAGGGTCGTCTACGCGGACGCCGCCGACAAGGAGAACGCCACCGAGGTCGCCAAGACCCTGGGACTGTCCGCCGACTCCGTCACCAAGGGCGAGGTCTCCGCCAACGCCCGTGTCTCGGTCGTCCTCGGCCAGGACTACGACCCCGGCTCGTAGCGCACACGGGGCGCACCCTCCGTCGTCGCGTGGGGTGCGCCCGGCGGTCCGTGAGACCCTTGAGGGCAAGTGTCCACCGATCGAAAGCCTTGTAGTGACCGCAACCGACCGTTCCCTCGAGCTCGTCACCACCGCCGCCCAGGCGGCCGCCGACAAGCTCGCGCACGACATCGTCGCCTACGACGTCAGTGACGTGCTGTCCATCACCGACGCCTTTCTGCTGGCCTCCGCACCCAACGACCGCCAGGTCAAGTCGATCGTCGACGAGATCGAGGAGCGACTCAGCAAGGAGCTCGGCGCCAAGCCGGTCCGCCGCGAGGGCGACCGCGAGGCCCGTTGGGTGCTGCTCGACTACGTCGACATCGTCGTCCACGTCCAGCACAGCGAGGAGCGCGTCTTCTACGCCCTGGAGCGGCTGTGGAAGGACTGCCCCGAGCTGGAGCTGCCCGAGGACGCCAGGGCCACCCGGGGCAAGGCCGCCGAGCACGCGAAGCTCCGGGAGGCCGAGGAGGCTGCGCAGCCGGGCGGTGAGTGGTGAGCGCCACCGGTGAGGTGGGCGGGCCCGCGCGCCGGGGCCGCCGCATCATCCTGTGGCGGCACGGCCAGACCTCCTGGAACGTGGAGCGCCGCTTCCAGGGCTCCACGGACGTGGATCTCACCGAGACCGGCGTCGCCCAGGCCCGCCGGTCCGCCCGCCTGCTCGCGGGGCTGAAGCCCGACGCGATCGTCGCCTCCGACCTGAAGCGGGCCGCGGCCACCGCCGCCGAGCTCGCCGCGCTCACCGGCCTGGACGTCACCCACGACGAGGCCCTGCGGGAGACCTACGCGGGCGTCTGGCAGGGGCTGACGCACGACGAGATCATCGCCAGGTACGGCGACGAGTACACCGCGTGGAAGCGCGGCGAGCCGGTCCGCCGGGGCGGTGGCGAACTGGAGACCGAGGTCGCCGACCGCGCCGCCCCCGTGGTGCTGCGGCACGTCGAGAAGCTCCCGCAGGACGGCACGCTCGTCGTGGTCAGCCACGGCGGCACCATCCGCACCACCATCGGCCGGCTGCTCGGACTCGCCCCGCACAACTGGGAGAGCCTGGGCGGTCTCACCAACTGCTGCTGGTCCGTCCTCGGCGAGGGCGCCCGGGGCTGGCGGCTGCTCGAGCACAACGCCGGCACCTTGCC
The DNA here is from genome assembly GCF_041380215.1 of Streptomyces pimonensis. NCBI lineage: Bacteria > Bacillati > Actinomycetota > Actinomycetes > Kitasatosporales > Streptomycetaceae > Streptomyces > Streptomyces pimonensis. Next base: position 34,783 of record NZ_JAHWZY010000033.1, read on the forward strand.
CGAACCCGTGCTCGGCGACGACGACTGAGAGCGCTCCGATCCGGCCCGGGGGCGCCCCGGGACCCGGATTTCACTTTCCGGCAGGTCGCAGGCTAAAGTTCTTCTTGTTCGCCCCGCCGAGCGGGACGGAACGCCAGGAGGTCACCTCGTGTGGCAACCAGGGGCTATAGCTCAGTTGGTAGAGCGCCTGCATGGCATGCAGGAGGTCAGGAGTTCAATTCTCCTTAGCTCCACATGACGAAGATCCCGCCCCCTCAGGGAGGCGGGATCTTTCGTTGCCCGCCGGCGAACAGTACGGTCCTGGCGCGCGTACACCTCTACGAGGCGTCGAGCCGTGTCCTGACCGGTACCACGGCGTCGCTGACCGTGTCGGCCCGGCCGTGGCAGAATCAAACGGCCGGAAGGGAGCGCGGCCCGACGGGAGGGAGTTGTGATGCCTGCGAGCATCCTCGAGGAGGTCGACCACCTCCTCGGAGCGGTGTCGACGCGACGGAGCTCGACCCGCCTCGGCTGCCCTTCCCGCGGCTCCGCGCACGTCGCGCGGGTGCTCGGTGACAACGGCGGGGTCTCCTGCGTGTGCACGGCCTGCGGCCACAGCTGGAGCTGACCGATGGGTGCACACAGGCGGAAGTGCGACTGGTGCGGCAGCGGGACGCCGATCGTCCGGGACATGGAGCCGCTCAATCCCGACTACCAGTACTGGTGCGAGGAATGCGCGCGGGCGCTGATCATAAAAGGCGACCCCATCGAGACGTACCGCGAACTCGAGGGGGAGCCGATCTACGGTCGGCTGCTGGAGGAGCACTGCACGCTCAAGCGCTTCTATTCGTTCGTGACCGCGTAGCCCTCCGCGCGGGGGCATTTCGGGGCACAGGCGAGCGAAGCGAAACCGATTTGGTGTTGGACCGGGTCGACCGTGTAAAGTTGGCGTCGCCGCCGGGGAAACCGGGCGACACGAACAACATGCGGCTCCGCCGCGTGGCCACAAGGGGCTATAGCTCAGTTGGTAGAGCGCCTGCATGGCATGCAGGAGGTCAGGAGTTCAATTCTCCTTAGCTCCACAGAAGTAGAGGGCGGGTCATCCGGACGGATGACCCGCCCTCTCCGGTTGTCCCGGACCGCCGCAGCGGCCCGGGACCCGTGCCAGCGGCCCAGGGCGCGCCGTCCGTGCCCCTGCGAGAGCACCGGAAGATTGCGGGACGGCGCCTTGGCCTGGGGTGCCTCGTCCTCGATGCGCGGGGCCAGGGCCGGGCAGCGGCGCACCGCCCGCAGCGCCTTCGCCTCCGCCGAACGCGGCACCTGGGCCTGAGCCACCGTCGGGAAGCCGTCCGCGCCGATCCGGAAGACCTCCGGGAGGATGTCCGCGCACAGGCCGTGGCCCCGGCACAGAGTCCAGTCGACATGGATCTTCCGGCGGCTGGGTCCGTTCCCCTCCCCGCCGCCCGGGATGCCCGTGGGGGCCCCGCCCTCGAGGAGCGGCAGGACGCCCGCCACGGACCGTCCGCAGCCGTTGACGAGGACGTGCGCGGCGAGGTCGTCGGTGGACGCCCTGACGGTCGACTCCAGGAACATCGCGGAGCCGTCCGGGTGTGAACACGCCTCGCGCCGTTTCACGTTCCCGGCGACCCGCCTGACCGCCTCCAGGGCGGTGGGACCGCCGCCCCGGAGGATGTCCTCGAGGCCGCGGGCGGCGGGACGGCCTCGTCGTCCGTGAGGGCCAGTCCGAAGGGGACGGTCGCGGCGATCCACGTGGTGTGGTCCAGGGCCGGCTCGATGCCTGCGTGCACCAGCAGGAAGGCGATCGAGGCGACCGCGGTGGTCCGGTGCGCCGCCCGCGTCAGGATCCGCTGGCGGGGGCCCAGCAGGATCCGGTCCTGGGCGACGAGCCCCCGGATCACCGAGCAGCTGAGGCAGACGAGCGACAGGACGTCCGCGCCGAAGTCGAGGAACCCGACGAACCAGTCGTCCGCGGTGCTGTCGTGCGGTCCCACGATCCGGCTCCCGACGTCACGACGCGGAGCGGGTACGACGGAGCCGCAGCCGACCGGCCCCGAGCGGGGGACGGGCTGCTGTCCGGGTGAGGGTTCATGGGGGCGACTCCGAAGGTTCGGTAAAGCGGTCCCGCCGCCGAACTCTGGGGCTCGTCGTAGCGATGAGTACGAGGTTTGAGTTGTTGCGCTGTCATCGAAAGGCAATGAGGTCGCCGCACCGTCCCTCAGCGGTCGTTACGCGAAGTAGCATTCGACCTGGGGTCGACGTGCCGTGAAAGCGCGTCGCGACCGGATCGGCGGCTGCGGTACCCTGGCGCCATGCGTGCCGTACGCCTTCTGCTTGGCGAGCCGCGCTGATCAGTCCCGACCGCCGGTGGCCGGCAGGTCGGAATCGGCGCGGCGTCCCCTCCTGTGCGAGGGGATTTTTCATTTCCAGGAAGTCGCGGCAGCAGGCAGAGACGATCGATGGAGCATTGAGGATCATGAGCGAGACGAACCCCGCTGCCACCGCAGCCGCGGAGGCCGCGCCGCACCGCTACACGGCCGCCCTGGCGGCCGAGATCGAGGCACGCTGGCAGGACTTCTGGGACGCCGAGGGCACCTACGCCGCCCCGAACCCGAGCGGCGACCTGTCGGGCGATCCGGCGACGGCCGCCAGACCCAAGAAGTTCATCATGGACATGTTCCCGTACCCCTCCGGTGCGGGACTGCACGTCGGGCACCCGCTGGGCTACATCGCCACCGACGTCTTCGCCCGCTTCCAGCGCATGACCGGGCACAACGTCCTGCACACCCTGGGCTTCGACGCCTTCGGCCTGCCCGCCGAGCAGTACGCCGTGCAGACCGGCACGCACCCGCGCGTGTCGACCGAGGCCAACATGGAGAACATGAAGTCCCAGCTGCGCCGGCTGGGCCTGGGCCACGACAAGCGCCGGTCGTTCGCCACGATCGACCCGGAGTACTACAAGTGGACCCAGTGGATCTTCCTGCAGATCTTCAACTCCTGGTACGACGAGGAGGCGAAGCGGGCCCGCCCGATCGCCGAGCTGGTCGAGCTGTTCGAGTCCGGTGAGCGCGGCGTCCCCGGCGACCGCTCCTGGAGCGAACTGACCGAGACGGAGCGCGCCGACGTCCTGAGCGGGTACCGCCTGGCCTACGCCTCCGACGCGCCGGTCAACTGGTGCCCCGGCCTGGGCACCGTGCTGGCCAACGAGGAGGTCACCGCCGAAGGCCGCTCCGAACGCGGCAACTTCCCCGTCTTCAAGGCCAAGCTGCGCCAGTGGAACATGCGCATCACGGCTTATGCCGACCGCCTCCTTGACGACCTGGACGCCCTGGACTGGCCCGAGGCCATCAAGCTGCAGCAGCGCAACTGGATCGGCCGTTCCGAGGGCGCCCGCGTCGACTTCCCCATCGACGGCGAGAACATCACCGTCTTCACCACCCGCCCCGACACCCTGTTCGGCGCCACCTACATGGTGCTGGCGCCCGAGCACCCGCTGGTGGAGAAGTTCACCCCGGACGCCTGGCCCGAGGGCACCCACGAGGTGTGGACCGGCGGGCACGCCACGCCCGCCGAGGCCGTCGCCGCCTACCGCGCGCAGGCCGCGGCCAAGTCCGACGTCGAGCGGCAGGCCGAGGCCAAGGACAAGACCGGCGTCTTCATCGGCGCGTACGCGACCAACCCGGCCAACGGCGAGCAGGTCCCCGTCTTCATCGCCGACTACGTCCTGATGGGCTACGGCACCGGCGCGATCATGGCCGTCCCGGCGGGCGACCAGCGCGACTTCGAGTTCGCGCGCGCCTTCGAGCTGCCGGTCCACTGCATCGTCGAGCCGACCGACGGCCGTGGCACAGACCCCTCCACCTGGGAGAACGCGTTCGCCTCGTACGACGCGAAGATCATCAACTCGTCGAACGGCGAGATCTCCCTGGACGGCCTGTCCGTCGTCGAGGCCAAGGCGCGCATCACCGAGTGGCTGGAGCGCGAGGGCCGCGGCGCGGGCACCGTCAACTTCCGCCTGCGCGACTGGCTGTTCAGCCGGCAGCGCTACTGGGGCGAGCCCTTCCCGATCGTCTACGACGAGGACGGCGTCGCCCACGCCCTGCCCGAGTCGATGCTGCCGCTGGAGCTGCCCGAGGTCGAGGACTACAGCCCGCGCACCTTCGACCCGGACGACGCCGACACCCAGCCCGAGACGCCGCTGTCGCGCAACGAGGACTGGGTGAACGTCACCCTGGACCTGGGTGACGGCCGCGGTCCGCGCCGGTACCGCCGCGAGACCAACACCATGCCCAACTGGGCCGGTTCCTGCTGGTACGAGCTGCGCTACCTGGACCCGCACAACAGCGACAAGCTGGTCGACCCGGCCGTCGAGCAGTACTGGATGGGCCCGCGCGAGGGCATGCCGCACGGCGGCGTCGACCTGTACGTCGGCGGTGCCGAACACGCCGTGCTGCACCTGCTGTACGCGCGCTTCTGGTCCAAGGTGCTGTACGACCTGGGGCACGTGTCGTCGTCGGAGCCGTTCCACAAGCTGTTCAACCAGGGCATGATCCAGGCCTACGTCTACCGCGACAGCCGGGGCATCGCCGTGCCGGCCGCCGAGGTGGAGGAGCGCGACGGCGGCTACTGGTACCAGGGCGAGCAGGTCTCCCGGCTGCTGGGCAAGATGGGCAAGTCCCTGAAGAACGCGGTCACCCCGGACGAGATCTGCGCCGAGTACGGCGCCGACACGCTGCGCCTGTACGAGATGGCGATGGGCCCGCTGGACGTCTCCCGGCCGTGGGACACCCGCGCGGTGGTCGGTCAGTTCCGGCTGCTGCAGCGGCTGTGGCGCAACATCGTCGACGAGGCGAGCGGCGAGGTGACCGTCGTCGACGACGGTGACGTCGACGAGGTCACCCTGCGCGCCCTGCACAAGGCGATCGACGGGGTGCGCGGCGACCTGGAGGGGATGCGCTTCAACACCGCCATCGCCAAGGTCACCGAGCTGAACAACCACCTGACCAAGCGGGGAGGGGCGCTGCCGCGCTCCGTCGCGGAGCCCCTGGTGCTGCTGGTCGCGCCGCTGGCCCCGCACATCGCCGAGGAGCTGTGGCGCAGGCTGGGACACGTGGACTCCGTGGTGCACCAGGACTTCCCGGTGGCCGACCCGGCGTACGTGGTGGACGAGACCGTCACCTGCGTCGTGCAGATCAAGGGCAAGGTCAAGGCACGGCTGGAGGTGTCCCCGGGCATCTCCGAGAGCGAGCTGGAGAAGGCCGCGCTGGCCGACGAGCGGGTCGTCGCGGCGCTGGACGGGGCCGGGATCCGCAAGGTGATCGTCCGGGCGCCGAAGCTGGTGAACATCGTCCCGGCGTGAGGTGAGCGTTTCGGGGACCGCCCGGTGCGATCCGCCGGGCGGGCCCGGGACGCCCGGTGGTCCAGGTGATCAGGGTGGTCCCCTACGGGCAGGTTCGGGGTTCTCCAGGAACTCCGGACCTGCCCGCTGCGTTTACTGTTGAAGAGCGGCGCGAAGCGCGCCGGGACAGGCCGGAGGGGCCCGGAGGAGGAGCTTCGTGGAAGCGGTGTTCGCAGTGGTCGCCCTGTTCTTCGTGCTCTTCGTCGTGCTCGGCGCCTACGCCACGGTGAAGGTCGTCGGCGCCGCCAGGCGCAGCGCGGACCGGCACATCACCCAGGCCCGCCGCACGGTCGAGGACCACACCCTGCGGGCCAAGGCCTTCGCGCAGCCCGGCTCAGCCGGTGAGATCGCCCAGCTCCGGCTCAAGCTGCGCACCTCCATGCGGGCCACCCAGGACGCCCTGGAGGCCGCCGTCGCCGAGGACGAGTCCCTCAAGGAGTCCCTCGGCCTCTTCCAGCGGCTCAGCGCGCACGGCCACGAACTGGACGGCGAACTCAGGCGCCTGGAGTCCGAACCGGACCGCACCGCCCTCGCCGCCCGGCTGCCCGAGCTGCGCGAGCGCACCGAGCGCATCGCGGAGGCCGCGGACTCCCTGCGCTGGGCGGCCCGCGACCGCGCCCGCCGTTTCGCCTCCGACGACCTGGACTCGCTGAGCGAGCAGATCGACATGGAGGCCGGGGCCCTGCGCCACTGGACCACCACGGAACAGCACCCGGCACCCCCGCCCTGGCCCGAGACCCCCGCCGCCGACGCCCCGCCGGCCGGGCGGACCCGGCCGGACGCCCCGGAGCACGCCTCGGCGAAGGAACCGGAACAGCGGCCCGCCATCACCCCGCCGGCACCGCGTCCCACCTACCCCTGGCAGAAGAACCCCCGCCCCGAGAGCACCACCTGAGCACCCCCTGATCCGGCCACCGTCGAACCCCGCCCGCGAAGCCGGACTGCCGCGTGGGCACCACGGCAGGTAACCTCCAGCTCATGTCCCGCCATGTCGCGATCGTCACCGATTCAACGGCCTATCTGCCGACCCGGACGATGGAGCGGCACCGCATCACGGCGGTACCCCTGACCGTGGTCCTCGGCGACCGCGCGCTCGAAGAGGGCACCGAGATCTCCACCCGCTCCCTCGCCCAGGCTCTGCAGAAGCGGCGCCCGGTCACCACCTCGCGGCCCGGCCCCGAGGTGTTCGCCGAGACCTACCGCAGGGTCGCCGGGGCCGGCGCGACCGGCATCGTCTCCCTCCACCTCTCCGCCGAGCTCTCCGGCACCTACGACGCGGCGGTCGTCGCGGCCCACGAGGCGCCCGTGCCGGTGCGGGTGGTGGACACCGGCATGATCGCGATGGCGCTCGGATTCTGCGCGCTGGCGGCGGCGAGGACCGCGGAGGCGGGCGGCACGGTGGACGAGGCGGTCACGGCAGCGGAGAAGCGGGCGGCGGACACGTCCGCCTACTTCTACGTCGACACGCTCGACTACCTGCGCCGGGGCGGCCGGATCGGCGCCGCGCAGGCCCTGCTGGGCTCGGCCCTCGCGGTCAAGCCGCTGCTGCGGCTGGCGGGCGGCCGTATCGAACCGCTGGAGAAGGTGCGTACGGCGTCGAAGGCGATCGCCCGTCTGGAGGAGATCGCGGTCGAACGGGCGGGCGGGGCGGAGGTCGACGTCGCCGTCCACCATCTCGCCGCGCAGGAGCGGGCGTCGGCCCTCGCGGACCGGCTGCGGACCCGGCTGCCGGGACTGGCCGACCTGCACGTCAGCGAGGTGGGCGCGGTGATCGGGGCGCACACGGGGCCCGGGCTGTTGGGGGTCGTGGTCTCGGCCCGGTGAGGCCGGTGCGCCCGTACGGGTGACGGGGTTTTCCACAACCAGTCGGTAATCCCCGGAGAACGAGCAAGATCATCGTGGATGGGGTGACGTGCCGGATCCTCCTCGCATGGCACTTCGATCACGCTCACGCACAGGGACGGCGACCAGCGGCCCGGGCCGCCCGCCCGCCTCCGACGGCCGCGCCCGCCACCGTCGGCCGACCGGACCCCGCGGCCGGGCCCCGCGCCGGGACCACCGGGCGGTGGCGGAGGAACTCCGCCGCCGGGCGGAGTCGCTGTTCGACGGCGACGACCACCGCGCGCACACCGGGCGACCACCGGCCTGGGCCCTGACCGGTACCCGCCGCATCAGGCGGGCCGGCTCCTCGGCGGCCGCGAACCGGACGGCGGATGCGGACCGGACGGCGGATGCGGACCGGCCGGAGCTCGGGGACTGCCCGGCCGGCGTGGACCGGCCGGTGACTCAGGAGCGGGCGACGGCTGCGGATCGGCGGGCCGACCGGAGGCGGGCGGCTGCTGTGGGCCCTCTCGCCGCGGGGACCGGTGGCGGTACGGCCGCGGCGGACGACGAGGACGACGTCACGGGCGCGGAGGAGGTCGGCCGCGGGGCCGGACGGGGATGGCGGCGGGAGCGGGCCGGGCTCGCGCTGCGGGAGCGGCTGCCGTTGTGGGTGCGGGCGCGGTGCGGGATGGAGCGGCGGAGCGTGGTCGCGCTGTCGGTGCTGCTCGTGGTCGCCGTGGGGTTCGCCGTACAGCACTTCTGGACCGGGCGGACCCAGCCGGTACGGGCACCGGAGGTGGTGCGCGCGGCGGCTCCCCACGGCGAGCACGTCAAGGGCGCGGCGAAGGGGGAGACCGCGCCGGACGCTGCGACGAAGCCCGGGGGCCCGGCCCCGGCGGGGGCCGAGATCGTGGTCGACGTCAGCGGCAAGGTACGCGACCCGGGAATCCACCGCCTGCCCGCCGGTTCACGCGTCGAGGACGCGCTGCGGGCGGCCGGCGGAGTACGGCCCGGCACCAGGACCGACACCCTGAACCGCGCCCGTTTCCTCGTCGACGGCGAACAGGTCGTCGTAGGGGGCCCGGCACCGGCCGGAACAGCCCCCGGAGGCAGCGCCGGTACGGCGGGAGCCGGCCCCACCGTGCCGGTGTCCCTCAACACCGCCACCCCGGACCAGCTCGACGCCCTGCCCGGAGTCGGCCCCGTGCTCGCCCAGCACATCGTCGACTACCGCACCCGGAACGGCGGTTTCCGCTCGGTGGACGAACTCCGCGAGGTGAACGGCATCGGCGACCGCCGTTTCGCGGAGCTGCGCAGCCTCGTACGGCCATGAGGACGGAGACGACGGCCACGCCACCACCCCCGCCCCCGCAGCCCACCGCCCGGCGGCACGTCCACGCCGCCTCCGGCAAGCGGCTCGGAGCCGCGCACCCGAGACAGGAGGGACCGGCGGACCTGCGCCTGGTCCCGCCCGCCCTGGCCGCCTGGGCCACGGCCGCCGTGATGCTGCACGCCCCGCCCGGCCGGGCGGCGGGGACGGTGATCGTCTCCCTGCTGACGGCCGGCATTCTCCTCGTGGCGTGCAGCCGCCCGACCGGGCGGGGACGGGCCACCGCCCGGGCCGGCGCCGCCGCGCTGCTCTGCGTCGCGGCGGCCGCCGGATCGGCGGGACTGCACGGCGCGGACCTGCGACGGGGCCCGGTGCCCGCACTGGCGCGGGAGTACGCCCAGGTGACCGCCGAGGTCGAGATCACCTCCGACCCCCGGCTCACCCGGTCCAGGGTCAGCGGCAACCACATGGCCCCCACCTCCGTACTGATCGAGGCCGACGTACGACGGGTGGAGCGCGTCGACGGCACGGCGGAGACGACCCGCACGCCCGTCCTGCTGATCGTCGACCCGGGCCCGTCCGAACGCACCGCACCGGACGCTGAGGACCGTTCCCCCTGGCTCGCCCTCCTGCCCTCCACCCGCCTCCGCGCCGAGGCGCGGCTCGCCCCGGCGAGGGCGGGCGGCGACCGGTTCGCCGCCGTGCTGCGGGTGAGGGGCCGGGACGGCGGCGGCCCGGAGACCGTGGGCCGGCCGTCGGCTCCGCAGCGGCTGGCGGGACGGCTGCGTGCCGGACTGCGGGAGGCGACCGAGGGACTGCCGACGGACGCGCGGGCGCTGCTGCCCGGCCTGGTCGTGGGCGACACCGCGAGGATCACCCCGGAACTGGACGAGGCGTTCAGGGAGACCGACCTCACCCATACGCTCGCCGTCTCCGGCGCCAACTTCACCATCCTCCTCACCCTGCTCCTCGGCCCGCCCGGCCTGGCACAGCGGGCCGAGAGACGCGGACTCGCACCCCGCCTCGGCATCCCCCTGCGGACCACCGCACTCCTCGGTGCGACGCTCTCCCTCGCCTTCGTCGTCGTGTGCCGGCCCGATCCCAGCGTGCTGCGGGCCGCCGCCTGCGGCTCCGTCGCCCTGCTCGCGCTCGCCACCGGCCGCCGCAGATCACTGATCCCGGCGCTGGCGACGGCGGTCCTGCTCCTGGTGCTCTACGACCCCTGGCTGGCCCGCAGTCCCGGCTTCCTGCTCTCCGTGCTGGCCACCGGCGCGCTGCTCACGCTCGCGCCACGCTGGAGCGCGGGACTGCGGCGGCGCGGTGTGCCGCCCCGCCTCGCGGAGGCGCTGGCCGCCGCGGGTGCCGCGCAGGCGGTGTGCGCGCCGGTGGTCGCCGTACTGGCGGCGCGGGTGAGCCTGGTGGCGATCCCGTGCAACCTGCTCGCGGAGTTCGCGCTGGCGCCGGCCACGGTGCTGGGCTTCCTGGCCCTGGCCACGGCACCGGTGGCGATGCCGGCGGCGGAGGTACTGGCCCGGTGCGCGAGCTGGCCCGCGGAGTGGATCGCGCAGGTCGCCAGAACGGGCGCCGCGCTGCCCGGCGCGGGAGTGGACTGGCCCGGCAGCTGGACCGGCGCGGCGGCACTCGGCGCCCTCACCGTGCTCGCGCTGCTCGTGGGCCGCCGCCTGCTGAGACACCCCTGGTGGTGCGCCGCCTGCGCACTCCTGCTGGTACTGGTGGTGGTGCAGCCACGGCCCCTCACCCGGGCGATCACGGGCTGGCCCCCGCCGGGCTGGCGGCTGGTGATGTGCGACGTCGGCCAGGGCGATGCGCTGGTACTGGCGGCGGGCGAGGGCGCCGGCGTGGTCGTGGACGCCGGTCCCGATCCGGCCCTCGTCGACCACTGCCTGCGCTCCCTCGGCGTCACCAGGGTCCCGCTCGTCGTCCTGACCCACTTCCACGCCGACCACGTGGCGGGCCTCCCCGGCGTACTGCGCGGACGCGCGGTGGGCGCCGTCGAGACGACGCCCTTCGAAGAACCCGCCGACCAGGCCGCGTTCGTCCGAAGACTCGCCGCCGCCCGGAACATCCCGGTGACACACGCCGCCGCCGGTCAGGCGCGGCGCACGGGGAAGCTGTCCTGGGAAGTGGTGTGGCCACCGCCGAGCACTCCGCCGACTGCGGGCACACGACCCACGGCCCCGGCACCGGAAGGCCCGAACGACGCCAGTGTCGCCATGCTGGTCCGCACGGCCGGCCTGCGCCTGCTGCTCCTCGGGGACCTGGAACCCCCGTCCCAGCGAGCCCTGGCGAGATCACCGGCGGCCAGGCGACTGGCAGACGTGGACGTCCTCAAGGTCGCCCATCACGGCTCGGCGTACCAGGACCCGGACCTCACACGCCGGGCGGCCCCACGGCTGGCGCTCATCAGCACGGGAGAGGACAACACCTACGGGCACCCTGCCCCGAACACGGTCGCCGCCCTCCGCGCCGCAGGCGCGACGGTTCTGCGGACCGACCGGGACGGAGCGCTGGCCGTGGCCGGCGGCGGGGACGGCGGCGGGGCGCTGCGGGTGGCGCGACACTGAGGGCATGACTGAGAGGATGAGCACCGCGGGAGTCGACGCCTACCTGCGCCGCCTGGGCGTCGGGCAGCCCACCCGGCCCACCGCGGACGCGCTGCGCGAGCTGCACCTGCGGCATCTGGAGACCGTGCCGTTCGAGAACCTGTCCGTCCATCTCGGCGAGGAGATCGTGCTGGACGGGAAGCGGCTGCTGGACAAGGTGGTGGAGGCGCGACGGGGCGGTTTCTGCTACGAACTCAACGGCGCCTTCGGGGCGTTGCTCGCCGCCCTCGGCTACGACGTCCAGTTGCTCGCGGCGCGCGTGTACGGCGACGGGGGCCGGCTCGGCATCCCGTACGACCATCTCGCGCTGCGGGTGCGGACGGTGGACGGCGGCGACTGGCTGGCCGACGTCGGCTTCGGGGCTCACTTCCACCTGCCGCTCGCCTTCGGGGAGCGCGGGGAGCAGGAGGATCCCGGGGGCACGTTCCGGATCACCGAGGCGGGCGCCGACGCGGCCGGGGCGCGCGGCGGGCACGACCGGGGGGAGGCGGCGGACCTGGACGTGAGCCGGAACGGGCGGCCGGTGTACCAGCTGGAGGTCCGGCCGAGGGTGCTCGGCGACTTCACGGCCGGGGCGTGGTGGCACAGCACCTCACCGCTCTCCCCCTTCACGCGGTCGCCGGTGTGCTCGCGGATCACCGGGGACGGGGGCAGGATCACGCTCAGCGGCCGGCGGTTCACGGTCACCGCGCCGGACGGGACGCGGCGGGAGCACGAGGCGGGCACGGATGAGGAGGTGCTCGCGCTCTACCGGGACCGGTTCGGGATCGCACTGGACACGGTGCCGACGGCGCGCGGCACGGGCACCGGCACGGGCGGCTGACCCCGGTATCGGACAATGACCCGTGTGAGTGATGTGCGACATGTGCTGGTGCTGCCCGACCGTGATGCCGCGGAGGAGGTGGCCGAGGCCCTCGGTGAACGGTTCGGCGTGGACGAGGAGCCGCGGCTGGTGCGGGACGCGCTCGCCGGTGAGGACGACGCGGAGGACGCGCAGTGGCTCGTCGTCCTGCGGGACGAGCCGGGCCGGCTGGACCCCGCGGAGCTGAACGAGTTCGTGGCCGAGTGGGACGGCTGGCGGGAGGAGCCGTAGGGGGACCGCGGCCGGCACGGCGTTGTCGGTGGCGCGTGGGATGCTTGTCGCGATGGCCAGGAAGACCGCATCCGACGACCTCCTCGCCCCGGTGACGCTCGCCGTGGGCCAGGAGGACCTGCTGCTCGACCGCGCCGTGCGGGAGGTGGTGGCCGCCGCGCGGGCCGCCGACGCCGACACGGACGTACGCGACCTGACACCGGACCAGCTCCAGCCCGGCACCCTCGCCGAACTGACCAGTCCGTCGCTCTTCGCGGAGCGCAAGGTCGTGGTCGTCCGCAACGCGCAGGACCTCTCGGCCGACACCGTCAAGGACGTCAAGGCGTACCTCGGCTCGCCCGCCGAGGAGATCACGCTGGTCCTGCTGCACGCGGGCGGCGCCAAGGGCAAGGGGCTGCTCGACGCGGCGCGCAAGGCGGGAGCACGCGAGGTGGCGTGCCCGAAGATGACGAAGGCCACGGACCGGCTGGCCTTCGTGCGGGGCGAGTTCCGGACCACCGGCCGATCGGCCACCCCCGAGGCGTGCCAGGCGCTGGTCGACGCCCTCGGCAGTGATCTGCGGGAGCTGGCCTCGGCGGTGTCCCAGCTGGTCGCGGACGTCGAGGGCACGATCGACGAGGCGGTCGTCGGCCGGTACTACACCGGGCGGGCCGAGGCGTCGAGTTTCACGGTCGCCGACCGCGCGGTCGAGGGGCGGGCGGCGGAGGCGCTGGAGGCACTGCGCTGGTCGCTGTCGACCGGGGTCGCTCCGGTGCTGATCACCAGCGCGCTGGCCCAGGGCGTACGGGCGATCGGCAAGCTGCAGTCGTCGCCGGGCGCCCGCCCCGCCGATCTCGGCATGCCGCCCTGGAAGATCAACCAGGTCCGGCAGCAGATGCGCGGCTGGACCCCGGACGGCGTGGCCGTCGCGCTGCGCGCGGTCGCCGAGGCGGACGCGGGCGTGAAGGGCGGCGGGGACGACCCGGAGTACGCCCTGGAGAAGGCCGTCGTCACCGTCGCCCGCGCGGCGCGCTCGCGGGGCCGGGCGTAGCCCGGAAGCACGGGCGGTGACCGAGTCGCCCCGTGGTCCCCGAAGAGGGGAACCGGATGCGCCAGCCGTAAGCCGCCCGGGTACGGAGAGGCGGCGAGCACGATGGCTGAACACCCGAACGCACAGCTGGCCCGCAGGGGCTGTGAGGCGTTCACCCGTGGGGACATGGAGACCCTGCGCTCGATGAGGGCGGCGGACGGCCCCGTCATGGGCCGGGCACCGGCGTGCTGGCCGGTGATTCCGAGGGCCGGTGACTTCAAGGGCCGGTGATTCCGAGGGCCGGGAAGAGATCCTCTCCATGTGCCGGCGGCCCGGCGAGGAGACCGACGGGGCGTTCACGGTCGAGCTGCGGCAGGTCCTGGTCGACGGCCGGGGACACGCAGTGAGCCTGCACCGCCTCACGGCCGACCGGCGGGGCAGGCACCTGGACGAGCACGGGGGGCATCGTCTTCCGGATCGTGGGACGACAGAACGACAGGACGACGGACCTGGACGAGTGCGCCGCGGACGTCGACGCGAGGAACGACTTCTGGTCCCGGACGATGCCGAAGGCCCCGCCCGCCACCCGGGGAAGGGTGTGCGTGCGAGGCCTTCGGTCGAAGCGTGTGAGCCCGTACCCGCGTGGCGAACGCAGGCCGCGTACGGGCTCGGGTGCCGGCCGGGGGCGGATGAGAGAGGGCCCGCCCGGATTCCCGCCGACGGTCAGATCACGGAGTGGTTCAGCCCTTGACGGCCGCGACCTTCTGAGCCAGCGCCGACTTCTTGTTGGCGGCCTGGTTCTTGTGGATGACGCCCTTGGAGACGGCCTTGTCGAGCTGACGCGCCGCGGCGCGCTGGTACTCGGTGGCCTTCTCGACGTCACCCGCGGCGGCGGCCTCGCGGGCCTTGCGGATCGCGGTCTTCAGAGAGGACTTGACGGCCTTGTTGCGCAGCCGGGCCTTCTCGTTGGTCTTGTTCCGCTTGATCTGGGACTTGATGTTCGCCACGAATGAGCCTCTACAGGTTCTGGCACGGGACCGCACGGGGACCGCACGGCTCCGGTACCGGGTGATTTCTTGGGGTGTGCCTCGCGCTGAGAGGGCATGAGACACAGCCCCCCACACTACCAGCGGCCCATTCGGTGGCCCAAACCCGTTCCCGGTCGCCACCCGTGGGACCATGGAAGCTACGTATCGATCCGACCCGAGACCGCAGACGCACAAGCACACGTATGCGGACGCCTCAAGAATCAGGACCCTGCGTGCCCGCGATCCCCAGCCATGTGCCCGAGCCGAGCCGTACCGACCCGGCGCTGATCCGCAATTTCTGCATCATCGCGCACATCGACCACGGCAAGTCCACGCTCGCCGACCGGATGCTCCAGCTGACCGGAGTGGTCGAGCAGCGGCAGATGCGCGCTCAGTACCTCGACCGCATGGACATCGAGCGCGAGCGCGGCATCACGATCAAGTCCCAGGCGGTGCGGTTGCCGTGGGCCCCGACCCACGAGAAGAGCAACACGCACATCCTCAACATGATCGACACCCCCGGGCACGTCGACTTCACGTACGAGGTGTCCCGCTCGCTCGCCGCCTGCGAGGGCACGATCCTGTTGGTCGACGCCGCCCAGGGCATCGAGGCCCAGACCCTCGCCAACCTGTACCTGGCGATGGAGAACGACCTCACGATCATCCCCGTACTGAACAAGATCGACCTGCCGGCCGCGCAGCCGGAGAAGTTCGCCGAGGAGCTGGCGAACCTGGTCGGCTGCGACCCCGACGACGTGCTCAAGGTCTCCGCGAAGACCGGCCTCGGCGTCGAGGCGCTGCTGGACAAGGTGGTCGCCGAGATCCCCGCCCCGGTCGGCGTCAAGGACGCCCCGGCCCGCGCGATGATCTTCGACTCGGTCTACGACTCCTACCGCGGTGTCGTGACGTACGTCCGTGTCATCGACGGCCAGCTCAACAAGCGCGAGCGCATCCGGATGATGTCCACCGGCGCCACCCACGAGCTGCTGGAGATCGGCACCAACTCGCCGGAGATGCTGCCCGCCGACGGTCTCGGCGTCGGTGAGGTGGGCTACCTCATCACCGGGGTGAAGGACGTCCGCCAGTCGAAGGTCGGTGACACCGTCACCAGCCAGCACAAGGGCGCCGAGGAGGCGCTCGGCGGCTACAAGGACCCCAAGCCGATGGTGTTCTCCGGCCTCTACCCCCTGGACGGCTCCGACTACCCGGAGCTGCGCGAGGCCCTCGACAAGCTCCAGCTCAACGACGCCGCCCTGGTCTACGAGCCGGAGACCTCCGCCGCCCTCGGCTTCGGTTTCCGCGTCGGCTTCCTCGGCCTGCTGCACCTCGACGTGATCCGCGAGCGCCTGGAGCGCGAGTTCGGGCTCGACCTCATCGCCACCGCGCCGAACGTGGTCTACCGCGTGGTCATGGAGGACGGCAGCGAGCACACCGTCACCAACCCGAGCGAGTTCCCCGAGGGGAAGATCGACGAGGTGTACGAGCCGGTCGTGCGCGCCACCATCCTGGCGCCCAGCGAGTTCATCGGCTCGATCATGGAGCTGTGCCAGACCCGGCGCGGTGTCCTGCTCGGCATGGACTACCTCTCCGAGGACCGGGTGGAGATCCGCTACACCCTCCCGCTCGCCGAGATCGTCTTCGACTTCTTCGACCAGCTGAAGTCCAAGACCCGCGGCTACGCCTCCCTCGACTACGAGCCCACCGGCGAGCAGACCTCCAGCCTGGTGAAGGTCGACATCCTGCTGCACGGCGACAAGGTGGACGCGTTCTCCGCGATCACCCACAAGGACCAGGCGTACGCGTACGGCGTACGGCTCGTCGCCAAGCTCAAGGAGCTCATCCCGCGGCAGGCCTTCGAGGTGCCGGTACAGGCCGCCATCGGCTCCAGGGTCATCGCCCGCGAGACCATCCGCGCCATCCGCAAGGACGTCCTCGCCAAGTGCTACGGCGGTGACATCTCCCGCAAGCGGAAGCTGCTGGAGAAGCAGAAGGAGGGGAAGAAGCGGATGAAGATGGTGGGTTCCGTGGAGGTCCCGCAGGAGGCCTTCATCGCCGTCCTCTCCAGTGACGACAGCGCGGGATCGGGCAAGGGCAAGAAGTAGCCGGAGGTTACCGCGGGTCACTCCGCGAACCGGGCGTAACGGGGCCCGTCGTACGCGAGTACGGCGGGCCCCGCGCGTCCACGGGGTAGCCCTTTCTGTGTGAAGTGGCAGGCCGTGACCCCTTACGCCGTGGCCGCTCGCCCCTTACTCTGTCCGTGCTCGATAGTTACTCGTGAGTTAAACAACGGCGCGAGGAAACCCAGCCCCACTGAGCCAGCCGCACCGTCGCGGGCCCCGGAGGATGTCGTGAGCGACACACAGACACTGATCGAGAACCGTCCGCCGAGCGTGGCGACCCTCTTCCTGGAGCGTGTGGCGGCCACACCGGACGCCGAGGCCTACCGCTACCCCGTCCCACCGGCCTCCGGCGAGGGCCCGGACGACTGGAAGGCCCTCACCTGGGCGGGCACCGCCGAGCGGGTCCACGCCATCGCGGCCGGCCTGATCGAGCTGGGCGTGCAGCCGGAGGAGCGGGTCGCGCTCGCCTCCGCCACCCGGGTCGAGTGGATCCTCGCCGACCTCGGCATCCTCTGCGCAGGCGCCGCCACCACCACGATCTACCCGCAGACCAACGCCGACGAGTCCGCCTACATCCTGTCCGACTCCCAGAGCCGGGTGCTCATCGCGGAGAACGCCGAGCAGGTCGCCAAGGCGGTCGGGAAGCGCGCGGAACTGCCCGAGCTCACCCACGTCGTGGCCGTCGACGCGGCAGGCGTCGAGACCGACGACTTCGTGATCACCCTCTCCGACCTGGAGAAGCGCGGCGCCGCCCGGCTCCAGAGGGAACCGGAGCTGATCAAGGAGCGGGTCGCCGCGATCGCCAGGGACCAGCTCGCCACCCTGATCTACACCTCCGGCACCACCGGCCGCCCCAAGGGCGTGCGCCTGCCGCACGACTGCTGGTCGTACATGGCGAAGGCGATCGCCACGACCGGTCTGGTGAGCGGCGACGACGTGCAGTACCTGTGGCTGCCGCTCGCGCACGTCTTCGGCAAGGTGCTCACCTCCGGGCAGATCGAGGTCGGTCACGTCACCGCCGTCGACGGCCGCGTCGACAAGATCATCGAGAACCTCCCGGTGGTCCGGCCGACCTACATGGCGGCCGTGCCCCGCATCTTCGAGAAGGTCTACAACGGCGTGGCCGCCAAGGCGAGGGCCGGCGGCGGCGCCAAGTACAAGATCTTCCAGTGGGCCGCCGGGGTCGCCCGCGAGTACGCCAAGGTCACCCAGGACAACTTCCGCCGCACCGGCACCGCGAGCGCCCCCTTCGGCCTCTCGGCGAAGCACGGCGTCGCCGACAAGCTCGTCTACGCCAAGATCCGCGAGGCCTTCGGCGGCAACCTGCGCGCCTGCGTCTCCGGCTCGGCCGCCCTCGCCCCCGAGATCGGCTACTTCTTCTCCGGCGCCGGCGTCCACATCCTGGAGGGCTACGGCCTCACCGAGTCCTCCGCCGCCTCCTTCGTCAACCCGGGCGAGGCCTACCGCACCGGCACCGTCGGCAAGCCGCTGCCCGGCACCGAGGTGCGCATCGCCGACGACGGCGAGATCCTGCTGCGCGGTCCCGGCATCATGCAGGGCTACCACAACCTGCCCGAGAAGACCGCCGAGGTCCTGGAGGAGGACGGCTGGTTCCACACCGGCGACATCGGCGAACTCTCCGCCGACGGCTACCTGCGCATCACCGACCGCAAGAAGGACCTGATCAAGACCTCCGGCGGCAAGTACATCGCGCCCGCCGAGGTCGAGGGCCGGTTCAAGGCGGTCTGCCCCTACGTCTCCAACATCCTCGTCCACGGCGCGGACCGCAACTACTGCACCGCCCTCATCGCCCTCGACGAGATCGCCATCACCGCCTGGGCGGCCGAGAACGGCATGGAGGGCAGGCCGTACGCCGAGATCGTCGCCGCGCCCGCCACGGTCGAGATGGTCGACGGCTACGTCAAGCAGCTCAACGAGGGCCTGCAGCGCTGGCAGACCATCAAGAAGTTCCGCCTCCTCCCGCGCGACCTCGACGTCGAGCACGGCGAGATCACTCCGAGCCTGAAGCTGAAGCGCCCGGTGGTGGAGCGCGAGTACAAGCACCTCATCGAGGAGATGTACGAGGGCGCGCGCGAGGCGTGAGCGTCACGGTGCGACCGCGGGGGCGGGTTCCCGGACCGGTGCGGTCCGGGAACCCGCCCCCTTTTTCCACGACGACCGGAACAAAACGGCTTTCTGTTCGTTCCTGAACGCGCGCGCAGCACTGTTCTCACCCATGACGGTTCACTTCGTCGACTCGGCGCCTGGGAGCGGGGCCGGTCTGTCACCCTGTCGGCAGCGATCGAGTTCTCTTCGTACGAACTGCCCGGGGAGCTGCCCATGAGGGCCATTCCGACCCGACGGGAGACCACCTCGTGCGCCTCCGGCGCGCGGGAGCGCGTGTGGGTGGACGCGACCCTGCCCGGGAGCCCCCTCGCACCGGGCACCGCACGAGCCGTGCTGCGCAAGGCGCTCACCGAGTGGGCGGAACTCGCGCCGCCCGGCGCCGAGCACCTCACCGGCCGCGCCGGCGACGACGCCACGCTGATCGCCAGCGAACTCGTCACCAACGCCGTCGTGCACGCCGGCACCGAGGTGCGTCTGACGTGCGGGCTGGAGGAGGCGACCGGCGCGCTCGTCATCGAGGTCGCCGACCGGCACCCCTCCCGCGCGCCGCGCGGCAACGAACCGGAGGCGTCGGCGTACGGGACCCCGGAGCACGGGCGCGGCCTGCGCCTGGTCGCCGCGCTCTCCGAGGCCTGGGGGATCACCTATCGTCCGGGCACGAAGACGGTGTGGGCGCGGCTGGCCGCCGGGGGGAGCGCGGCGGGCGACCAGATCGAGGCGTACGCCGGGGAGCGCGCGCTGGCGCGCGATCTGAAGGTGGCGGAGATCCTCGCGCCGGAGCCGCCCCGGCCGGAACAGGACGCAGTCGACCCGCTGGACGCAGTCGACCCGCTGGACGCAGTCGACCCGCTGGACGCACTCGATCCGCTGGTCTCCCGACGCCCGCCGGGCCACCGGGAAGCGCCCGGCGCCGCCCGTGACATCTGGCGCGGCGGCTCGTACGGCGACGACTGGCTCGCCCGCCGGCCAGGCCGCGACGGGACCTGGCTGGGGCGCGGCGCCCTGTCCTTCCTCGCGGAGGCCTCCGACCTGCTCGCCGGGCAGCTCGACGAGGACCTGGTCACCTCCCTCACCGGGCAGCTGATCGTGCCGCGGCTGGCCGACTGGTGCGCGGTGTGGCTGGAGGACGGGACCGCCGGCCACGGCGGAGGCTGGAGCGGGGGGAGCCGGGCCGGTGGCCTCCACCTCGCCCGCGTCTGGCACGCGAGTGAGCACCGCATCGAGGATCTGAGCCGTTCCCTGGAGCGGAACCCACCGCCCGCGTGCGACCCGCTGCAGGCCGGTCCCGCCCCCTATCCGTGGCCGGACGGAGCACTCGGCACCCCGGACGCCGGCGACCGACCCCCCGGAACCCTCACCGCCCCCGGCGCCGCCCTCGCCTACCGGCTCGTCGTCGGCGGACGCCCGCTGGGCACGCTGGTGATCGGACGGGGCGGGATCGACCGGTTCCCCGACGAGATCACCGGCCTGGTGGAGGACCTCGGACGGCGGGTCGCGCTCGCCATCGGGGCCGCCCGGCGGTACTCCCGCCAGGCCACCATCAGCGCCGTCCTGCAGCGCGGACTGCTGCCCGGCGCCGTCGCCGAGATCCCCGGCGTGCGCAGCGCCCTCGTCTACGAACCCTGCGACAAGGGCGGACCGAGCGGTGACTTCTACGACCTCTTCCCCGCCGGGCGCGGCCGCTGGTGCTTCGCCGTCGGCGACGTCCAGGGCAAGGGGCCCGAGGCCGCCGTCGTCATCGGCCTGGCCCGGCCCTGGCTGCGGCTGCTCGCCCGCGAGGGGTACCACGTCGCCGACGTCCTGGACCGCCTCAACCAGCTCCTCCTCGACGACGCCACCGAGGCCGCCGACGCCGCCGCCCGCGCGCTGGTGGCCGCCGGCGCCCGCCCGACCACCCCCGGCGACGGCCCCCAGACCCGTTTCCTCTCCCTCCTCTACGGCGAGCTCGTCCCCTTCGACGGCGGCGTCCGCTGCACCCTCGCCTCCGCCGGACACCCGCTGCCCCTGCTGCTCGCCCCCGACGGTTCGGTCCGCGCCGTCGCCCGGCCGCAGACCCTGCTCGGGGTCGTCGAGGACGCGACCTACACCAGTGAGACCTTCGAGATGTACTCCGGCGACACCCTGCTCTGCGTCACCGACGGGGTCACCGAGCGGCGCTCCGGCTCCCGCCAGTTCGACGACGGCGACGGGCTCGCCACGGCGCTGTCGGGGTGCGCGGGGATGGACGCGGAGCTGATAGCGGAACGGATCACCCAGCTCGTGCACGCCTTCGGGGCCCGCCCGCCGGCCGACGATCTCGCCCTGCTCGTGCTGCAGGCCGAGTGACGCCACCGGTGCGGGACAATGGAGCACATGCCTTCCGCACTCCCCGACGGTGAGCCCGTCCCCGCCGACGGCGCGCTGCCCGCGTCCGCACTCGCCGGGGCCGCCGACCGTCCCCTCGGGTTCTACCTGCACGTCCCGTACTGCGCGACCCGCTGCGGCTACTGCGACTTCAACACCTACACCGCGACCGAGCTGCGCGGCAGCGGCGGCGTGCTGGCCTCCCGGGACAACTACGCCGGGACCCTGGTCGACGAGGTCCGCCTGGCGCGGAAGGTGCTGGGGGACGACCCGCGCGAGGTCCGCACGGTGTTCGTCGGCGGCGGTACTCCCACCCTGCTGGCCGCCGACGACCTCGTACGGATGCTGGGGGCGATCCGCGAGGAGTTCGGGCTGGCGCCGGACGCCGAGGTGACCACGGAGGCGAACCCGGAGTCGGTCGATCCGGCCTACCTGGCGACCCTCCGCGCGGGCGGTTTCAACCGCGTCTCCTTCGGCATGCAGAGCGCCCGGCAGCACGTGCTGAGGGTCCTGGACCGCACGCACACCCCCGGCCGCCCCGAGGCGTGCGTCACGGAGGCCCGCGCGGCCGGTTTCGAACACGTCAACCTGGACCTGATCTACGGCACGCCGGGGGAGTCCGACGACGACTGGCGGGCGTCCCTGGACGCGGCGATCGACGCCGGTCCCGACCACGTCTCGGCGTACGCGCTGATCGTCGAGGAGGGCACGCGGCTCGCCCGCCGCATCCGTCGCGGCGAGGTCCCCGGGACCGACGACGACGTCCACGCGGACCGGTACCTGATCGCCGAGGAGACGCTGTCGGCGGCGGGCTTCGACTGGTACGAGGTGTCCAACTGGGCCACCTCCGACGCGGGCCGCTGTCTGCACAACGAGCTGTACTGGCGGGGCGCCGACTGGTGGGGCGCGGGGCCCGGCGCCCACTCGCACGTGGGCGGGGTGCGCTGGTGGAACGTCAAGCACCCGGGCGCGTACGCGGCGGCGCTGGCGGCAGGGCGGTCGCCGGGGGCGGGCCGTGAGCTGCTGTCGGACGAGGACCGGCGGGTGGAGCGGATCCTGCTGGAGCTGCGGCTCGAGGAGGGCGTGCCGCTGTCCCTGCTGAAGGAGGAGGGACTGGCGGCTTCGCGGCGGGCGCTGACGGACGGGCTGCTCCGGCAGGGGGCGTACGACGGGGGCCGTGCGGCCCTCACCCTGCGGGGGCGGCTGCTCGCCGACGCGGTGGTGCGGGATCTGGTGGACTGACCTTTCCTCGCCCCCGCGGCCCCTTCCCGCCCGACCGGGGCTCCGCCCCGCCGGCCCCGAGGGCCTCGTCCCCGAACGCCGGACAGGCTGACGGCGGCCCCTCCGGCGTTCGAGGAGCGGTCGCCGGGGCCGCGGGGCCCCGGGGCGGGAAGGAGCGGCGGGGTGAGGAAGCACACCTGTCAGGACGGTGCCGTGACGAAGTCGATCAGTTCCTCCACGCGGCCCAGGAGCTGGGGCTCCAGGTCCCGGTAGGAGCGCACCGAGCCGAGGATCCGCTGCCAGGCCTCCCCGGTGTTCGCCACGCGCCACCCCAGCGCCCGGCACACCCCCGTCTTCCAGTCCTGCCCCCGCGGCACCCGGGGCCACGCCTCGATGCCGACCGACGCCGGCTTCACCGCCTCCCAGACGTCGATGTACGGGTGGCCCACCACCAGCGCGTGCTCGCTCGTCACCGCCTCGGCGATCCGCCACTCCTTCGAGCCGGGGACCAGGTGGTCCACCAGGACGCCCAGCCGCGCGTCCGGCCCCGGCGCGAAGGACTCGACGATCGACGGCAGGTCGTCGACACCCTCCAGGTACTCCACGACCACGCCTTCGATGCGCAGGTCGTCTCCCCACACCTTCTCGACCAGCTCCGCGTCGTGCCGCCCCTCCACGTAGATGCGCCCCGCGCGGGCCACCCGCGCCCGCGCGCCGGGAACGGCCACCGAACCGGACGCCGTACGGGCGGGACGCACCGGACCGGCGGACGGCCGCACCAGCGTCACCACGCGGCCCTCCAGCAGGAAACCCCGCGGCTCCAGCGGGAACACCCGGTGCTTCCCGAAGCGGTCCTCCAGGGTCACCGTGCCCGCCTCGCAGCGGATCACCGCGCCGCAGAAGCCGGTACCGGGTTCCTCGACCACCAGGCCCGGCTCGGCCGCGACCTCGGGGACGGGCTGCGGTTTCTTCCACGGAGGGGTCAGATCGGCGGAGTACTGGCGCATTCTGACGACGATACGAGGATCCCGCCCGCGGTGATCAGTCCGACACGCCGAAACGGGCCGCCAGGGCGTCGCGCTGGGCCCGGACGAACGCCGCGTCCACCACCGCGCCGTGGCCGGGGACGTACCGCGCGTCCTCACCGCCCAGCTCCAGCAACCGGTCCAGGGCGGCCGGCCAGTGGGACGGCACGGCGTCGGGGCCGGCCTGCGGCTCGCCCGACTCCTCGACCAGGTCGCCGCAGAACACCACCTCCGGGTCGCCGGGGACCAGGACCGCGAGGTCGTGGGCGGTGTGCCCGGGGCCCACGTCCGCCAGCAGCACCTGACGGCCGCCGCCCAGGTCGAGCGTCCGCTCGCCGCGCACCGCGTGCCGGGGCGGGACCAGCGCGTCCACGGCCTCCTCGGCCGCCCGCGCGTCCAGCCCGTGGCGCACCGCGTCCGCGCGCAGCTCCTCACGCCCGCGGCCCGTCAGCACCGCGTCCGCACCCACCGCGCCGAACACCTCCGCGCCCGCGAACGCCGCCGCCCCGAGGACGTGGTCGAAGTGGGGGTGGGTGAGCGCGAGATGCGTCACACGACGACCGGTGAGCGCCTGCACCTCCGTCCGCAACCGTGCGCCCTCGCCCGGACCGGAGCCCGCGTCGACGAGCAGCAGGCCGACCGGGCCCACGACGAGCCCCACCGTGCAGTCCCACACCGGCAGTCGGCGCCGTCCCACCCCGGCTGCCACTCGCTCCCATCCCGGCTCTTCCCAAGTCACGGTCATACCGGGACGCTATCGGGGGACGGCACCGCCCGGCGCGACGGCGCGGGGACCGGCCTTGCCCGGGGTGCACCCACCGGCCGTACACTGGGCGGGAAAGTCTGGCACTCGCGTACGAAGAGTGCCAGGCGAACAGGGAAGGTACCGCGCGGAAGGCTTCTGGAGGTGTGCGCGATGCTCAGTGAACGCAGGCTCCAGGTGCTGCGCGCCATCGTCCAGGACTACGTGGGCACCGAGGAGCCCGTCGGCTCCAAGGCGCTCACCGAGCGGCACAACCTCGGCGTCTCCCCGGCCACCGTGCGCAACGACATGGCGGCCCTGGAGGACGAGGGCTTCATCGCCCAGCCGCACACCAGCGCCGGACGCATCCCCACCGACAAGGGCTACCGCCTGTTCGTCGACAAGCTGGCCGGCGTCAAGCCCATGAGCCCGCCGGAGCGGCGGGCCATCCAGAACTTCCTCGACGGTGCCGTCGACCTCGACGACGTGGTGGCCAGGACCGTGCGGCTGCTCGCGCAGCTGACCCGGCAGGTCGCCGTCGTGCAGTACCCGTCGCTGACCCGCTCCACCGTGCGGCACGTGGAACTGCTGTCCCTCGCCCCCGCGCGGCTGATGCTGGTGCTGATCACGGACACCGGCCGGGTGGAGCAGCGTATGGTCGACTGCCCGGCGCCGTTCGGCGAGTCCTCCCTGGCGGACCTGCGGGCCCGCCTGAACAGCAGGGTCGCGGGACGTCGGTTCGCCGATGTGCCGAGCCTGGTGGAGGACCTCCCCGAGGCGTTCGAGGCCGAGGACCGCGGTACGGTCTCGACGGTGCTCTCCACTCTCCTGGAGACGCTCGTCGAGGAGAACGAGGAGCGGCTGATGATCGGCGGCACCGCCAATCTCACCCGCTTCGGACATGACTTCCCCCTCACGATCCGGCCCGTCCTGGAGGCGCTCGAGGAGCAGGTCGTGCTCCTCAAGTTGCTTGGTGAGGCGGGGGATTCGGGCATGACCGTGCGCATCGGGCACGAGAACGCCTACGAGGGACTCAACTCCACGTCCGTCGTGTCGGTGGG
Organism: Streptomyces pimonensis; assembly: GCF_041380215.1. Classification (NCBI taxonomy): domain Bacteria; kingdom Bacillati; phylum Actinomycetota; class Actinomycetes; order Kitasatosporales; family Streptomycetaceae; genus Streptomyces; species Streptomyces pimonensis. Next base: position 59,725 of record NZ_JAHWZY010000033.1, read on the forward strand.
CTACGGTTCGGGCGGCGAGGCGGTTGCCAAGCTCGGCGTGGTCGGACCGACCCGCATGGACTACCCGGGAACGATGGGAGCGGTACGCGCAGTGGCACGGTACGTCGGACAGATCCTGGCGGAGTCGTAGTGGCCACGGACTACTACGCCGTACTCGGCGTGCGCCGCGACGCTTCGCAGGAGGAGATCAAGAAGGCCTTCCGGCGGCTCGCCCGCGAGCTGCATCCGGACGTCAATCCTGATCCGAAGACGCAGGAGCGGTTCAAGGAGATCAACGCGGCCTACGAGGTGCTGTCGGACCCGCAGAAGAAGCAGGTCTACGACCTCGGCGGCGACCCCCTCTCGCAGGCCGGCGGTGGCGGCGCGGGCGGCTTCGGGGCCGGTGGCTTCGGCAACTTCTCCGACATCATGGACGCGTTCTTCGGCACGGCGTCGCAGCGCGGGCCGCGCTCGCGCACCCGCCGGGGCCAGGACGCGATGATCCGCATCGACATCGAGCTCGACGAGGCCGCGTTCGGCACGACCAAGGACATCCAGGTCGACACGGCCGTCGTCTGCACGACCTGCAGCGGCGAGGGCGCCGCTCCGGGCACCACCGCGCAGACCTGTGACATGTGCCGGGGCCGAGGTGAGGTCTCGCAGGTCACGCGGTCCTTCCTGGGCCAGGTCATGACCTCCCGCCCCTGCCCGCAGTGCCAGGGCTTCGGCACCGTCGTCCCCACCCCGTGCCCGGAGTGCGCGGGCGACGGCCGGATCCGTTCCCGGCGCACCCTCACGGTCAAGATCCCGGCCGGTGTCGACAACGGCACCCGGATCCAGCTGGCCGGCGAGGGCGAGGTCGGGCCCGGCGGCGGTCCCGCCGGTGACCTGTACGTGGAGATCCACGAGCTCCCCCACGCGCAGTTCCAGCGGCGCGGCGACGACCTGCACTGCACGGTCACCCTCCCGATGACGGCGGCGGCCCTCGGCACCAAGGTGCCGCTGGAGACGCTGGACGGCATGGAGGAGATCGACATCCGGCCCGGCACCCAGTCCGGCCAGTCGATCCCGCTGCACGGCCGGGGCGTCACGCACCTGCGCGGCGGCGGCCGGGGCGACCTCGTCGTCCACGTCGAGGTCCAGACCCCGACCAAGCTCGACCCCGAGCAGGAACGCCTCCTGCGGGAACTGGCCAAGCTGCGGGGCGAGGAACGGCCCACGGGACAGTTCCAGCCCGGTCAGCAGGGGCTGTTCTCGCGGTTGAAGGACGCCTTCAACGGGCGCTGACCGGATGGCGCGGGGCGGGTGGTGTTCTGCCGGGGGTCCGGGGGGCGTCCCCCGGGCGGGCGCAGTCGGCCCGGTCGGCAGGGGCTGTTCCCGCGGTTGAAGGACGCCTTCGACGGGCGCTGACGCACCCGTTCGGCGGGAGCCGGGGCCCGCGCCGCCGTCCTGCCGAGAAGTGGCTCACGCCGGGAGGAAGGGCGGATTCGGAGTCGGGCGGGGGACGTGACAACATGCCGTCATGTCCTCCGTGCTGACCGATATCTGCCCGCACCCGATCGTGCAGGCGCCGATGGCGGGCGGTGTCGCCGTGCCGCAGCTCGCCGCCGCCGTGTCCCAGGCGGGCGGACTCGGTTTCCTGGCCGCCGGGTACAAGACCGCGGACGGGATGTACCAGGAGATCAAGCAGGTGCGGGGGCTGACCTCCCGCCCCTTCGGCGTCAACCTCTTCCTGCCGCAGCCGGAGACCGCCGACCCCGCCGCCGTCGACGGCTACGCCCACCAACTGGCCGGTGAGGCCTCCTGGTACGAGACCGCGCTCGGTGACCCCGACAGCGGCCGCGACGACGGCTACGACGCCAAACTCGCCGTGCTGCTGGACGATCCGGTGCCGGTGGTGTCGTTCCACTTCGGCGTGCCGGCCCGTGAGGTCCTGGACTCGCTGCGCCGCGCCGGCACGTTCACGCTGGTCACCGCCACGACCGCGGAGGAGGCCCGGGCCGTGGAGCGGGCCGGCGCGGACGCGGTGATCGCGCAGGGCGTGGAGGCCGGCGGCCACCAGGGTGCCCACCGCGACGACCCGGAGGCGGACGGCTCCGGGGTCGGACTGCTCTCCCTCGTCGCCCAGGTCCGGGAGACGGTCGGCATCCCGGTCGTCGCCGCCGGCGGCGTCATGCGCGGCGGCCAGATCGCCGCCGTCCTCTCGGCCGGCGCCGCCGCGGCCCAGCTCGGCACGGCCTTCGTCGCCACCCACGAGTCCGGCGCGCACGCCCTGCACAAGCAGGCCCTCACCGACCCCCTGTACGCCCGCACCGAGCTGACCCGCGCCTTCTCCGGCCGGCCGGCCCGCGCCCTGGTCAACCGCTTCCTGCGCGAGCACGGCCCGTACGCGCCCGCCGCCTACCCCGACGTCCACCACCTCACCGCGCCCCTGCGCAAGGCCGCCGCCGAGGCCGACGACGCGCAGGGCCTGGCGCTGTGGGCGGGGCAGGGCCACCGGATGGCCCGCGAGCTGCCCGCCGGGCAGCTGGTGGAGGTGCTCGCCGCCGAACTGGCCGCCGCCCGGACGGCGCTGTCGGCGGGAGGCGCCCGATGACCGCGCCGGTGTTCGTCGTCGACCACTTCGACACGGGCGGCGGGGGCCGTCACGTGCTCGACGGCCCCGAGGGACGGCACGCCGTCTCCGTGAAGCGGCTGCGGGCGGGTGAGGACGTCGTCCTCACCGACGGCGCGGGCCGCTGGGCGGACTGCGTGGTGCTCGGCGCCGAGGGCAAGGACCGCCTGATCGTCCAACTGGACTCGGTGACCGAGGAGCCCCCGGAGGAACCCCGGCTCACCGTCGTCCAGGCCCTGCCCAAGGGCGACCGGGGCGAGGTGGCCGTGGAGACGATGACCGAGGTCGGCGTCGACGCGATCGTGCCGTGGGCGGCGGCGCGCTGCATCACGCAGTGGAAGGGTGAGCGGGGAGCGAAGTCCCTCGCCAAGTGGCGGGCGACGGCCCGGGAGGCCGGCAAGCAGTCGCGCCGGGTGCGCTTCCCGCGGGTCGCGGACACGGCGACGAGCAAGCGGGTTGCGTCACTTCTCGCCGAAGCGGAGTTCGCCGCCGTGCTCCACGAGAGCGGCACGGAGCCCCTGGCGAGTGCCGAACTCCCCGCCTCCGGTGACATCGTGCTGGTCGTCGGTCCCGAAGGCGGTGTCTCCCCGGAGGAGTTGGCGCTCTTCGAGGAGGCCGGCGCGCGGGCCTACCGGCTGGGGCGCAGTGTGCTGCGTACCTCCACCGCCGGTACGGCCGCGGCGGCGCTGTTGCTCGGGCGCACGGGCCGCTGGTCCTGACCTGAGGGTTTCCGCCCGCGTCCGCACTCGTCCCGTCCCGGGGGGTGCTGCCCCGGGCCCCCGCTCCCCGGACGCCGCAGGGGCCGAATCGGCCCCTGCGGGGGCGCAGCCCCCGGGGGCGGGAAGGAGCACGTGGCCGTATGCGCCCTACCGCCCCGCCCGTGACGGTGGCAGTCTGCCGTTCATGGGGGCGATGAGAAGGGTTCCGCGGAGGGCGCGTCGGTGGCGGCGGCAGGCGCTCGCCGCCGGCTTCGCCGTGGCCGCCGTCGCCGGGGCCGCCGCGTGCGAGGGCGGCGGACTCAGCTCCGCGTCCGTCGCGTTCACGACCGACGAGACCGTCACCAAGGAGCTCAACCGGCGGAAGGCCGACGTGCGCTGGCTCAGCTGCACCGGGTCCTTCGGGGACAAGGCGGGCCGGGACACCGTCGCCTCCGTCGACTGCCAGGGCGAGACCCGGGACGGCAAGGAGATCACCGTCACCGGGGAGATCACCCACGCCGTCAACGGCTCCTGCGTGCGCGGGAACATCACCGCGAAGGTCGACGGAAAGCAGGTGTTCCGGGTCGACGGCCTGGGCGACTGCGACTCCACCAGCCCGTCGCGCGTGGGCGAACCCACACGACGCGGCCCGGACCCCACCGTCACCGTGACCGTCACGACGACCGTGTGGTGCGAGCAGTACCCGTCGTGTCGTCCCGTCGAGGGCAAGTGACCGGAAACCCCTGTCCAGGACCGCCCGTGCCTGCGTAGGGTGACCGGGTGACACAGTCCGCATCGGTCGCATCCGCCGCTTATCTCCGGTTTCCGCATCTGCACGGCGAGTTGGTCGCCTTCACCGCCGAGGACGACGTGTGGCTCGCCCCGCTCGACGGCGGACGGGCCTGGCGGGTCAGTGCCGACAACGTGCCCGTGACCCGGCCCCGCATCTCACCCGACGGCGCCACCGTGGCCTGGACCTCCACCCGCGACGGCGCCCCCGAGGTGCACGTCGCGCCCGTCGACGGCGGCCCCGCCAGACGCCTCACCCACTGGGGCAGCACCACCACCCGGACACGGGGCTGGACGGCGGACGGACGGGTCCTGGTCACCAGCTCCCAGGGCCAGGCCAGTTTCCGCCGCACCTGGGCCCGCGCCGTCCCCCTGGACGGCGGCCCCGCCGCCACCCTGCCGTACGGCCCCGTCGGCGACGTCGCCCACGGACCGCACACCGTGCTGCTGTCCGCGCCGATGAGCCGTGAGGCCGCCTGGTGGAAGCGGTACCGGGGCGGTACGGCGGGCAAGTTGTGGATCGACCGCGAGGGCGACGGCGAGTTCGTACGGCTGCACGAGGACCTCGACGGGAACATCGAGGATCCGCTGTGGGTGGGGGAGAGGATCGCGTTCCTCTCCGACCACGAGGGCACCGGAGCCCTGTACTCCTCCCTCGCCGACGGCTCCGACCTGCGCCGCCACACCCCGCTCGGGGGCATCTCCCGCTCGAGCGAAGCCGGGAGCGGGGGAGGCTTCTACGCCCGGCACGCCGCCACCGACGGCAGCCGGGTCGTCTACTCCAGCGCCGGTGAGCTGTGGCTGCTGGACGACCTCGACGGGGACGGGCCGCGCCGGCTCGGCGTCCGGCTCGGCGGGCAGCGCGTCGACCTCCAGCCGTTCCCGGTGAACGCCGCCCGCTGGTTCGGCTCCGCCTCCCCCGACCACACCGCGCGCGGCAGCGCCGTCTGCGTGCGCGGCACCGTCCACTGGGTCACCCACCGGGCCGGTCCCGCCCGCGCGCTCGCCGCGACCCCGGGCGTACGGGCCAGGCGGCCCCGCACCTTCCGGGTGGACGGAGAGGAATGGGTGGTGTGGGTGACCGACGCCGAGGGCGACGACGCCCTGGAGTTCGCCCCCGCCACCGGGCTCGCTCCGGGCGTCACCCCGCGCCGGATCGCCGCCGGGCGGCTGGGCCGCGTCACGGAATTCGCCATGGCACCCGACGGCAGCCGCGCCGCGGTCGCCTCCCACGACGGCCGGGTCCTGCTCGTCGAGCGGGAGACCGGCGAGGTCCGCGAGGTCGACCGCAGCGAGGACGGCGACGTCTCCGGGCTGGCCTTCTCGCCCGACTCCTCCTGGCTCGCCTGGTCCCACCCCGGCCCGCGCCCGCTCAGCCAGCTCAAGCTCGTCCACACCACCGACCTGTCGGTCACCGAGGCGACCCCGCTGCGGTTCCAGGACTACGCGCCCGCCTTCACCCTCGACGGCAAGCACCTCGCGTTCCTGTCGGCCCGCTCCTTCGACCCGGTCTACGACGAGCACGTCTTCGACCTGGCCTTCGTCGAGGGCGTACGCCCGTACCTGATCACCCTCGCGGCGACCACCCCGTCGCCGTTCGGCCCGCAGCGGCACGGCCGGCCCTTCGAGACACCGGACCGGGACGAGACCCCCGACAGCGAGGGCACCCCCACCACCCGCATCGACCTCGACGGCCTCGCCGACCGCATCGTGCCGTTCCCGGTGGAGGCCGCCCGCTACACCGACCTGCGCGCCGCCAAGGACGGCGTGCTGTGGCTGCGGCACCCGGTGCGGGGCGTGCTCGGCGCGTCCAGGGCCACACCCGACGACCCGGACTCCAAGACCGACCTGGAACGCTACGACCTCGCCCAGCAGCGCACCGAGCACCTGGCCGTGGACGCCGACCACTTCGAGGTCAGCGGCGACGGCAAGCGGGTGCTGCTGTGGACCGACGGGCGGCTGAAGGTCGTCCCCAGCGACCGGCGCGCCTCCGGCGACGACGACAGCGACACCAACATCACCGTCGACCTGGGCCGGGTCCGCCAGTTCGTCGACCCGGCCGCCGAGTGGCGGCAGATGTTCGACGAGAACGGCCGCATCATGCGGGACAACTTCTGGCGCCCCGACATGAACGGCGTGGACTGGGACGGGGTCCTGGAGCGGTACCGGCCCGTGCTCGACCGGCTCGCCACCCACGACGACCTGGTGGACCTGCTGTGGGAGGTGCACGGCGAGCTCGGCACCTCGCACGCCTACGTCATCCCGCGCGGCGGCCACGGCGACGGTGCGCGGCAGGGGCTGCTCGGCGCGGACGTCTCCCGCCACGAGGACGGCAGGTGGCGGGTCGACCGCATCCTGCCCGCGGAGACGTCCGACCCGGACGCCCGCTCGCCGCTCGCCGCGCCGGGGGTCGCCGTACGGCCCGGTGACGCGATCGTCGCCGTCGCCGGGCAGCCGGTCGGCCCGGTGACCGGGCCCGCGCCGTTGCTGGTGGGGACGGCGGGGAAGCCGGTGGAGCTGACGGTGTCGCCGGCGGGGGGCGGCGAGCCGCGGCACGCGGTGGTGGTGCCGCTCGCCGACGAGGAGCCGCTGCGGTACCACGCGTGGGTCGCGGACCGGCGGGCGTACGTGCTGGAGAGGTCCGGCGGACGGCTGGGGTACGTCCACGTCCCCGACATGCAGGCGCCCGGCTGGGCGCAGATCCACCGCGACCTGCGGGTGGAGGTGCTGCGGGAGGGGCTGGTCGTGGACGTGCGGGAGAACCGGGGCGGGCACACGTCGCAGCTCGTGGTGGAGAAGCTGGCCCGGCGGGTCGTGGGGTGGGACCTGCCCCGGGGGATGCGGCCGGAGAGCTATCCGCGGGACGCGCCCCGGGGACCGGTCGTCGCCGTCGCCAACGAGTTCTCCGGGTCCGACGGGGACATCGTGAACGCGGCGATCCGGGCGCTGGGGATCGGGCCGGTGGTCGGTACCCGGACGTGGGGAGGCGTGATCGGGATCGACAGCCGGTACCGCCTGGTCGACGGGACCCTGGTGACCCAGCCCAAGTACGCGTTCTGGCTCGAGGGTCACGGGTGGGACGTGGAGAACCACGGGGTCGATCCCGATGTGGAGGTCGTGCAGCGGCCGCAGGATCACGCGGCGGGGCGGGACGTGCAGTTGGACGAGGCGGTGCGGTTGGCGCTGGCTGCGCTGCAGGACGCACCGGCGAAGGCGCCGCCGACGTTGCCCTGAGCCGGGGCGTCGCGTGGTCCGGTGCCCGCGGGGGCGCCCCGCTCCCGGGCTTCGCCCGAGCGGGAGGCGCCCCCGCCGCCCTGGGGGCGCCTCCCGGGCATCCAAGGGGTTGTCGCCCGTGGTCGCGCGGGCGCGGATACGATGCCTTCGTACGTGATCAGCAGGCTTGAGGAGGGTTCATGGCTGGGGAGCCTCAGGACGACTGTCTGTTCTGCAAGATCGTTGACGGGAGCATTCCGGCGACGATCGTGCGGGAGACCGGGACCACCGTCGCGTTCCGCGACATCAACCCCCAGGCGCCCACCCATGTGCTGGTGATCCCGAAGGCGCACCACCGGGACGCCGCCGCCCTCGCCGCCGCCGCACCCGAGCTCGCCGCGGACGTGCTGCGGGAGACGCAGTCCGTCGCCGACGAGGAGAAGCTGGAGAGCTACCGGATCGTCTTCAACACCGGCAGCGGCGCCGGCCAGACCGTCTGGCACGCGCACGCCCACGTCCTGGGCGGTCGCGGCCTCGAGTGGCCCCCCGGATAAGCCGCCTTGTCCGTACGCGAACTGGTGGTCCTCGGCACCGCCAGCCAGGTCCCCACCCGCCACCGCAACCACAACGGCTACCTGCTGCGCTGGGACGGCGAGGGCATCCTGTTCGACCCCGGCGAGGGCACCCAACGCCAGATGCTGCGCGCCGGGGTGGCCGCCCACGACCTGAACCGGATCTGCGTCACCCACTTCCACGGCGACCACTCCCTCGGTCTCGCCGGGGTGATCCAGCGCGTCAACCTCGACAGGGTGCCGCACGAGATCACCGCCCACTACCCGCGCTCCGGGCAGCGCTTCTTCGACCGTCTGCGCTACGCCACCGCCTACCGCGAGACCGTCGCCCTCACCGAGGCCCCGGTCGACACGGACGGCCCTCTCGTCCGCGCCCCCGGCTACACGCTGGAGGCGCGGAAGCTGTCCCATCCCGTCGAGGCGTACGGCTACCGGCTGGTCGAACCCGACGGCCGGCGCATGCTGCCCGACCGGCTGGCCGCGCACGGCATCAAGGGGCCGGACGTCGGCCGCATCCAGCGCGAGGGCACGCTCGGCGGGGTCCCGCTGGAGGAGGTCAGCGAGGTGCGGCGCGGGCAGCGGTTCGCGTTCGTCATGGACACCCGGCTGTGCGACGGGGTCTACGCGCTCGCCGAGGGCTGCGACATGCTGGTCATCGAGTCCACGTTCCTCGACGAGGACGAGGAACTCGCCGTCGACTTCGGCCATCTGACCGCCGGGCAGGCGGCCCGGGTGGCGCGGCGGGCGGGCGTACGCCACCTCGTCCTCACCCACTTCAGCCAGCGCTACACCGACCCGGAGGAGTTCGAGCGGCAGGCGCGGGCGGCCGGGTACGAGGGCGAGCTGACCGTGGCACGCGATCTGCAACGGGTAGCGCTCCCGAAGCGTCGGTGAAACGGCCGTACGATGGCCTGATGCCCATACCGAAAGCCGAACTGCACCTTCATATCGAAGGCACCCTGGAGCCCGAGCTGGCCTTCGCCCTTGCCGCGCGCAACGGCGTCGAGCTTCCCTACACCGACACCGGCGCGCTCCGTGAGGCGTACCGTTTCGAGGACCTGCAGTCCTTCCTGAACCTGTACTACGAGCTCATGGCCGTGCTGCGCACCGAGCGGGACTTCGAGGACCTCGCCGACGCCTACCTCGCCCGCGCCGCCGCGCAGGGCGTGCGGCACGCGGAGATCTTCTTCGATCCGCAGGCGCACACGGCGCGCGGCGTCGGCATGGGCACCGTCGTCGAGGGGCTGTGGCGGGCACTGGGCCGGAGCGAGGAGACGCACGGTGTCTCCACCCGGCTGATCCTGTGCTTCCTGCGGGACGAGCCGGCCGAGTCGGCCCTGGCCGCCCTGGACGCCGCGAAGCCGTACCTGGACCGGATCACCGGCGTCGGGCTCGACTCGGCGGAGGTCGGGCATCCGCCGGTGAAGTTCCGCGAGGTGTACGAGGCCGCCGCCGCGCTGGGGCTGCGGCGCGTGGCGCACGCCGGTGAGGAGGGGCCGCCGGAGTACATCACCGAGGCGCTGGACGTCCTCGGCGTGGAACGGGTCGACCACGGGCTGCGCTGCGTGGAGGATCCGGCGCTGGTGGAGCGGCTGGTGCGGGAACGCGTGCCGCTGACGCTGTGCCCGCTGTCCAACGTGCGGCTGCGGACGGTCGACACCCTCGCCGGCCATCCGCTGCCGGCGATGCTCGACGCGGGGCTGATGTGCACGGTCAACTCCGACGACCCGGCGTACTTCGGCGGCTACGCCGGGGACAACTTCGACGCGGTCCGGGAGACTCTGGGCCTCGGCCCGGAGCGTCTGCGCGAACTGGCGCGCAACTCCTTCCTCGCCTCGTTCCTGGACGACGACGAGGCGCTGCGGGCGCGGTACCTCGCCGAGGTGGAGGCGTACGACTTCGGCTGACCGCGGCTGCGGGCGGTCCGTGCCTCCCTCGGTGCCTCAAGGGCCGGGGAGGCGCCCCCGGGGCGGCGCGACCGCCCGCGGGGACGGCGGTCGTTCAGTGGGCGCCCGGCGCCCGGGTCGCCGCCGCCGTGTCGTAGGTGTGCTGGGCCGGGGCCGGGGTGCCGTCGAGGGAGATCTCGACCACCGGCTGTTCCGGGGCGCCGACCTCGGGGACCGGGCCCGTCGGGGTGCCCGTGGCCGCGGCGAGCACGGCCGCCGGATGGCCGCCGCGACGGCGGACCGCGCCCGGCAGCAGCGGGCGTCCGCCGGTGTGCAGGGCGACCGCGGTCATCGGCAGCGCGACCAGCAGCAGAACGGTGCCGAGGACCGCGCCCATCACCGGGAACCCGGCCTGTGCGGACAGCAGGCTGCCGGTCAGCGGTCCCGCGGCGGTCCCCAGGGACGACGCCGAGCCGACCAGCACGGCCCAGCGCCCCCGCGGATCCAGCGAGGCCGCCAGCCCGATCAGGTAGGACAGGACGACCGGGTAGATCGTGTTCCAGACGATCTCACCGGCGGCGAAGCTGCCGAGACCGGTCGCGGAGGCGCTGAGCGCGACGCAGCCGGCGATGAGGACCGTGCCGCCGCCGACGGGCAGTGCCCGCCCCAGCCGCGGCCCCAGCGCGCCCGCGCCCAGGACGCCCAGCAGTCCGGCGCCCAGCGCCACCGCGAAGACGACGCCCACGGTCGGCTCGGACAGGTGCGCCTGGCCGACCCCGATGCGCCCGCTCACGCCCCACAGCGCGTTCTGGGCGAGCGACCACAGCAGCATCGCGCCGGCCAGGACCGCGCCCGAACGCCGGTGCGGCAGAAGGACGGTGCCGTCCGGCTCGGTGCGGCGCGGACCGGGCGTGCCGGTCGGCAGCCGGGAGGTCAGCGGCCACACGGCCAGCGCGGTGAGGGCGATGGCGGCCAGGGTGAGCCCGTGTCCCGGCAGGTGCGGCACCGTCAGGTACACCAGCCCGGCGAGGGCGGACACGCTGAGCAGCCCGAGGGCGGACGCCCGGTGCGGGTCCCGTTCCGCGGCGATCCGGGTGGCGGCGACCGTCGTGGCCGTACCCGAGCCGAACCCGCCGATCACCGCGCCGGCGACGACGGCCGGTACGGCGGTGGTGAGGGCGGCCCCGCCGTAGCCGACGGCGGCCAGCAGCAGGCCCAGCCGGGCCAGGGTCCGCGCCCCGACCCGCTCCACGCGCGACGCCAGCAGGAACCCGGCGGTCGCGGAACTCAGCAGCAGCGCGCTGCCGACGGCTCCCGCCTGGGTGGCGGAGAGGCCGAGGCCGCGTTCCAGCCGGCCGACGGTGGTCGGCAGCAGGTACGGGGCGAGGTACCCGGCCGTGAAAAGGGCGGCGAGGGGCCAGGAAGTGGTGCGAGGGGCGAACACGGGCATTCCCGGGGCGTGCGGAAGGGACGGTGCGGAGAGCGTGGGGAGGGAGGGGGCGACGACCGTCGACGGACGGGCCGCGCGGCCAATTTGTATCAAGCGGGGACAGGGCAACGGGAGCGCACAAGGAGTGATCTGAATCACTCTTGCGTTTGATGTTACGAAAGGCCGGGTAGCGGAGTTCGCCAATACCAGCGAACGGCCTCGTCACCTGCGGAAACCGTCCTCTCCGCCTTCGTCCGGAGCTCCCGCGTCACGGCGACGATCCGCTCCTCCCGCTCCGACGCCGGCCGGGCCCCGGCATCGAGCAGTTGATGGCGTCCTGCGCGGGGGAGGCGTACCGCAGGGAGGCCCCGGCGTCGGACTCGGCCGCGACCGGCCGGCGGCCCCCGGCGGAGGTGGCTCGACGACGGTTCCCTGCGGGACCGCGACGACGCGGCGGCCGTGCGGGGCGCCGACCCGGACCACACCGGCCGTGCCGCGCTGGTGATCCCCGGGGAGTGACACGGACCGACGGCGGTCACGCTGTCGCCGGGGTGGTGCACACTGGCTGAAACCGCACCACGTCAGGGAGCGCACCGTGAAGGCGTCCACCGGGAAGGCACGCATCGAGGGACCGCACCGCTCGCCCCAGGTCGATCCCCTCGCCGCCCTGCGCACACCGGACGCCCCGCCCTGGGACGTCTACCTCACCGGCACGGTCTTCCTCGACATCGTCTTCACCGGGCTCGACTCCGCCCCGGTGCGCGGGACCGAGTCCTGGGCGCGCGGGATGGGGTCGAGTCCCGGCGGCGTCGCCAACATGGCCACCGCCCTGGCCCGCCTCGGCCTGCGCACCTCCCTCGCGGCGGCCTTCGGCGACGACCACTACGGCGAGTACTGCTGGGACGCGCTGGAGCAGGGCGAGGGCATCGACCTCTCCTCGTCGCGCACCGTGCCCGGCTGGCACTCCCCGGTCACGGTCTCCATGGCCTACGACGGCGAGCGCACGATGGTCTCCCACGGCCACGAACCACCCCCCGAGGAACCGTCCCGCCCCTCACCCACCACCACCCTCGGACAACGCCCTCCGGGCGCGGACCTGCCTGCGTGCCCGCCCCGCGCGCGAGCCGCCGTCGCCTCCCTCACGCCCGGCCGCAGCGCGCCCTGGATCGCCCAGGCCGCGCGCAGGGGCACCCGCGTCTTCGGCGACGTCGGCTGGGACGACACCGGGACGTGGGACCTGGCCGCACTGCCCGACCTGCGGCACTGCGAGGTGTTCCTGCCGAACGCGGAGGAGGCCATGCGGTACACCCGCACCGACTGCCCCCGCGCGGCGGCGCACGCCCTCACCGAGCACGTGCCCGTCGCCGTGGTCACCCTCGGGGCGGAGGGCGCGTACGCGGTGGACCGGCGCACGGGGGAGACCGCTTCGGTGCCGGCGATCGACGTCGAGGCGCTCGATCCGACCGGGGCGGGGGACGTCTTCGTCGCCGGGTTCGTCACGGGGACGCTGGCGGGGTGGCCGCTGGCCGACCGGCTCGCCTTCGCGGGGCTCACGGCGGCGCTGTCCGTCCAGGAGTTCGGGGGATCGCTGTCGGCGCCGGGGTGGACGGAGATCGGGGCGTGGTGGCGCAAGGTGCGGTCGGTCGAGGGGCAGGACCCCTCGGCACTGCGGCGGTACGAGTTCCTGGCGGGGCTGGTCCCGGGGGAACTGGTGCGGCCGTGGCCGCTGCGGCGGGCGGTGCCGACGATCGGCTTCCGCCGGTCCGCCTGAGACGGGGGCCGGCCGTGGAGGCCGCCCAGGCCCCGCCCGGCTCGGCTCGCCGCCCGGCCCCGCCCGCCGTCCGGCTCGGCCGAGGCGAGAGGCCCCGTAAAAGTCCTACGGGCCTGCCCCTCCTCCGTCGTACCCTGGAAGCGCGAGGCCGCCCTCCGATGTGCGGCCGTGACGAGGAGGATCCGCAGGCCTTCAGCGCCGGCCCATGACTGAGACACCCACAGCTCACACCCCCGCGCAGGGGCAGGCGAGAGTGCAGTTCACCGTCCCCGCCCAGCACCCCATGGTGACCGTGCTGGGTTCCGGGGACTCCCTCCTGCGCGTGATCGAGACGGCCTTCCCCGGGGCCGACATCCACGTCCGGGGCAATGAGATCAGCGCGGTCGGTGACGCCACGGAGGTCGCCCTCGTTTCGCGCGTGTTCGACGAGATGATGCTGGTGCTCCGCACCGGGCAGCCGATGACGGAGGACGCAGTGGAACGCTCGATCGCCATGCTCAAGGCGAGCGAGAACGGGGAGAGCGACGGCCAGGAGACCCCGGCCCAGGTGCTCACGCAGAACATCCTGTCCTCGCGCGGCCGCACGATCCGTCCCAAGACGCTCAACCAGAAGCGTTACGTGGACGCGATCGACAAGCACACCATCGTCTTCGGCATCGGCCCGGCGGGCACCGGCAAGACGTACCTCGCCATGGCCAAGGCGGTGCAGGCCCTGCAGTCCAAGCAGGTCAACCGCATCATCCTGACCCGCCCCGCGGTCGAGGCCGGGGAGCGGCTCGGATTCCTCCCGGGCACGCTCTACGAGAAGATCGACCCGTATCTGCGCCCGCTCTACGACGCGCTGCACGACATGCTCGACCCCGACTCGATCCCCCGGCTGATGGCGGCGGGGACCATCGAGGTCGCGCCGCTGGCGTACATGCGCGGTCGCACGCTCAACGACGCCTTCATCATTCTCGACGAGGCCCAGAACACCAGCCCCGAACAGATGAAGATGTTCCTCACCCGTCTCGGCTTCGACTCGAAGATAGTGATCACGGGTGACGTCACGCAGGTCGACCTGCCCGACGGCACCAAGTCCGGACTGCGGCAGGTGCAGGACATCCTGGAGGGCCTGGACGACGTCCACTTCTCCCGGCTGTCGTCCCACGACGTGGTCCGGCACAAGCTGGTGGGCCGTATTGTCGACGCGTACGAGCAGTACGACAACCGGCACGGCACCCAGAACGGCACCCACAAGGGCGGCCGCGGCGGGTCCGGGCACAAGGGGAAGTAGACCGAGCACCAGATGTCGATCGACGTCAACAACGAGTCCGGAACCGAGGTCGACGAGCAGGCGATCCTCGACATCGCCCGCTACGCGCTCGCCCGGATGCGCATCCACCCGCTCTCCGAGCTCTCGGTGATCGTCGTGGACGCCGACGCCATGGAGCAGCTGCACATCCAGTGGATGGACCTGCCCGGGCCGACGGACGTCATGTCGTTCCCGATGGACGAGCTGCGGCCCCCGTCCAAGGACGAGGACGAGTCCCCGCAGGGGCTGCTCGGCGACATCGTGCTCTGCCCCGAGGTCGCCGCCAAGCAGGGCGAGGAAGCGGAGACGCGGCACACCATGGACGAGGAGCTCCAGCTGCTCACCGTCCACGGTGTGCTGCACCTGCTGGGCTACGACCACGAGGAACCGGACGAGAAGGCCGAGATGTTCGGCCTGCAGGCCGCCATCGTGGACGGCTGGCGCGCGGAGAGGGGCCTCACCGGCCCCTCCCCGGCCCCGACCGTGTCATGAGTCCGACACTCGTGCTCGGCGCGATCGCCCTGGTCGTCGTCGCCTGGCTGGCCGCCTGCGCGGAGGCCGGCATCGCGCGCGTCTCCAGCTTCCGCGCCGAGGAGGCCGTGCGCTCCGGCCGCCGGGGCAGCGCCAGGCTCGCGCAGATCGCCGGCGACCCCACCCGCTACCTCAACGTGGCGCTCCTGGTCCGAGCCGTCTGCGAGATGGCCGCCGCCTCCCTGATCACCTACGGCTGCCTGCGCGAGTTCGACGAGACGGCCGAGTCGCTGCTGATCGCCATCGCGATCATGGTCCTGGTGTCGTACGTCGCCGTCGGGGTCTCCCCGCGCACCATCGGCCGCCAGCACCCGCTGAACACCGCCACGGCCGCCGCGTACGTCCTGGTCCCGCTCGCGCGGATCATGGGACCGGTCCCGAACCTGCTGATCCTCATCGGCAACGCGCTCACCCCGGGCAAGGGCTTCCGGCGCGGACCCTTCGCCTCCGAGGCGGAGCTGCGCGCGATGGTCGACCTCGCGGAGAAGGAGTCGCTGATCGAGGACGAGGAGCGCCGCATGGTGCACTCGGTCTTCGAACTCGGCGACACGCTCGTGCGCGAGGTCATGGTGCCGCGCACCGACCTCGTGGTGATCGAGCGGTACAAGACCATCCGTCAGGCCCTCACCCTCGCCCTGCGCTCCGGGTTCTCCCGCATTCCGGTGACCGGCGAGAGCGAGGACGACATCGTCGGGATCGTCTACCTCAAGGACCTGGCCCGCAAGACGCACATCAGCCGGAACGCCGAGAGCGAACTGGTGTCCACGGCGATGCGCCCGGCGTTCTTCGTGCCCGACACCAAGAACGCCGGCGACCTGCTGCGCGAGATGCAGAAGCAGCGCAACCACGTCGCCGTCGCCGTCGACGAGTACGGCGGCACCGCCGGCGTCGTCACCATCGAGGACATCCTCGAGGAGATCGTCGGCGAGATCACCGACGAGTACGACCGCGAACTGCCGCCGGTGGAGAAGCTGGGCGAGGACCGCTACCGGGTCACCGCCCGCCTCGACATCACCGACCTCGGTGAGCTGTACGGCCTGGAGGAGTTCGACGACGAGGACGTGGAGACCGTCGGCGGGCTGCTCGCCAAGCACCTCGGCCGGGTGCCGATCGCGGGCGCCTCGTCCGTGGTCGCCCTCCCCGACGCCCGCGAGCTGCGGCTCACGGCCGAGGCGTCGGCCGGCCGCCGGAACAAGATCGTGACGGTGCTGGTGGAGCCGGTGGTCCCGGCGGACCCGCCCGCCGACGAGGAGGAGAAGCCGGAGTGACCCCGCGGCAACTGCGCGCCCTGTGCCTGTCCTTCAACGCGGCCGTGGAGGAGTTCCCCTTCAACCCGGAGACCTCGGTCTTCAAGGTGCGGGGCAAGCTCTTCGCCCTGACGAACCTCGACGCCGAGCCCCTCACGGTCAACCTCAAGTGCGACCCGCAGGACGCGATCCGGCTCCGCGCCGAACACCCGGACCTGATCGTCCCCGGCCGGCACATGAACAAGCGCCACTGGAACACGGTGACGGCGGACGGCGCCCTCCCGGACCGCCTGGTCCGGGAGCTGGTCGAGGACTCGCACGACCTGGTGGTGGCCGGTCTGCCACGAGCGGAACGCCTCCTCCTCGACCGCCCCTGAGACCGGGGGCGCGGCCCCCTTATGCTCGGATCATGACCGACACCACCGCCCTCGACCCCGAGGACCGAAAGATCGTCACCCTGGCCCGCTCCGCCCGGGCCCGCAACGGTGTGCCCGAGGGGGCCGCCGTACGCGACGAGACCGGCCGGACGTACGTCGCCGGGACCGTGGCCCTGGACTCCCTGAAGCTCAGCGCCCTGCAGACGGCGGTGGCGATGGCCGTGGCGTCCGGCGCGACGTCGCTGGAGGCGGCAGCGGTGGTGACCGAGGCGGAGTCCGCGTCCCCCGAGGACCGGGCGGCCGTACGGGACCTCGGCGGCCCCGCGACCCCGGTCCTGGTGGCCGGCCCGGACGGCACGATCCGCGAGACGGTCACCGCGGGCTGAGACCGCGCGGGGCACTCGTCTGTCACCGACGGGGAGCGGTCCGGAACCCCACCTTGCCGCGCGCTGCCTCTCACGCATCGGTGACCCCGTCCATGCGTAAACGCGCGGGCGTCCTGAACCCGGCCCGCGCCATCGGTGATGTCGCGTGGTTGTGGGGGTGCGGGGCGTGAACGCGGTCCGGGAACTCCCGCAGCGGTCGTCGTCGCGGTCCCCGGAGCGGCTTCGGACCACCCGGTGGACCCATGGCAGCCGGCAGAATGACAACTACCACTGGGTCTGGGGCGTCGTCAGCGGTGGCTGGGGTCCTCTGCCGATCGCCGCGTGGAAGCGCCAGTACCGCTACCGCAAGCAGTACGTCTTCAGGTGCAACGTCGTGGCCTGGTACGGCTGGGGCAAGCAGAGGATCCTGGCCACCCACGAGAACCACTGCCAGTACTTCTATCGGGACCGCACCACCTACCGGATTGCCTCCACTGGCAAGAAGTGGACCCGGACCGGCGGTTGGAGTTGTGTTCGGACATCACGGGTCTACGTCTCCAGCTGTCGCATCGTCTGCGCCAAGGGATGATGCCCGAGCACTGACCGATCAGGAGTGGGGGCACGGCACCCACCCCCGAGCCGTCGTGGACGATCCTCAGTGTGTAAGCAGACCCCGCCACCGCCCGACAGGAAAACCTCCATGCTCTTCGCCGTCGCCGCCCTCGGCGTTGCCCTGTTCGCCTTCACCCTGTGGGGCTCCGTCACTGTGTTCCGGATACGGGACCTCCCCTGGTGGCGCCGCTGTCTTCCGCTGACCCTCCTCCTCGCCTCCACCACTGCAAGCCTCCTGCGCGCCTTCGAACTGCCGGAAGTGGCGAACGTGGTGTCCTTTCCCCTCAACGCCGCCGCCATCGTCGTGGCGCTGACGGAGATTCGGGCCGCACGGCAGCGCCGAGAGCCGGCCGGAGCGCAGCACACCGGTCGTTGATCAGCAGAACTGAAGCTTCCCCTTGATCACGGACACCTGGCCTCGACCTTCTCGCCGTCCACCGAACATTGCAGCGCATCCGCACCGGCGGGCTCACCACGTTGCCCACCAAGCCCCGGGTGTCCGAGCGCCGCATCACCCTCCCCCCCCGCTGCCTCCAGTCGCCGAAGCTCCACCACGGACAGCAGCAGCACGAGCACGAGGCCCGCGGGTACCACGTGGCAGCACAAGGGGCACGTGTTCACCACGCCGCAGGGAAGGCTGATCGGCCCGACCAACCTCACCCGCGCCTTCACCACGCTCCTCCGCAAGGCCGTCCTCCGCCGCATCCGCTTCCACGACCTCAGGCACTCGACCGCCGCCCTGCTCCTGGAACAGGGCGGCGAACCCGTCGTGATCAAAAAACTCCTCGTCCACGCCCACATCGGCGTCACCGCCACCGTCCACGCCCACGTCCGGCTCCGCCTCCAGTGCGACGCCATCGACACCCTCAGCACCGTGCTCGTCGGCCCGGAGGTCACCAAGAGGGTCAACGGCGAAGGCGATGAACCACCGTCCTGCGCCGCCCTCGTCCGCTGACGTTGCCGTCGACTACTGCGGTCCCCCACGCAGAAGCCCCGCCAGAACACATCTGGCGGGGCTTCCTTTTCGCTGACGCTGTGGGAACTCCTTGGATCTCAACAGCGCCCGGGGCTCCGGCTACCCCAGCATTTGATCTTCGTCAAACCCGAGCTCGTCCTCGACCCCGAGTTCGACAGCCGCATGCCATCGGACAACGTCGGGCCACGACGGGGACGTCATCCGGCGAAGGCGTTCAAGGGCCTCCGGCGTGCCGATCTCCCCCAGAGAGGAGATGACCTTCTGGCACAGCCAGTACGCCGGAGCGTCCTCGTCCACCGAACCTTCCGCCGCCCTGAACAGGCAGGCGACCGCGTCCGTTTCCCGGATCTCCCCGAGGATTTCCACGAGATCCTCTCTGTTGAACCCCACGGCGTCCGAATCAAGGATCCTCTGAAGAGCCCCGCCCAGACCCGGCGCCCGCAAGGGGGCAGCCAGGTTGGCGAACTTGTCGACCCTTGTCCAGTTTCCCGCGTGAGCGGCTTCCCGGATCCAGGAGGCGATGAGCTGAGTGACCTTGGGATGCCCGGCCGCGATGGACCTGGAATCCCGTCCCGTGCCGTCGGCGAGTGCTTCAACCAGATCAGCCTGAGATCTTTCCTCTCCGGGGAACGTCACCGGTCCACCACTCCTCCGAATCCGACGACTTCCGAATGGAACACTCCGACCGATCCGGGTCTGAGGCCGTACGTGTCGAAGCCGCGTTCCGACCTCAGGTGTACGGCATTTACATCCTGACCGATCCCTCAGGCATTTTACCGTCCGCGATCAATTCGTCGCGGGTACCCGGGAGAATCTCGAAGCGCACCAGAATCGTGTGCATCTCGGCATTTCTGCCTCCCCTGCGGTGGGTCCGATGCGGCAGGCCTCACGGTCCTGCGTAACGAAAGTCTCGGCATCTCGGACAGTGATCTCACCGTTGGGTCCCAGCTGGTTGAACTCTTTCTCGCTCATCGCGCGACGGAAGGCTTCGTTGCAGTTGTGTACGAGGAGCGGCGTAGCCCCCGCCAGCACACAGTACGTGTGCTGGGCGGCCCCTATTCGCCTGCGTTTTCGCAGGTCAACGCCGATCCATGGGTCCGTGGAAATCCACTGACGTCCGGCTCTGGCGGGTCCGGTTGCCGTCAGCGTTGCCGTCAGAAGGCATCTACTGCCGAGAGAGTCCAGCCGGATCGATTGCGATCGGGAACGGGGTGTCCAGGTGGGTGGTCACGCCCGCGAGTGCCGTGGTCCGCTCTACGTAGCGACCGCCCTGCAGTTCATAGATGACGAGCATGGGGGCGGGGTCGAACTCCAGGCGCCAGAAGTGCGGGATGGCGGCCTCGGCGTACAGCATGGGCTTGACCTTGCGGTCCATGGTGCTGTTGCCGGGAGAGACGAGTTCGACGACAAGCTGGACCGCGTCGATGTCGACGGTGACAGGGTCGTCGGCGGTCGCGCCGGCGTCGGCCACGACCAGGTCGGGCACGAACAGCCCGGACGGCAGGACGACGTTGACGCCTTCCAGGATCTCCACCGGCGCGCCGACGGCTCGGGCAGCCGCGTCCAGGGCGACGTGGAGGCGGAACGAGGCCCGCTGGTGGCGGACGCCGGGGGCGGGGGACATTACGAGGGACTCCCCCAGCAGCTCGTAGCGGGTGGTGCGGTCTTCGGGCAGGGCCAGGACGTCTGCGACGGTCCACGGCCCGGTGTGGTCCATGGCAACGCTCATTCCCTTTCACCTCCTCATCCGACCGGCAGTCTCGGTGTGACCTCGACACGCGGTACACGGCCAGCATACGGGCGCTCCCACCTGCTGACACGAGGTTTCGCCGCCGTGAGCGAGACCTCGAACGAGTGTGCCGCTCAGTCGCCCGCCCCAGAGGCGTCGGCATGGCTCGCCCATGTCTGGTCCGGTCCCGCCGAGTGCTGGCGCGTCGGGGGATTCCTGCGGTCCACTGGCTGTTCCGGAGTGCTGTTCTGCGCGGCCAGGGGCCGGGTCCGGGTAAGCGGGGCGGCGCCGTAGCGGCCGGCCCCGCGCACCGGCCGCGCGCGGGTCCGCGCCAGCGGGCCCGCCTTGAATCAAGTAAAGAAACTCTGAACAGCTCACCACTGGTCGATCTGTCAGGCTATCGATCAGGTGCGCTGCCGCCGGCGTTTCCTCGACTCGGCCAGTGCGGCCTCCAGCTTCTGGCTCGGCGACACGTCCGACGTGGTG
>NZ_JAHWZY010000034.1:0-68279 GCF_041380215.1 Streptomyces pimonensis
AGTTCTGAGACAACGACCGTTGTCGGCTTTGAGCAGAACAGACAATAGAAAAGTGTGCTTGTTCGCTCGAAACCATTAGGGTTTCGGTGGTCATAGCGTAGGGGAAACGCCCGGTTACATTCCGAACCCGGAAGCTAAGCCTTACAGCGCCGATGGTACTGCAGGGGGGACCCTGTGGGAGAGTAGGACGCCGCCGAACAATCTTTGGAAGGACCCCTGGTCACCAGCGTTCAGCTGGGACCAGGGGTCCTTTTTTATTTATGCTTGCAGTACCGAAGACAGGAGTCACCCATGTCCACCAACTCTCCCGACGACCGACCGGAGCGCGACCAGCGCCGACGGGACAGTGGTGACCGTCCTGAACGCTCCGACCGTGGTGGCCAGCGTGGTGGCCCGGGACGGGGCGATGACCGCGATCGGGGCTTCCGCCGTGACGACCGCACTGATGGCCGGCCGGAGCGCGGTGGTTACCGTGGGCGGGACGACAACCGTGGCGGAGAACGCGGTGGTTTCCGTGGCCGTGACGACCGTGGTGGTTTCCGTCGGGACGACGACCGGGGTCACGGCCGTCGTGACGACCGGCGAGGTGACGACCGCGGTGGCTTCCGTGGTCGCGACGACCGTGACGACCGTGGTGGTTCCCGCCGTGACGACCGCCGTGACGACCGTGGTGGTTTCCGTCGGGACGACGACCGGGGTCACGGCCGTCGTGACGACCGGCGAGGTGACGACCGCGGTGGCTTCCGTGGTCGCGACGACCGTGACGACCGTGGTGGTTTCCGCCGTGACGACCGCCGTGACGACCGGCGAGGTGACGACCGCGGTGGCTTCCGTGGTCGCGACGACCGTGACGACCGTGGTGGTTTCCGCCGTGACGACCGCCGTGACGACCGGCGAGGTGACGACCGCGGTGGCGACCGGGGTGGTTACCGTGGGCGGGACGACAACCGCGGCGGGGAACGCGGTGGCTTCCGTCGCGACGACAGCCGCGGCGGCGAGCGCGGCGGTTACCGGGGCCGGGACGACCGGGACGACCGTGGGCGCGGGCCTCGGCGTGACGACCGGGGCGGGCGGCCCGGTGGGTTCCGTGGGCGGGACGACCGGCACGGTGGCGGGCGGTTCCGCGAGGACCGGGACCGCGACCGGGAGCCGATCAAGCGGCTGCCGATCCCCGAGGACGTCACGGGCGAGGAGATCGACAAGGACGTACGGCAGGAGCTGCAGAGCCTGCCCAAGACGCTCGCGGAAGACGTCGCCAAGAACCTGGTGATGGTCGCCCGGCTGATCGACGAGGACCCCGAGGGCGCGTACGGCTACTCCAGGGTGGCCCTGCGGCTGGCGTCGCGTGTCGCCGCCGTACGGGAGGCCGCCGGGTTCGCCGCGTACGCGAACCAGAAGTACACCGAGGCGCTCGCCGAGTTCCGGGCCGCGCGACGGATGACCGGGACCGTGGAGCTGTGGCCCCTCATGGCCGACTGCGAGCGTGGGCTCGGTCGGCCGGAGAAGGCGCTGGACATGGCCGGGGCGCCCGAGGTGCAGAAGCTGGACAAGGCCGGACAGGTCGAGATGCGGCTCGTCGCGGCCGGCGCTCGGCGTGACATGGGCCAGCTGGACGCGGCGATCGTGACGCTGCAGAGCTCCGAGCTGGCGTCCAGCTCGGTCCAGCCGTGGACCGCGCGGCTGCGCTACGCCTACGCCGACGCGCTGCACGCCGCCGGCCGGAGCGGCGAGGCGCGGGAGTGGTTCGCCAAGGCCGTGGAGGCCGACCGGGACGGCAGCACGGACGCCTCCGACCGGCTGGCCGAGCTGGACGGCGTGGAGTTCACGGACGCCCTCGGCGAGGACGAGGCCGACGACACCGAGGCGGCCTCGGACGACAAGGACTGACGTCCGAGGCGCAGGGCGGGGACGAAGGGGCGGGACTTTGAGGAGGGCCCGCCCCTTCGTCACAGGTCGAGCGCGCGCAGGACCAGGCCCGACGCCGGTTTCGGGCCGAACGACGTCGACTTGCGCGGCATCGTGACGCCCTGGCGGGCCAGGTCGCGGACGACGTCCTCGTGCACCGGGTGCATCAGGACGGCCGTCCTGCCGTCGCGTTCCGCCTTCTCGATCGTGGCCGCCGTGTCGTGGATGTACGCGATGTGGGCGGGGGAGTCGGGGACGCGCCAGACGTGGTCCAGGAGCGTGGCGTGCAGAACCGTCGCGTCCAGGGTGCGCCAGGCTATCGGACGGTCCACCGGGATCGTGCGGGCCAGCAGCTCCGGGTCCGGGCGGTCGACGAGGTGGAAGGCACCGTCCCCGGCGAGGAGGAAGGCGTTGCCCGCCGAGGCGGCCTCGGCGAGGGCGTCCATCGCCTCGGCCTGCGGTGCGTCCAGGCGGCGGACGCGGAACAGGCCGTCGAGCGCGGAGACGGCGTCCGCGACCGGCAGGTCGTGCAGCAGTCGGTGGATGGCACGGACGCGCAGGGGATAGCGGGCCGTGTCGACGAGGAGGACCAGGCCGTGGTCCCAGGGGCCGGGGGAGGGGTGCTCCGCGTGGAGTCGCCGGTAGGTCGCCCAGCGGTGGTGGCCGTCGGCGATGAGAGCCTGGTGACCGGAGAGTTCCCGCTGGATCGCGGTCAGGTCGACGGGGTCGGTGACGGACCACAGACGGTGGTGGAAACCGTCCTCCGTGGTGGTCGCCAGCAGGGGCCGCCGCTCGGCCGTGCGTTCGAGCAGATCGGCCGTGACGGCCGCCGAGTCGCCGCCCCCGTCGCCCCGGTAGGTGAGCAGCAGCGGTTCGAGGTTGGCGGAGGTGGCCCGCATCAGGTCCGCGCGGTCGGCGACGATGTGCGGCATGACGTCCTCGTGCGGCAGCACCAGCCGCTCGTCGGGGTCGGAGACGCGCAGTGCGCCGATGAGGCCGCGCTGCACCATGCCGTCGCCGTCGCGCTGCTCATAGACGTACAGACAGGGCTCCGGGTCGACGGTCAGGACCCCCTCCGCGCGCCAGCGGCGCAGGGTGTCGGCGGCCTGGGCGTTGCGCGCCTCGGGCGTGTCGGCCTCGGGCAGGATCAGCCGGACGATGTTGTACGGGTCGGCGGACTGGAGGTGGTGCAGGCCGTCGGGGCGGACGACGACGTCGTACGGCGGGGATGTCACGGCTGCCAGGCTGCCGACCCGTTCGGGGTCGTAACGAAGGCCTCGGAACGGGGTGAGTTCCAGGCCCCGGGGCGCCTTTGCCGTCGAGTGACCTGCAGTGTTCATCCCGGCATCGTACGGGTGCCGGTGGTATGGGGGATGATCGGGGGAAAGCCGTCGAACGAGGAGCGATGCGGAATGAGCCGGAGCGTCAGGACGAGGCCCGAAGGCAGTGGGCAGGCCCTGAGTGAGGCGTACGACACGGCGCTGCTCGACCTCGACGGCGTGGTGTACGCGGGCGGGAGTGCGATCGTCCACGCGGTCGAGTCGCTGGCCGCGGCCCGCGAGGGCGGTATGCGTCTCGCCTACGTGACCAACAACGCCCTGCGTACCCCGGGCACCGTGGCCGCTCATCTGACCGAGCTGGGGATACCGGCGGAGGCCGGCGACGTCATCACCTCCGCGCAGGCGGTCGCGCGGCTGGTCGGTGAGCAGGTGCCGCAGGGCGCCCGGGTGCTGGTGATCGGTGGTGAGGGGCTGCGGGTGGCGTTGCGTGAGCGCGGGCTCGTGCCGGTGGAGTCGGCGGACGACGACCCGGTGGCGGTCGTGCAGGGGTACGGCGGTCCCGAGCTGCCATGGGGGAGGTTCGCGGAGGCGTCGTACGCCGTGGCGCGCGGGTTGCCGTGGTTCGCGTCCAACACCGACCTGACGATTCCCAGCGGACGGGGCATCGCCCCGGGCAACGGCGCGGCGGTGGAGGTCGTACGGATCGCCACGGGTGCCGAGCCGCAGGTCGCGGGCAAGCCGCTGCCGC
This sequence comes from Streptomyces pimonensis, assembly GCF_041380215.1. Classification (NCBI taxonomy): domain Bacteria; kingdom Bacillati; phylum Actinomycetota; class Actinomycetes; order Kitasatosporales; family Streptomycetaceae; genus Streptomyces; species Streptomyces pimonensis. The sequence continues at coordinate 3,934 of NZ_JAHWZY010000034.1, forward strand.
CGATGCACCGGGAGACGATCCTGCGGACGGGCGCCGAGCGGCCGTTGGTGGTGGGGGACCGGCTGGACACGGACATCGAGGGCGCGTTCAACGGCGGGGTGGACTCGCTGCTGGTGCTGACCGGAGTGACGGACGGCGCGCGGCTGCTCGCCGCGCCGCCGCAGCACCGGCCGACGTATGTCGACGCCGATCTGCGCGGGATGCTCACCGGTCAGCCGGAGGTCACCCGGGCGGGCGCCGGGTTCCGGTGCGGTGGCTGGACGGCGGCGGCCGGCGCCGGGGAGCTGGAACTGGAGGGCACCGGCGACGCGCTGGACGGGCTGCGCGCGCTGTGCGCGGCGGCGTGGACGGCGGCCGGGGACGACGTGTGCGAGCTGGGCGGCGGGAAGGCGCTGGCACGGCTGGGGCTGTGAGGGGTCCGGTCTCCCCGGCCTTCGGGCCTTCCGGATTCCCGGGGACTCCCGGGCCACCTGGAGAACCGGACCTGGGAAGCTTGATCGGTTGGCAGGGTAGGCTAACCTAACTGCGTGTTGGTCGAGAGTCCCCCCGAACAGCGCGCGGAGACCGCTCCCGCGCCCCCGAACCGCCGGGCGATACGTGTCCTCGGATTGCTCGTCTCCGTCGTGATCCTGGTGCTCGTCGCGCTGGCGAGCATCGCGATCGGGGCGAAGGAGCTGTCCCTGGCGCAGGTCTGGCACGGCCTGTTCGAGGACTCGGGCACCTACGGCGACGTCGTCGTGGCCGACAGGCTGTCACGAACCGTCCTCGGGGTGCTCGCAGGAGCCGCGCTCGGCCTGGCGGGATCGGTCCTGCAGGCGCTCACCCGCAACCCGCTGGCCGATCCCGGACTGCTCGGCCTCAACGCGGGCGCGTCCGCCGCCGTCGTCACCGCCATCACCTTCTTCGGCGTCACCTCGCTGTCCGGATACGTGTGGTTCGCCTTCTTCGGAGCGGCGGCCGTCGGCGCGCTGGTGTGGTTCCTCGGCGGCAGCCGGGGCGCGACGCCGGTGCGGCTGGTGCTCGCCGGTACGGCCATCAGCGCGGCGCTGTACGGCTATCTCCAGGCCATCATGATCCTGGACGACGCCGCCCTCGGCAGGATGCGTTTCTGGACGGTGGGTTCGCTGGCCTCGGGGACCGACTCGACCGTCACCCAGGTGCTGCCGTTCCTGCTGGCCGGTTCCCTGCTGGCGCTGGCGCTCGCCCGGCCGCTCAACGCCATGGCCATGGGCGACGACACCGCCGAGGCCCTCGGCGCCAACCTCAACCGCACCCGGGCGCTGTCCATGCTCGCCGCGACCGTCCTGTGCGGGGCCGCGACCGCCGCCTGCGGGCCGATCGTCTTCGTCGGCCTGATGGTGCCGCACGTCGTGCGCTCCTTCACCGGACCCGACCTGCGCTGGATCCTGCCGTACGCGGCGGTCCTGTCGCCCGTGCTGCTGCTCGGCGCCGACGTGATCGGCCGGATCGTGGCCCGGCCCGCCGAACTCCAGGTCGGCATCGTCACCGCGGTCCTGGGCGGCCCGGTCTTCATCTTTCTCGTACGACGGCGGAGGACGGCCCAGTTGTGAAGACCAACCGCGCGGTGCGGACCCCCGGCGGCATCTCGGTCCGGCTGGACGTGCGCTCCCTCACCGTCGTCGCCCTGCTCCTCCTCGCGGCGCTCACCGCGAGCGTGGTGCTGATCGGCACCGGCGACTTCCCGATCCCCGCCGGCGACGTCCTGCGGACCCTCGTCGGCGAGGGCGACCCCGGCCAGGAGTTCATCGTCACCGAGCTCAGGCTGCCCCGGGTCCTGGTCGGGCTGCTCGTCGGCGCCTCCCTCGGGCTCGGCGGCGCGCTGTTCCAGTCCGTCTCCCGCAATCCGCTGGGCAGTCCGGACGTGCTCGGCCTCGGACAGGGGGCGACGGCCGGCGCACTCACGGTGATCGTGCTGTTCTCCGGGAGCGCCAACCAGGTCGCCCTCGGCGCGCTCGCCGGCGGACTGGTGACCGGGTTCGCCATCTACGCGCTCGCCTGGAAGCGGGGCGTGCACGGCTACCGTCTGGTCCTGGTCGGCATCGGTGTCTCGGCGATCGTCACGGCGGTCAACGGCTATCTGCTCACCAAGTCCGACATCGTCGACGCCGCCCGCGCGGTCGTGTGGATGACCGGATCCCTCGACGGCCGGGACTGGAACCAGGTCTGGCCGCTGCTCGCCCTGTGCGCCGTCCTCGTACCGCTGGTCCTGGCCAACTCGCGCGGCCTGCGGATGATGGAGATGGGCGACGACGTGTCGTACGCGCTCGGAGTGCGCGTGGAGCGCGTACGGCTGCTGCTGATGCTGGCGGCCGTGCTGCTCACCGCGTCCGCGACCGCCGCCGCCGGACCGGTCAGCTTCGTCGCGCTCACCGCACCGCAGCTCGCCCGGCGGCTGACCCGCTCGCCCGGCCCCAACCTGGCCGCCTCGCTGTGCATGGGCGCCGCCCTCCTGGTCACCGCCGACTGGACGTCGCAGCGGGTGTTCGGCGCCGGGCAGCTGCCCGTGGGCGTGGTCACCGGCGTGCTCGGCGGTGCCTATCTGCTGTGGCTGCTGGTCACCGAGCGCAGAGCGGGACGGATATGAGAGCCGGCGACACCGCCGGCAGCGGGACGAACCATCGAAGGAGCACCGTGAACCGACTGTCCGCCGAGAACGTCACCCTGGCCTACGACCAGCGGGTCATCGCCGAACAGCTGTCGGTGGAGATCCCGGACAACTCCTTCACCGTGATCGTCGGCCCCAACGCGTGCGGCAAGTCGACGCTGCTGCGGGCGCTGTCGCGGATGCTCAAGCCGAGCGAGGGGCGGGTCCTGCTCGACGGGCAGGTCATCCAGTCGATGCCGGCCAAGAAGGTCGCCCGCACCCTCGGCCTGCTGCCCCAGTCGTCCATCGCGCCCGACGGCATCACCGTCGGCGACCTGGTGGGCCGTGGCCGGTACCCGCACCAGGGCCTGCTGCGCCAGTGGTCCGCCGAGGACGAGCGCGTCGTCCAGGAGTCGATGGCCCGTACCGGCGTCGCCGAGCTGGCGGAACGCTACGTCGACGAGCTCTCCGGCGGTCAGCGGCAGCGCGTGTGGATCGCCATGGCGCTGGCCCAGCAGACCCCGCTGCTGCTGCTCGACGAGCCGACCACGTTCCTCGACATCCAGCACCAGATCGACGTGCTCGACCTGTGCGCGGACCTGCACGAGGAGCAGGGACGCACCCTCGTCGCCGTGCTGCACGACCTCAACCACGCCGCCCGGTACGCCACCCACCTCATCGCCCTGCGCCGGGGGAAGGTCATCGCCCAGGGCGCCCCGAAGGACGTCGTCACCGCCGGTCTGGTCGAGGAGGTCTTCGGGCTGCGCTGCCAGGTCATCGACGATCCCGAGACGGGCACCCCGCTGGTGGTGCCGGCCGCCCGCACGGCACGGGCGAAGGGCGCGGCGGAGAAGGCGGGAGCTACAGAAGCCTCCTGAGGCGGAACAGGTCCCGCAGCCCCGCTTCGAGGCGCACCCGGCCCGAACCCCAGGCCCTGGCGAAGTGCAGTTCGCCGTCGACCAGGGCCACCAGGTCGTCACCCGTCATCGCGAGCCGTATCCGCGCCCTCTCGCGCGGCGGGCCGGGAAAGGTGTCGTGCACCTCGATCCCTCCGCCCGCGAGCCGGCCGGCGAAGGTCACGTCCAGGTCGGTGACGTGGCAGCTGACCGAGCGGTCCAGCGCCGCGGCCGCGCGGACGTCCCCCTCGGCGCCCCGCAGGCTGTCCGAGAGCTTGTCGAGTGCGGCACGGCACTCCCCGATCGTGGCCATCGCGGACGACGGTACACCGGGCGTTCGCGGTAGCGTCGGGGCATGAACGACGCAGTGCCGGAGGCGGAGGGCACGGGCACCGTGCAGCCGCCGCCCGAGGACGACCCCGCCGCCCCCGCGCCCCTGGGCGTGCCGCGCACCCCCACCGGCCACCGTGAGGTGGACGCCCACGTGGAGCGGCTGGCCGACGCCGACCACCTCACCACGGACGGCCACGTCGAGGTGTACGAGGATGTACACCGGGGGCTGCGCGACGCGCTCACCGCGCTCGACGCCCGCCCGGGACCTCCGGGTCCCTCCCGTCACCCGACCACAACCCCTCGACGAGGCCCTTCGGGCCCCCCGTCCCATTCGACACACGGACACAGGAGCTGAACCGAACGTGGCAGGAGTCGCACGCCGCCGTCTCGACGCGGAGCTGGTCCGCCGCAAGCTCGCGCGCTCGCGTGAGCACGCCAGCCAGCTCATCGCCGCCGGGCGGGTCAGCGTGGGCAGGACGGTCGCGACCAAGCCCGCCACACAGGTGGAGACCGCCGCCGCGATCGTCGTCGCCGAGGACGCCGGCGACCCGGACTACGTCTCGCGCGGCGGCCACAAGCTGGCCGGCGCCCTGGACGCCTTCGTGCCGCGGGGGCTGGTCGTGGAAGGGCGCCGGGCGCTCGACGCCGGCGCCTCCACCGGTGGCTTCACCGACGTCCTGCTGCGGGCCGGGGCCGCGCACGTGGTCGCCGTGGACGTCGGATACGGACAACTCGCCTGGACCCTGCAGAAGGATGAACGCGTCACGGTCAGGGACCGTACGAACGTACGGGAGTTGACGCTCGAGGTCATCGACGGGGAGCCTGTGGACCTTGTCGTGGGGGATCTGTCCTTCATCCCGCTCGGACTGGTGCTGCCCGCGTTGAAGCGGTGCGTGAAACCGGACGCCGACCTGGTGATGATGGTGAAGCCCCAGTTCGAGGTGGGCAAGGAGCGGCTGGGCAGCGGCGGAGTCGTCCGCAGCCCGCGGCTGCGCGCCGAGGCCGTGCGCGGGGTGGCCGACCGGGCCTGGGAGCTGGGGCTCGGAGCGCGGGGCGTGACGGCGAGTCCGCTGCCCGGCCCCTCCGGGAATGTCGAGTACTTTCTGTGGCTGCGGGCCGGGGCTCCGGAACTGGACCCGGCCGACGTTGACCGTGCTGTTGCGGAGGGGCCGCGTTGACACAGAACCGAGCTCGTACTGTTTTCCTGTTGGCCCACACCGGGCGGCCCGCGGCCATCCGCAGCGCCGAGCTCGTGGTCAAGGGCCTGTTGCGCTCCGGTCTCGGGGTACGGGTCCTGGAGGACGAGGCCCGCGACCTGCCGCTGCCGGACGACGTGGAGACCGCCAAGGAGGCCACCCCGCAGTGCCTGGACGGCTGCGAGCTGCTGATCGTGCTGGGCGGCGACGGCACGCTGCTGCGCGGCGCCGAGTTCGCCCGCGCCTCCGGGGTGCCCATGCTGGGCGTCAACCTCGGACGGGTCGGGTTCCTCGCCGAGGCCGAGCGGGACGATCTGGACAAGGTCGTCGACCGGGTGGTGAGCCGGGCGTACGAGGTCGAGGAGCGGATGACCGTCGACGTCGTGGTGCACCGCAACGGCGACATCGTGCACACGGACTGGGCGCTCAACGAGGCGGCCGTGCAGAAGGTGTCCGCCGAGCGGATGCTGGAGGTCGTCCTGGAGATCGACGGGCGGCCGGTGACCGGTTTCGGCTGCGACGGGATCGTGTGCGCGACCCCCACCGGGTCCACCGCGTACGCGTTCTCCGCGGGCGGGCCCGTGGTGTGGCCGGAGGTCGAGGCGCTGCTGATGGTGCCGATCTCGGCGCACGCGCTGTTCGCCAAGCCGCTGGTGACCTCGCCGGACTCGGTGCTGGCGGTGGAGGTGCTGCCGCACATCCCGCCGGGGGTGCTGTGGTGCGACGGGCGGCGGACGGTGGAGCTGCCGGCCGGCGCGCGGGTGGAGGTGCGGCGGGGGGCGGTGCCGGTACGACTGGCCAGACTGCACCATGCCTCGTTCACCGACCGGCTGGTGGCGAAGTTCGCCCTGCCCGTGTCCGGGTGGCGGGGCGCACCGCATTAGCCGTCCCGGTGGAGTGGTCCGTGGCCTGTCGCGCCCGCGCGGCGGAGTCGTGCGCCGGCACGGCCCCGAGCCCCTGGGACATCCACTCCCGTGGGTGACAAGGGCGGGGCGGTCGCACTCCCCGGCTTCGACCTCGTAAGGTCGTGTGCGTGCTTGAGGAGATGCGGATACGGTCGCTCGGGGTCATCGATGACGCTGTCGTCGAGTTGTCGCCCGGGTTCACCGCCGTCACCGGTGAGACGGGCGCGGGCAAGACCATGGTGGTCACCAGCCTGGGCCTGTTGCTGGGGGGACGGGCGGATGCGGCCCTGGTGCGGATCGGCGCGCGGAACGCGGTGGTGGAGGGACGGATCTCCGTGCCCGACAGCTCCACGGCCGTCGTACGCGCCGAGGAGGCCGGGGCCGAGCTCGACGAAGGGACGCTGCTGGTCAGCCGGACGGTTTCCGCCGAGGGGCGGTCACGGGCCCACCTGGGCGGGCGGAGCGTGCCCGTGGGGCTGCTGGCCGAACTCGCCGACGACCTGGTGGCCGTACACGGGCAGACCGACCAGCAGGGGCTGCTGAAGCTGTCCCGGCAGCGGCAGGCGCTGGACCGTTACGCCGGGTACGCGGTCGCCGTGCCGCTCGGCAAGTACAGCGAGGCGTACAAGCGGCTGCGGGCCGTCGTCACGGAGCTGGAGCAGATCACCACGCGTGCGCGTGAGCGGGCCCAGGAGGCCGACCTGCTGCGCTTCGGGCTGGAGGAGATCGCCGCCGTGGAGCCCCGTGCGGGCGAGGACGTGGAACTGGCGGAGGAGGCCGAGCGGCTCGGGCACGCCGAGGCGCTGGCGTCCGCCGCGGCGGTCGCGCACGCCGCGCTGGCGGGCAATCCGGAGGACCCCGAGAGCGTGGACGCCGGGACGCTCGTCGCGGGCGCCCAGCGGGCCCTGGAAGCCGTACGGACGCACGATCCGGCGCTGGCCGCGCTGACCGACCGGATCGGGGAGGTCGGCATCCTGCTGCGCGACGTGGCCGGGGAGCTGGCGGGCTACGCCGACGACCTGGACGCCGATCCGCTGCGGCTGGCGGCGGTGGAGGAGCGGCGGGCCGCGCTCACCGCGCTGACCCGGAAGTACGGCGAGGACATCGCGGCGGTGCTGGAGTGGGCCGAGCAGGGCGCCGCGCGGCTGGCCGAACTGGACGGCGACGACGAGCGGATCGGGGAGCTGACCGCCGAGCGTGACGCGCTCCGCGCGGAGCTGGGGGTCCTGGCGCAGGAGCTGACGGACGCGCGGACGGAGGCGGCGGAGCGGTTCGCGTCGGCGGTCACCGCCGAGCTGGCCTCGCTCGCGATGCCGCACGCGCGCGTGTCGTTCGACATCCGGCAGACCGAGGACCCGGAGGGCGTCGAGGTGGGCGGGCGCACGGTGGCCTACGGGCCGTCGGGCGTGGACGAGGTCGAGCTGCTGCTCGCCCCGCACCCCGGGGCGCCGCCCCGGCCCATCGCCAAGGGCGCGTCGGGCGGTGAGCTGTCGCGCGTGATGCTGGCCGTGGAGGTGGTGTTCGCGGGCACGGACCCGGTGCCGACGTACCTCTTCGACGAGGTCGACGCCGGTGTCGGCGGCAAGGCGGCGGTCGAGATCGGCCGGCGGCTCGCGAAGCTGGCGAGGACGGCGCAGGTCGTGGTCGTCACGCACCTGCCCCAGGTGGCCGCGTTCGCCGACCGGCAGTTGCTGGTGGAGAAGACCAACGACGGCTCGGTCACCCGCTCCGGCGTGAAGGTGCTCGAGGGCGAGGACCGCATCCGCGAGCTCTCCCGCATGCTCGCCGGCCAGGAGGACTCCGAGACGGCACGCGCCCACGCGGAGGAGCTGCTGGCGACGGCACGGGCGGACGCGTAGCCGCGGGACCGTACCGGGGAGAGCGAGGTTCCGTCACTCGGGTGGGTGACTTACGGTCCGCTGCGGGCCCGGGAAGCCGGCGTCACCGCAACGGCCTTGTGGCCTGGCATCCTTGACGGAGTACGGCGAGGAACGCGCCCGATCCTTCTGTACGTTCTTCGGGACCGCACGAACCGAACCAGGAGCCCGGCCACGTGATCCCCGTGAGCAGCCACTCACCGCTGCGCACCGTGCAGGTGCTGGGCGGTGGCGACGCCGTCGGCAGCGCCCATGTGCGCTCGCTGGCCGCGGGGCTGGTCGCCAGGGGCGTGCGGGTCACGGTGTGCGCCCCCCGCGAGGCGGATCACACCTACGACTTCACCGGCGTCGGTGCCGACCACGTGCACGTGCCGCGCAGCAGCGACCCGGGATCGGTGGCCGTGCTCCGGGCCGCCTGCACGGGCGCCGACCTGGTCCACGCGCACGGGCTGCACGCCTCCCTCCGCACCGTGCTGGCCCTGAGCGGACGGCGTACCCCGCTGATCGTGACCTGGCACGACCGGGCGCACGCCGACGGGCCGCGCGCCCACTTCCTGCGCGTGCTGGAGCGGCGGGTCGTCAAGGCGGCCACCGTGGTGCTCGGGACGACCTCCGTCCTCGTCGACCGGGCGCGCCGCACGGGCGCGCGGGACGCCCGACTGGCCGCGGCGTCCCTCCCCGGGGCCCGCACCTCCCCGGCGCCGGACGACCCAGACCGGCTGCGGCCCAAGGTCCGGGCCGAACTCGGCGCCGTCGAACGCCCGTTGCTCATCGCCGTCGGCTCCCTCGAACGGCACCGGGGCTACGACGTCCTGCTGGACGCCGTGCACGCGTGGCGGTGCCTCGACCCCGTGCCGCTGGTGGTGCTCGCCGGGGAGGGGCCGCTGCGCGGCGAACTGCGGCGCAGGATCGAGGACGAGGGGCTGCCGGTCCGGCTCATCGGGCGGCGCGACGACATCACGGATCTGCTGGCCGCCGCCGACATCGCGCTGCTGCCGAGCCGGTGGGAGTCGCGCTCGCCGCTCGCCCAGGAGGCCCTCCACGCGCGCGTTCCGCTCGTCGCGACCGCCGTCGGCGGTACCCCCGAACTCGTCGGCGACGCCGCCGAACTCGTCCCGTACGGCGACGCGCGGGCGTTCGCGGACGCCGTCGTGCGGCTGCTGGGCGATCCGGAGCGCCGGGAAGCGCTCAGGGAGCGGGGCGTGCGACAGGCCGCCACCTGGCCGACCGAGGACGAGACGGTCGCCCAGGTGCTGAGCGTGTACGACGAGTTGACCCAGCCCCGGCCGCTCTGAACCGGAGGCCCCGGTCAGGGCACGTGCCGTCGCGCCCGCAGGGCCAGACCCGGGGTCAGGACCGTGTGCGGGTCGTCGAGGTCGGTGGCCAGCAACTCGCCGATGCGGGCCAGCCTGTTGTAGAGCGTCTGCCGGTTCAGGTGGAGTTCGCGGGCCGTCTCCGCCTTGCGTCCGGCGTGCGCCAGATAACTCTCCAGGGTGGGCAGCAGGGGCGGCTTGGAGCGGCGGTCGTGGTCCAGCACCGGACCGATCGCGCGGTCCACGAAGTCGGCCAGGTCCGGATGGTCGCGCGACCGCCACAGCAGCAGGTCGATGTCCAGCCGCCGGGCGTCGTGCCAGGGGCGGTCCGGCAACCCCTGCGCCGCCGTCGCCGTCTCCGCCGCATGCCGCATGCCGCAGGCCCGTGGACGCCGCCGCCCAGCCGCCGGCCGGCCCGGACGGGATCGCCCCGGCCCCCGCCACGGCGGGCGAACCCGGCGGCGAGCGCACCCTGAGGGCGCTCGCGCCGGGCTGGCGGGCCTCAGCCGCCGTACGCCCCCGAGGCGGTCAGCCGCAGGGCCGTGTCGATGAGGGGGACGTGGCTGAAGGCCTGCGGGAAGTTGCCGACCTGGCGCTTCAGGTGCGGGTCCCACTCCTCCGCCAGCAGGCCGAGGTCGTTGCGCAGGGAGAGCAGCTTCTCGAAGAGCTTCCGCGCCTCGTCCACCCGGCCGATCATCGCCAGGTCGTCCGCCATCCAGAACGAGCAGGCGAGGAACGCGCCCTCGTCGCCCGGCAGGCCGTCGACGCCCTCGTCCTTGCCCTCCGTCGGATAGCGCAGGATGAACCCGTCGGACGTGGACAGCTCGCGCTGGATCGCCTCGACGGTACCGATCACCCGCTTGTCGTCCGGCGGCAGGAAACCCACCTGCGGGATCAGCAGCAGGGAGGCGTCCAGCTCCTTGGAGCCGTAGGACTGCGTGAAGGTGTTGCGCTGCCTGTCGTAGCCCTTCTCGCACACGTCCCGGTGGATGTCGTCGCGCAGCTGCTTCCACTCCTCCAGCGGGCCGTGGGCGTCGCCGGACTCGATCAGCTTGATGGTGCGGTCGACGGCGACCCAGGCCATCACCTTGGAGTGCACGAAGTGGCGGCGCGGGCCGCGCACCTCCCAGATGCCCTCGTCCGGCTCCTGCCAGTGCTTCTCCAGGTAGCGGATCAGCTTCAGCTGGAGCAGCGAGGCGTAGTCGTTGCGGGCCAGACCGGTCATGTGGGCCAGGTGCAGGGCCTCGGTGACCTCGCCGTACACGTCCAGCTGGAGCTGGTGCGCCGCGCCGTTGCCCACCCGGACCGGGGCGGAGTTCTCGTAGCCGGGCAGCCAGTCCAGCTCCGCCTCGCCGAGCTCGCGCTCACCGGCGATGCCGTACATGATCTGCAGGTTCTCCGGGTCGCCCGCCACCGCGCGCAGCAGCCACTCGCGCCAGGCGCGGGCCTCCTCGCGGTAGCCGGTGCGCAGCAGCGAGGACAGGGTGATCGCCGCGTCCCGCAGCCAGGTGTAGCGGTAGTCCCAGTTGCGGACGCCGCCGATGTCCTCCGGCAGGGAGGTGGTGGGCGCGGCCACGATGCCGCCGGTCGGGGCGTACGTCAGCGCCTTGAGCGTGATCAGGGAGCGGATCACGGCCTCCCGGTAGGGGCCGTGGTACGTACAGTGCTCCACCCACCCGCGCCAGAACTCCTCGGTCGCCTCCAGCGCCTGCTCCGGTTCCGGCAGCGGCGGCGGCTGCTTGTGCGAGGGCTCCCAGGAGAGGGTGAACGCGATCCGCTCCCCCGGTGCGACGGTGAAGTCCGCGTAGGTGGTCAGCGACTCGCCGTAGGTCTGCACGGAGGTGTCGAACCACACGGAGTCCGGGCCCGCGACGGCGACCGTGCGTCCCTCGTGCTTGTGCACCCACGGGACCACCCTGCCGTACGAGAAACGCATCCGGAGCGCCGAACGCATGGGCACCCGGCCGGAGAGGCCCTCGACGATCCGGACCAGCTGGGGGGCGCCGTCGCGCGGGGGCATGAAGTCCGTCACCCGGACCGTGCCGCGCGGGGTGTCCCACTCCGACTCCAGGATCAGCGAGTCGCCGCGGTAGCCGCGCCGGGTCGCCGTGGGTGGCTCGGCGTCCCCGGCGTGTGCGGGGCCCAGCCGCCAGAAGCCGTGTTCCTCGGTGCCCAGCAGGCCGGCGAAGATGGCGTGGGAGTCGAAACGGGGCAGGCACAGCCAGTCCACCGTGCCGTCCCGGCAGACCAGCGCGGCGGTCTGCATGTCTCCGATGAGTGCGTAGTCTTCGATGCGCCCGGCCACGTGCAACTCCAGTCGAACGGCCACGTTACCCCGTAAGGGGCTGTCGCTAGTGCGGTCAAGGGGTCTTGAAATACGTCGTTGAGCCGTGAGGCACAACAGTCGCTCGGCCATGGGGGCAAAGCGTCGATCTCTGCTCAACGAACTGACGAGCTCACGTTGTTCCGGAAGTCACGGGCGGGGGTGGCGCCGTTCGGCCGGCCGGGCTCGGCAGCAAGTGTCCGAGCAGGATACGACGCACGTAGATGATCTGTGTGCCGCTCGGGACAACCCGGGTCCGCCGAAGGAGTGACCAGGGGGTGGGGGCCCGTGTGCGGTAATCTTCAGTGACGGCACGCGTGCGGAGCGTGTTCGGGAGCCGTCGCCCCGAGGCGCTGTTACGCTGGTAGCCCGTGGACCGGTGGGCCAGAAAGCCCCGGAACCGCACCCACAAGCCGCGACCACGGGAGCCCCCTCTTGGCCATGCCACCCAAATCCTCGACGACCAAGCACATCTTCGTCACCGGGGGTGTCGCCTCCTCGCTCGGCAAGGGGCTCACCGCCTCCAGCCTGGGCATGCTGCTCAAGGCCCGGGGTCTGCGCGTCGTGATGCAGAAGCTCGACCCGTACCTCAACGTCGACCCGGGGACGATGAACCCCTTCCAGCACGGTGAGGTGTTCGTCACCAACGACGGCGCCGAGACCGACCTGGACATCGGCCACTACGAGCGGTTCCTCGACCGCGACCTCGACGGCTCCGCCAACGTCACCACCGGCCAGGTGTACTCGACGGTGATCGCCAAGGAGCGGCGCGGCGAGTACCTGGGCGACACCGTCCAGGTCATCCCGCACATCACCAACGAGATCAAGCACCGCATCCGCCGCATGGCGACCGACGAGGTCGACGTGGTGATCACGGAGGTCGGCGGCACGGTCGGCGACATCGAGTCGCTGCCGTTCCTGGAGACCGTCCGCCAGGTCCGGCACGAGGTCGGCCGCGACAACGTGTTCGTGGTGCACATCTCGCTCCTGCCGTACATCGGCCCCTCGGGTGAGCTGAAGACGAAGCCGACCCAGCACTCGGTCGCGGCGCTGCGCAACATCGGCATCCAGCCGGACGCGATCGTGCTGCGCTGCGACCGCGAGGTGCCGACCGCGATCAAGCGGAAGATCTCGCTGATGTGCGACGTCGACGAGGCCGCCGTGGTCGCCTGCCCCGACGCCCGCTCGATCTACGACATCCCGAAGGTCGTGCACTCCGAGGGCCTGGACGCCTACGTGGTGCGCAAGCTGGACCTGCCGTTCCGGGACGTGGACTGGACGACCTGGGACGACCTGCTCGACCGCGTCCACAACCCCGACCACGAGATCACCCTCGCCCTGGTCGGCAAGTACATCGACCTGCCCGACGCCTACCTCTCGGTCACCGAGGCGCTGCGCGCGGGCGGTTTCGCCAACAGGGCCCGCGTGAAGATCAAGTGGGTCACCTCCGACGACTGCAAGACCCCGGCCGGCGCCCAGGCGCAGCTCGGTGACGTCGACGGCATCTGCATCCCGGGCGGCTTCGGCGACCGCGGTGTGCTCGGCAAGGTCGGCGCGATCAAGTACGCCCGCGAGAACCGGATCCCGCTGCTGGGTCTGTGCCTGGGCCTGCAGTGCATCGTGATCGAGGCCGCGCGCAGCCTCGCGGACATCTCGGACGCCAACTCCACCGAGTTCGACCCGGGCACCGCCCACCCGGTGATCTCCACCATGGCCGAGCAGCTGGACATCGTCGCCGGTGAGGGCGACATGGGCGGCACCATGCGGCTCGGCATGTACCCGGCGAAGCTGGCCGAGGGCTCGATCGTGCGCGAGGTGTACGACGGCAAGGAGTACGTGGAGGAGCGTCACCGGCACCGTTACGAGGTGAACAACTCCTACCGCGCGGAGCTGGAGAAGAAGGCGGGCATCGTCTTCTCCGGCACCTCCCCGGACGGCAAGCTCGTCGAGTACGTCGAGTACCCGCGCGAGGTCCACCCGTACCTGGTCGCGACCCAGGCGCACCCGGAGCTGCGCTCGCGTCCGACCCGTCCGCACCCGCTCTTCGCGGGCCTGGTGAAGGCCTCGGTCGAGCGGAAGATCTCGAAGTAGCACACCCGGTTGTACGGTGGCCGGGGCGCGAACCTTCACAGGTGTGCGCCCCGGCCACTTTTTCGCACATGCTCACGCACGGCACGCGCACGACCGCCGTACGCCGGAAAGGACAGCCATGACGATCAAGGACACTCCGGAGGAGTGGGAGATCCGTGGGACCCGGACCCCGTTCACGGGCAACAAGACCTCCGTCCGCACCGATGATGTGGTCATGCCCGACGGGACCGTGGTCCACCGCGACTACCAGGTCCACCCGGGGTCCGTGGCCGTCCTCGCCCTCGACGACGCCGACCGGGTCCTGGTGCTGCGCCAGTACCGCCACCCCGTGCGCCACAAGCTGTGGGAGATCCCGGCCGGCCTGCTCGACGTCCCCGGCGAGAACCCGCTGCACGCCGCCCAGCGCGAGCTGTACGAGGAGGCGCACGTCAAGGCGGAGGACTGGCGGGTGCTGACCGACGTCTACACCACGCCCGGCGGCTGCGACGAGGCCGTACGGATCTTCCTGGCCCGGGGGCTGTCCGAGGCCGAGGGCGCGCGCTTCGAGGTCGAGCACGAGGAGGCCGACATGGAGCTGGCCCGGGTCCCGGCCGAGGAGCTGGTGCGCGGCGTGCTGGCCGGTGATCTGCACAACAACTGCCTGGCGGTGGGCGTCCTCGCGCTGGTCACCGCACGGGCCGGTGACGGCCTGGACGCGCTGCGTCCGGCTCAGGCGCCGTGGCCGGCGCGTCCGTTCGAGGCCTGATCCCCTCCTGCATACATGGTGATATGACCATCAGCTGATCCGATCGGGGGATACGCCCGCCGCGCTCCACCGGGAACGTCGCAGAGCGTGAACTAGGCTCTGGAAAACGCCCGGTCCGGAGTCCCGGCGGGCTTGCGCGCGGTGGGACGGGAGTGAGGCCCGTGACGGATCAGGCGGTGGACCCAGACGGTGTGCGGCTCCTTCGGGACGCCGCCGACGAGGGTCGATTCCTGGGCCGTACGAGGGAGCTGAAGGAGTTGCGCGCCGACATCGAGCGCGCGGGACTGGACACCCTCTCCGGCCGCAAGGCGCCCCGCGCACGCGTGCTGCTCATCGCCGGCCGGCCCGGCTCCGGCCGCAGCGCCCTCGCCGGGGAACTCGTACGCCAGGTCGCCGACCGCTACCCCGACGGCGTGCTGCGCGCCCGGCTGAGCGAACCCGACGGCACGCGCGTGCCCGTCGGGCGTGCCGCGCGGGAGCTGCTCGACGCGCTGGAGGCGCCCGCCCCCGCCGGAGCGGCCGAGGACGAGCTCGGTGAGGCGCTGCGCACCAGGCTGGCCGACCGCCGGGTGCTGCTCCTGCTGGACGACGCGGCCGACGCCGAGCAGGTCGACGCGCTGCTGCCGGACAACCCGGACTGCCTGGCCGTCGCCGTCTCCGCGGGTCCGCTGACCGGCATCGCGGACGTCCGTCCCTGCACCCTCGGCGGCCTCGACACCAAGTCCGCGGTGGAGGTGCTGTCCCGGTTCACCGGATCGGTGCGCGTCACGGTCGACCCCCGGTCCGCCGAACGGCTCGCCGAGCAGTGCCAGGGGCAGCCGGCCGCCCTGGTGCTGGCCGGGGGCTGGCTCGCCGCCCGGCCCAAGGCCGCCGTCGCCGATCTCGCCGGGCAACTGCACACGGACCCCGGCCAGGACACCGTCGTCAGCCGCGTCCTGGGGCTCGTGCACGCCTCGCTGCCCGCACCGGCCGCCCGCACACTGCGGCTGCTCAGCCTCGCCCCGGCCGGTCTGGTCGACCCGCACACCGCCGCCGCCCTGGCCGGCTGCTCGGTGGAGTCCGCCCGCACCACCCTGGACGACTTCGCCGCCCACGGACTGCTGCACCCGGTGGGCGGCTCGCCGCTGCCGCAGTACGAGGTGCCGTGCTGTCTGCACCCCCTGCTGAGCGCCCTCGCCGAGGACCACGAGCGGCCCGCCGAGCTCCGGCTGGCCCGTGCCCGGATGCTGGAGCGGACGGTACGGCTGCTCCAGTCGTGCCGGGCCATCACCGAGACCGACAGCCTCCGGGCGCGCGAGAAGCTCCTCGAGATGCCGCGCTCCCTGCGCTTCCCCGGCCCGCGGGCCGCCGCCGACTGGCTGCGTGCCCGCCGTCCCGCGCTGCTGGCCTCCGCGCGGCTCGCGGTCGCCGACGGAGAGCTGGACACCCTCGCCCGGCGCCTGATGTCCCAGCTGGTGCGGGCCATGGTGGCGCACTTCGGCACCCGGGCCGCCGCGAGCGACCTGTACGACATCCACGACCTGGTGCTCGACGTCGCCGAGCGCCGGAACCTGCCCCGAGAGCGGGCGGCGGCCCTGCTGAACCTCGGCGACCTCGACGCCCGCACCGGCCGCACCGCCGACGCCCTGGGGCGCTACCGGGCCGCGCTGGACGCCGGGCGTGAGGCGAACGACCCGTACGCGACCGGCCGCGCGATGGAATCCGTGGGCGGCGCCCATCTGGAGCTCGGGGACTACGACCGGGCCGCCGACTGGTTCGGCCGTGCCCTGGCCGAGCGGCTGGCCCGCGGCGAGGGCGAGGACGCCGCCCGGCTCTACGGCCGCATCGGCGCCGCCCACACCTACGCGGGCCGCTACGGAGAGGCACTGCGCAACTGGCGCGCGGCCGTCGCCGGGCACCGCAGGAACGGTGACGTGGCCGCACAGGCGCGGGCGCTGAGCGAGCTGGCCCGGGTGCAGGAGTACGCGGGGCGGCTCGACGAGTCGCTGCGCACCTGCCAGGAGGCCGTGGAGTGGGCGGGCCGCGCGGAGGACACCCGCCTGCAGGCCGCGCTGCACCTGCGGCTCGCCGACTCCTTCCAGCACCTCGGCGACCCCGCGTCGGCCGCGCTGCACCGGGGCACCGCCGAGCGCATGCTGGCAGAGGAGGCCCTGGAGGAGGACTCGGAACCGGAACACAGAGCTAACACCTGCGAAATCCGTAGCCCATCCGCTGAAGGATGAAGTAATGAAAGGCTAGACAGCGGGAACACCTTCATTAGACTGGCTCTGCCGCGCAATCTTCCGCGGTCTCTCCCGGTGTGCCCAAGCGCGCCCGGGTATGCGTAGTGACATCCCCGTACCCTCTGAGCCAAGGACCGTGATCGACGTGAAGGTCGGCATCCCCCGCGAGGTCAAGAACAACGAGTTCCGGGTGGCCATCACCCCCGCCGGCGTCCACGAACTGGTGCGCCACGGCCACCAGGTCGTCATCGAGCGCGGCGCCGGCGTGGGCTCCTCGATCCCGGACGGCGAGTACGTCGCCGCCGGCGGGCGGATCCTGGACACCGCCGACGAGGTCTGGGCCACCGCCGACCTGCTGCTGAAGGTCAAGGAGCCCGTCGCGGAGGAGTACCACCGCCTGCGCAAGGACCAGACCCTCTTCACCTACCTGCACCTGGCCGCGTCCAAGGAGTGCACGGACGCCCTCCTGGAGTCCGGCACCACCGCGATCGCCTACGAGACCGTCGAGCTGCCCGGCCGCGCGCTGCCGCTGCTCGCCCCGATGTCCGAGGTCGCGGGCCGGCTGGCCACCCAGGTCGGCGCCTACCACCTGATGCGCGCCCACGGCGGCCGCGGTGTGCTGCCCGGCGGTGTCCCCGGTGTGCTGGCCGGCCGGGCCGTCGTCATCGGCGGCGGCGTCTCCGGCTGGAACGCCGCGCAGATCGCCATCGGCATGGGCTTCCACGTGACCCTGCTCGACAAGGACATCAACAAGCTCAAGGAGGCCGACAGGGTCTTCGGCACGAAGATCCAGACCGTCGTCTCCAACGCCTTCGAGCTGGAGAAGGCCTGCCTGGAGGCCGACCTCGTGATCGGCGCGGTGCTGGTCCCGGGCGCCAAGGCGCCGAAGCTGGTCACCAACGAGCTGGTCTCGCGGATGAAGGCGGGAAGTGTCCTTGTCGACATTGCGATCGACCAGGGTGGCTGCTTCGAGGACTCCCGCCCGACCACGCACGCCGAGCCGACCTTCCGGGTCCACGAGTCGGTGTTCTACTGCGTCGCCAACATGCCCGGTGCGGTGCCCAACACCTCCACCTACGCGCTCACCAACGCCACGCTGCCGTACATCGTCGAACTCGCCGACCGCGGCTGGGCGGACGCGCTGCGCCGCGACCCCGCACTCGCCAAGGGCCTCAACACGCATGACGGCAAGGTGGTCTACAAGGAGGTCGCCGAGGCGCACGGCCTGGAACACGTCGGGCTCGCCTCGCTGCTCGGCTGATCCACCGGGCCGGTAAGTCGACCAATTCAGCGGCCGTCAAAGGCGATACGTCAACATGTGTCGTCAACGCCGTGCACCGGGCCGGACCTTGCCCACAAGGTCCGGCCCTATGTGTGTATGGTCACTTCCTGATTTCTGGACAACTCGTCCGGAACATAACCCTTCCACCGATTCGCACACTCGTGAGACCTGCCGTGCGACGGCCGTACGCCCTTGACAGAGGGATGTTTCAATGCCGACACATCGGGTCGGGTCCGGCGGATTGTGTTGCTGCGAACGGTCGACACGCCATAGAGTCGCCAATCGTCGGCATGGTGCCACGCTGACCTGTCTAGAAGTTTCCTGGTCACCAAGGAGGTAAGACGACTTGTGAATGAGTCGACATTTACTCCCGGGGGTGGCCAACCAGGAATGCCTGCGCCGGACCAGGGGCCCACGGGATCCGCTGCTGTCGGCTCCGTGGCTGTGCGCACCTTCGCAGCCCACCGGGGACACCGGACTTCGGTGGTGACTCAACCAGGACACCAGAGCATGGATGGCCATCACGTGAACGCCATGGCCGGCGACGGAAGTGGCGCGCCCCACAACCATTTCGCCGACTACGACGAACTGCCCGAGGGGCACTTCTACGATCCCGACGCCGAGTACGAGCCCGATCCCGAGTACGCGGCCACGCTCGCGCCCGACGCGGCGCGCCAGCGCCGTGAGCGCGTCGGCCCGACCGGGCGCCCGCTGCCGTACTTCCCGATCCCGGGTCCGCTGACCGAGCACGGTCCCGCGAAGATCATCGCGATGTGCAACCAGAAGGGCGGCGTCGGCAAGACCACGTCGACCATCAACCTGGGCGCCGCGCTCGCGGAGTACGGACGCCGGGTGCTGCTCGTCGACTTCGACCCGCAGGGCGCGCTGTCGGTCGGTCTCGGCGTCAACCCGATGGAACTCGACCTCACCGTCTACAACCTGCTCATGGAGCGGGGCATGGCGACCGACGAGGTGCTGCTGAAGACCGCGGTCCCCAACATGGACCTGCTGCCCAGCAACATCGACCTGTCGGCTGCCGAGGTGCAGCTGGTGAGCGAGGTCGCGCGCGAGTCCACGCTGCAGCGGGCGCTGAAGCCGCTGATGGACGACTACGACTACATCGTGATCGACTGCCAGCCCTCGCTCGGCCTGCTCACGGTCAACGCGCTGACCGCCGCGCACAAGGTGATCGTGCCGCTGGAGTGCGAGTTCTTCGCGCTGCGCGGTGTGGCGCTGCTGACCGAGACGATCGAGAAGGTCCAGGAGCGGCTCAACCCCGACCTGGAGCTCGACGGGATCCTCGCCACGATGTACGACTCGCGCACGGTGCACAGCCGTGAGGTGCTCGCGCGGGTGGTCGAGGCGTTCGACGACCACGTCTACCACACGGTCATCGGGCGCACGGTCCGGTTCCCGGAGACCACGGTCGCCGGTGAGCCGATCACCACCTACGCGTCCAACTCCGTCGGTGCCGCCGCCTACCGCCAGCTCGCCAGGGAGGTGCTCGCCCGGTGTCACGCCGAGTGAGTCTGCCGGGGGCCGACGAACTCTTCCGTACGACAGGGGGGATGGCGCTCCAGGCGTCGACCCCCAGGCGCCAGGCCAACGGCGACGCCCGTGTCCCCGCACCCGCGGGGGAGGGCGACGCGGCGGCCGCCGTGGAGGACGCGCCGCAGTCGGTGCCCGCGCAGGGCGGCGAGGGCGCGGAGCACGTCGCGGCGGACGCGGAGCCGGACGGGGCCGGGGAGTCCCGCAGCCGCGACGCGGCGGGCTCCGGGCGGCGTCATACGGCACAGGACGGCGCGGCCCAGCGCAAGCGGGGGCGGGCGGCGGCGCGGCGGCCCAGCGGCCGTGAGCGGCACGACGAGAAGATCACCGTGTACGTGTCCGCCGAGGAGCTGATGGACCTCGAACACGCGCGTCTGGTGCTGCGCGGCGAGCACGGGCTGGCGGTGGACCGGGGCCGGATCGTCCGCGAGGCGGTCGCCGTGGTCCTCGCCGACCTGGAGAGCCGCGGGGACGCCAGCATCCTCGTACGACGCCTGCGGGGACGGTAGCGGTAGCCTGCGGAGGTCATGACCTCGAACGACGCACCCGCCCCCGGCGCCCGGCCGCCCCGCCGCCGCACCCTGGGCCGGGGAGCGGGCGCGACGCCGGACGCCCCGGCCGCCGGGCGCGGGGCGCCCGAGGAGGGCGCGGGGACCGCCACGCCGCCCCCACCGGAGGTGACGTCGCGGGACAGGGCCCCGGCCCCGCAGCCGGACCCGGCGGGTGCCGCGCCGCCCGCGTGGCCCGCGGGGGCGGACGAGCCGGACCCGAGGGCGCCGGGACGTTTCTCGCCGGTCGAACCGGTGGGTGCGCCACAGCTCGGGACCGCCGTGCCCGGGGAGTCCTCCCCGGGGGCGTCGGCGCGGGCGGAGGGCGTGGGGACGGTCTCGAGTGCGTCGGGGCCGGCGGCGGACGTCACCGAGGACACGGCCGGGGCGGAGCCCGGAGGCGGTGTCCCCCGGGCGGGCGCCGGTGAGGACGACGACGGGCGGTTCACGGTTCGGCTGGCGAACTTCGAGGGGCCGTTCGATCTCCTGCTCCAGTTGATCTCGAAGCACAAGCTGGACGTCACCGAGGTCGCGCTGTCCGAGGTGACCGACGAGTTCATGGCGTACATCCGGGCCATGGGACCCGACTGGGACCTGGACGAGACGACCGAGTTCCTGGTCGTGGCGGCCACGCTGCTCGATCTCAAGGCGGCCCGGCTGCTGCCCGCCGCCGAGGTGGAGGACGAGGCCGACCTCGCGCTCCTCGAGGCCCGGGACCTGCTGTTCGCGCGGCTGTTGCAGTACCGCGCGTACAAACGGATCGCCGAGATCTTCAGCCGGCGTCTCGACGACGAGGGCCGCCGTCACCCCCGTACCGTCGGACTCGAACCGCACCACGCCGAGCTGCTGCCCGAGGTCGTCATCAGCATCGGCCCCGAGGGGTTCGCCGGGCTCGCCGTCAAGGCGATGCAGCCCAGGCCCAAGCCGCAGGTGTACGTCGACCACATCCACGCCCCGCTGGTCAGCGTGCAGGAGCAGGCCGGGATCGTCGTCGCCCGGCTCAGGGAACTCGGCGAGGCGGACTTCCGGGCCCTCGTCGAGGACACGGACGACCCCCTGACCGTCGTGGCCCGGTTCCTCGCCCTGCTGGAGCTGTACCGCGAGAAGGCCGTCGCCCTCGACCAGGAGACCGCGCTCGGCGAACTGACCGTGCGCTGGACCGGCGGGGACGGGAACGCCGTGCCGACGGTCACCGACGAGTTCGACCGGCCGCCGCAGCGGCCCGAGGAGGAGAGGAAGCCGTGAGCGAGGAGACGACCGGGACCCCCGCCGGGCCGCGCACCGCAGCGGAACTCGCCCTCAAGCCGGCCCTGGAGGCGGTCCTCATGGTCGTGGACGAGCCCGCGACCGAGGAGCACCTGGCGAAGATCCTGGAGCGCCCCGAGCGCCGGGTCGCGGACGCGCTGCGTGAGCTGGCCGACGAGTACACTCTCCAGGGCCGCGGCTTCGAACTGCGCCTCGTCGCGGGCGGCTGGCGCTTCTACACCCGCCCCGAGTACGCCGCCGCCGTCGAGGGCTTCGTCCTGGACGGCCAGCAGGCCCGGCTCACCCAGGCCGCCCTGGAGACCCTCGCGGTCGTCGCCTACCGGCAGCCGGTCAGCCGCAGCCGCGTCTCCGCCGTGCGCGGAGTCAACTGCGACGGCGTGATGCGCACCCTCCTGCAGCGCGGTCTGATCGAGGAGGCGGGCACGGAACCCGAAACAGGTGCGATCCTGTACACGACGACGAACTACTTCCTGGAGCGGATGGGCCTGCGCGGTCTGGACGAGCTCCCGGAACTCGCGCCCTTCCTCCCGGAGGCGGAGGCGATCGAGGCCGAGACACAGGAAGGCGTGCCGTCGTTCGATCCGGACGCCCCGGACCCGGACGACGGTCCACCGACGAACACGACGACGACGGAATTCTGATGCGAAGCAGCGGCAGCGGAAAGAGCGGCGGACGCGGTAATCACCGCGGCGCCGGCAACGACAGGGACCAGAAGCAGGGGCAGGGCCGCCCCCGCAAGCCCCGCCCCGAGGAGCGCCGCTACGACGTGGGCCCCGGGGCCACCCAGGACGGCCCGAAGTCCGGTCGGGGCGGCTCCGCGCGCGGGGGCGCCAAGGGCGGCCCCAAGCAGTCCCCCCGGCAGGGCGGCGGGGCCCGTACGGCCCCCGCCAGGTCCCGTGAGTACGAGACGCGGGTCGAGGAGCGCAACCGGGAGCGGTACGCGGGCAAGAAGGACGTCAAGCTGCCCAAGACCTTCCCCGGCGCCGAGCAGGAGGGGGAGCGGCTGCAGAAGGTGCTCGCCCGCGCGGGCTACGGCTCCCGGCGCGCCTGCGAGGAGCTGATCGAGCAGGCGCGGGTCGAGGTCAACGGCGAGATCGTGCTCGAGCAGGGCAAGCGGGTCGACCCGGAGAAGGACGAGGTGAAGGTCGACGGCCTGACCGTCGCCACGCAGTCGTACCAGTTCTTCTCGCTGAACAAGCCCGCCGGTGTCGTGTCGACCATGGAGGACCCGGAGGGCCGGCAGTGCCTCGGTGACTACGTCACCAACCGCGAGACCCGTCTCTTCCACGTCGGACGGCTGGACACCGAGACCGAGGGCGTCATCCTGCTCACCAACCACGGGGAGCTCGCGCACCGGCTGACGCACCCCAGGTACGGCGTGAAGAAGACGTACCTGGCGGCCATCGTGGGCCCGATCCCGCGTGACCTGGGCAAGAAGCTCAAGGACGGCATCCAGCTGGAGGACGGCTACGCCCGCGCGGACCACTTCCGGGTCGTGGAGCAGACCGGCAAGAACTACCTCGTCGAGGTGACCCTGCACGAGGGCCGCAAGCACATCGTGCGCCGCATGCTCGCCGAGGCCGGTTTCCCGGTCGAAAAGCTGGTGCGCACCGGCTTCGGGCCGATCACCCTGGGCGACCAGAAGTCGGGCTGGCTGCGCCGGCTGTCCAACACCGAGGTCGGGATGCTGATGCAGGAGGTCGACCTCTAGGGGCTTGCGGGACCGGCCCGCACCCCCTTAACCGTCCCCTCGGCCATTAAGGGGGCGCGGGCCATGGACGGCTACGACAGGCACGCCTTCGAACCGTTCGCCGTCACCGTCGACCTCGCCGTCTTCACCCTCCGCGCGGGCGCGCTGCACCGTGCTGCTGGTCGAGCGCGGCCAGGAGCCGTACGCCGGACGGTGGGCGCTGCCCGGGGGCTTCGTCCGGCCGGACGAGTCCGCGGAGCGCGCGGCGCGAGCTGGGCGAGGAGACCGGGCTGACGGACGTGTCCGGGCTGCGTCCGGAGCGGTTGCGGACCTACAGCGAACCCGACCGCGCCCCCCGGATGCGGGTCGCCTTCGCCGCCCTGCTGCCCGACGCTCCCGAGGCGCGCGGCGGCGCGGCGCAGGCCGCGTCAGTCCTGCCCGGTGCCCCCTCCGCCTACGACGCCCTGCACGACCTCGTCGTACGGATCCGCCTGGAGGGCCGAGGCGCGGCGGGCGCGGACGAGGAAGTCCTCGACCCGGCGCCGGTCCGGCTCCTCGGGCAGCGGACTGCGCAGGGCGGCCCGTGCGCCCTCCTCCGCCAGCCGGGCCATCCAGGACTCCACCTCGGACCAGGACGCCTCGCCCCGCTTCACCGCGAGCAGCGGCTCGCGGTCCTCGCCCACGTCGATCGTGAGGGCGCCCGTGCGGAGCAGGTCGCGGGCGCTGATCAGCAGGCGGAGCAGGTGCATCGCGTGCTTCCAGCGAGGGGCGCCGTGGGCGCGGACGTCCGCCTCCAGTCTGCGGCGCTGGCCGTGGGCGTAGCGGGTGAAGGTCTCGTGGACCCTGCGGGAGAGGAACGCCTCGCGCAGGGACAGCAACTCGCGGCCGGTGGCGTCGGCGTGCTCCACCAGCGGGGAGTGCAGGCACTCCAGGATACTGGGGTTGGCGCGCAGGGCCAGCTCGCAGAAGCGTTCCAGCTCCCAGCTGAACTGCTCCTCGGCCGGGCCCTCGATGTGCGTGGGCGGCTTCTCGAAGCGCCAGAACAGGGGAGTGGGCGCGAGGAAGACGCCCCGGCGGTCGGTGTCGCTGCCCTCGGTGGCCAGACCGAAGGCACGCGAGCCCATGACACAGGCGTAGATCGTGTGGTCACCGACCAGGGTCTCGGGGCGCATGCCCGGGAGCGTACGCGGTGGATCACGCCCGGTGGACCGGATTCCCCTCCGCCGTGATCCGCTGCCTCGGGCAGCGGCCGGGTCGCGGGCCCCGCTCCACCGAGCCGTCGGTGTTCCTGCACCGGCCGCCGTGGCGGGCGCGGCCGGCGGTGCCGTCCGCGACGTCGGCCACCGCACGGTCCTGATGGGTGCGGATCGCCGGGAACGCCTTGAAGTCGCCCTCCTCGGGCCGGGTGACCACGATCCTCCCGTCCACGGGGACGTTCGGCGGCCGGGATCAGCTCCTGCCCGGCGGTGTCCGACGAGGCGCCGTCCCGCCGTCCGAGCCGCGGCCCGCAGCCGGCGCCGCCGCACCTGTCGGGGGAAGGACCGTGCGGCGCGTCGCACGAGGGGCCGTGTCATCACTCCCGCAAGCCGCGGTTCCCGCATCCTGGCACCGAATGCGCCGGACAAGAAGCACATCGCGGAAGAGCATCGCCGAAGGCGTGCACCGCCCGTCTCAGCGGACGGGCGTCCGGCGCCGCCCCCGCGCGGGCTGACTACGCTGGACGACGGAACAGCACACACGCACGTCAGCAAGGAGCATCGTCGTGGCGGTACGCGCGGTCCGGGGGGCCGTCCAGTCGGAGCGGGGCGAGGCCGGTCACATGGAGGAGCGGGTCGGCGCGCCGCTCACCGCGGTCCCGGAGCGCAACGGCCTGCACACCGACGACCTGACCGGCCTCCGGTTCACGGCCACGCCCGACCCGCACGGCGACTTCCCTGCCGCCGTCCGCAAGCTCGGCACCGTCGACGGCCCCCCGACCCGCGCCCAGGAACCGGACGTCGACGGTGCCCGGCCCCGCGTCGTCCGGGTCCCCGCGCGCACCGGGTCCGGCAAGCCCCGCGCCGAGGTCGCGTACGTCCGCCCCGGCGCCGCGGCGGCCCCGCGCAGGGACGTCGCCCAGTGAGAACCGCGCTCGTCATCGGCACCGGACTGATCGGTACGTCCGCCGCGCTCGCCCTGTCCGGACGGGGCGTCGTCGTCCACCTCGCCGACCACGACCCGGAGCAGGCCCGTACGGCCGCCGCGCTGGGCGCCGGCACGGACGAGACGCCCGACGGGCCGGTCGACCTGGTCATCGTCGCCGCCCCGCCCGCCCATGTGGCCGACGTGCTCGCCGACGCCATGCGGCGCGGTGCGGCACGCGGCTACATCGACGTGGCCAGCGTCAAGGGCGGACCACGCCGCGAACTCCAGGAGCGCGGGCTCGACCTGACCCCGTACATCGGCACCCACCCCATGTCCGGCCGCGAGCGGTCCGGCCCGCTGGCCGCCACCGGGGACCTCTTCGAGGGGCGTCCCTGGGTGCTGACCCCGACCGGGGACACCGACACCGAGGTGCTGAACCTCGCCCTGGAACTGGTCTCGCACTGCAGGGCCGTGCCCGTCGTCATGGACGCCGACGCCCACGACCGGGCCGTGGCCCTCGTCTCCCACATGCCCCACCTGGTGTCCAGCATGGTCGCCGCACGCCTGGAGCACGCCGAGGAGGCCGCCGTACGGCTGTGCGGGCAGGGCATCCGGGACGTGACCCGGATCGCCGCCTCCGACCCCCGGATGTGGATCGACATCCTCTCCGCGAACCCGGGGCCGGTCGCCGACCTGCTCACGGACTTCGCCGCCGACCTGGAGGAGACCGTGCGCGCCCTGCGCGCGCTGCAGTCCTCCGACGAGGACGAGCGCCGCGAGGGCAGCACCGGCATCGCGGACGTGCTGCGCCGTGGCAACGCCGGCCAGGTCCGCGTCCCCGGCAAGCACGGGTCCGCACCGCGCGCCTACGAGAGCGTGACGGTGTTCATCGACGACCAGCCCGGCCAGCTGGCCCGCATCTTCGCGGACGCCGAACGCGCCGGCGTCAACATCGAGGACGTCCGCATCGAGCACGCCACCGGACAGCAGGCCGGTCTGGTCCAGCTCGCGGTGGACCCCAAGGCGGCCCCGGTCCTCACCGCGGGGCTGCGGGAGCGGGGCTGGGCGATCCGGCAGTGACGGGCCGGGGCGCCCCCCGGGGAGGGGGAGGGCCCCGGGAACGCCCCTTCCCCGGGGGGCCGGATCGTCCGCTTGTCGGAAGGGTTCCGGGGGGCCGGTAATCTGGTGCGGGGCGTGTCCGCGTCCCGCACACACCACTCCATTGCACCAGGAAGGTGTTCCCCCGTGGAAAACGGCGCCGCCCAGCCCGTGATTGTCGCCATCGACGGCCCCTCCGGCACGGGCAAGTCGAGCACGTCGAAGGCCGTGGCGGCGCAGCTCGGCCTGAGCTACCTGGACACCGGCGCCCAGTACCGGGCGATCACCTGGTGGATGGTGACCAACGGCATCGACACGGACGACCCGTCCGCGATCGCCGCCGTCGCCGGGAAGCCGGAGATCGTCTCCGGTACGGACCCCCGGAACCCCACGATCACCGTCGACGGCGTCGACGTGGCCGGACCGATCCGCGGACAGGAGGTCACCTCCAAGGTCAGCGCGGTCTCCGCGGTCCCCGACGTACGGACCCGGATCACCGAGCTGCAGCGGTCCATCGCCGCCTCCGCCGTCACCGGCATCGTCGTCGAGGGCCGCGACATCGGCACCACCGTGCTGCCCGACGCCGACCTGAAGATCTTCCTCACCGCCAGTGCGGAGGCCCGTGCAGCCCGCCGCAGCGGTGAGCTCAAAAACGCCGACCTGGACACCACCCGTGAGGCCCTGATCAAGCGGGACGCGGCCGACGCCGGCCGCAAGACCTCCCCGCTGGCCAAGGCCGGCGACGCGGTCGAGGTGGACACCACCGACCTCACGCTCCAGCAGGTCATCGAGTGTCTCGTCACCCTCGTCGAGGAGAAGCGGGCGGGGAAGTGACCGACGTCCCATCGGTGCGGAGCGCCGAGGTCGGCCGGCGCATCGGCGTCGGCCTGATGTACGGGCTGTGGAGGCCGCGTGTGCTGGGCGCCTGGCGGGTCCCCGTCACCGGACCGGTGATCTTCGCGGTGAACCACTCCCACAACATCGACGGACCCATGGTCATGGGCGTGGCACCCCGGCCGACGCACTTCCTGATCAAGAAGGAGGCGTTCGTCGGCCCGCTCGACCCGTTCCTGACCGGCATCGGCCAGCTGAAGGTGGACCGGCACAGCATCGATCGCACGGCGATCTCCCGGGCGCTGGGCGTGCTGGAGCAGGGCGGAGTCCTCGGCATCTTCCCCGAGGGCACACGGGGCGAGGGCGACTTCGCCGCCCTCCGCGCGGGACTCGCGTACTTCGCCGTACGCGGCGGCGCGCCGATCGTTCCCGTGGCCGTGCTGGGAAGTTCCGAGCGGCCCGGACGGTTGATAAAGGCACTGCCCCCGCTGCGCTCCCGCGTCGACGTCGTCTTCGGCGACCCCTTCGACGCGGGCGACGGCAGCGGCAGACGTACGCGCAAGGCGCTGGACGAGGCGACCGAACGCATCCAGAAGCAGCTCACCGCGCACCTGGAAAACGCCAGGCGCCTCACCGGGCGCTAGGCGACACTGAGTAGTGGACCGGCCTCGCGCATGAGGACGTTCCACCGATCACCACGATGAACGCAGAGGTACGGACTTCATGAACGACCACATCCAGCCCGACGGCTCGGACGCGTACGAGGGTGCGCACGAGCACGACCACGGGGCGCTGGGCGATGCCGAGTTCGCGGAGTTCATGGAGCTCGCCGCGGAGGAGGGCTTCGACCTCGAGGACGTCGAGGGCGCCATCGAGGCGGCGGGCCACGGCCCGCTGCCCGTGCTCGCCGTCGTCGGCCGCCCCAACGTCGGCAAGTCGACCCTCGTGAACCGCATCATCGGCCGTCGTGAGGCGGTCGTCGAGGACAAGCCGGGCGTCACCCGCGACCGCGTCACCTACGAGGCCGAGTGGGCGGGACGCCGCTTCAAGGTCGTCGACACCGGCGGCTGGGAGCAGGACGTCCTCGGCATCGACGCCTCCGTGGCCGCCCAGGCCGAGTACGCCATCGAGGCCGCCGACGCGGTCGTCTTCGTCGTGGACGCCAAGGTCGGTGCCACCGACACCGACGAGGCCGTCGTCCGGCTGTTGCGCAAGGCGGGCAAGCCGGTCGTGCTGTGCGCCAACAAGGTGGACGGCCCGAGCGGCGAGGCCGACGCCGCGTACCTGTGGTCCCTGGGCCTGGGGGAGCCGTACCCGGTCTCCGCCCTGCACGGCCGCGGCACCGGCGACATGCTGGACCAGGTCCTGGAGGTGCTGCCGCAGGCCCCGGCACAGACCTTCGGCACCGCCGTCGGCGGCCCGCGCCGGGTCGCCCTGATCGGCAGGCCCAACGTCGGCAAGTCCTCGCTGCTGAACAAGGTCGCGGGCGAGGAACGGGTCGTCGTCAACGAGCTCGCCGGCACCACCCGTGACCCGGTCGACGAGATGATCGAACTCGGCGGCAAGACCTGGAAGTTCGTCGACACGGCGGGTATCCGCAAGCGTGTCCACCTCCAGCAGGGCGCCGACTACTACGCCTCGCTGCGCACCGCCGCCGCAGTCGAGAAGGCGGAGGTGGCCGTCGTGCTCATCGACGCCGCCGACTCCATCTCGGTGCAGGACCAGCGGATCGTCACCATGGCCGTGGAGGCGGGCCGCGCCCTCGTCCTCGCGTACAACAAGTGGGACACCCTCGACGAGGAGCGCCGCTACTACCTGGAGCGGGAGATCGAGACCGAGCTCGGCCAGGTGGTGTGGGCGCCCCGGGTGAACGTCTCGGCGCGCACCGGCCGGCACATGGAGAAGCTGGTCCCGGCCATCGAGACGGCCCTGGAGGGCTGGGAGACCCGGGTCCCGACGGGCAGGCTGAACGCCTTCCTCGGTGAGCTGGTCGCCGCCCACCCGCACCCCGTGCGCGGCGGCAAGCAGCCGCGCATCCTGTTCGGCACCCAGGCCGGCACCAGGCCGCCGCGGTTCGTGCTGTTCGCCTCCGGCTTCATCGAGGCGGGCTACCGGCGCTTCATCGAGCGGCGGCTGCGCGAGGAGTTCGGCTTCGAGGGGACGCCGATCCACATCTCGGTGCGGGTGCGGGAGAAGCGCGGCAGGAAGAAGTAGCCGACGGCAGGCACGGCGGAGGGGCGGCCCCGGTGGGGCCGCCCCTCCGCCGTGCCTCGGGTCAGGCGCCTCTGCGCGGGGTCGGCGGCAGCCCGGCCGGCACGTGGTGCATCCCGGAGGCGGGCCGGCCGACCGTGCCGACCCGCTGCCACTGCGGCCCGGTGCCCTGGCGGCCGCCGTCGGCCCCCGCACCGTGGGCGCCGCTCACGAGGGAGGCGCCGAACGTGTTCGGGCTCTCGTCGCCGTACGAGCCCGTACCGCGCGGGATGTTCCCGAAGGCGGTGAAACCCAGCTCCTCCTCGCCGCTGCGGTCACCCGGCAGCGAACGGAAGGACCTGACGTACTCGGTGTAGAGGGCGTCGTAGATCGGTGTGGCCGAGAGGCCGCTCCGGGAGACCTGCGCCGGGCGCACGGGTGTGGGGACCGAGACGAAGGACTGGCGGCGGGGAACGTCGTATGCGTGCACGTATGTCCAAACGACCTCGTGGCGTAAGGGATGCGGTCCTTTTGCGGCATTCGCCGGCAGTGCTCCGGTCGGGCGGCGGGGTCGGTCAGAGGCCGGCGAGGGGCAGCGCGGCGGCGACGAGCTTGCCGTTCGCCGCCGCCTTGTCCAGTGCGTCGCGCAGCAGGTCCTCGCGCGGCTGGCGGCCGATCGAGCCGACCGGGGCGGCGAACATCAGCACCTGCTGGTGCTTGTTGGCGGCCGACCGCCAGCCGTCGGTGACCTGGAGCGGCTGGTGCGCCTGCCACCAGGCCACCGGACGGCCGCCGGCCGGGTTCGGCTGGAGCACGGCGTGCAGCTGACCCGCGGCGAGCAGCACCGACCAGCCGTGCAGCGTCGGCGGTACGGCCGACAGTTCGGTCAGGGGCATGAAGCCCTGCTCGATGAGGAGCGGCAGAAAGTCGTCGCCGGACCCGGGCGAACCGGGCCGCGCGACCGGCGCGGTCGGCTCCACGACCAGCGCCGGATGCAACTCCTCCGAGATCAGGACCAGTCCGCTGGTCACCCCGAGCACGGCCTGTTCGGGTGCGGCCTGCGCGGACGCCGGCCCCCCGGTGTCGCCGCCGATGGCCCGCACGGCCCCCTGGAGCTGTTCCTCGGTGACCTGGACGACCTGCGAGGGCAGGCAGCCGGCGTGGGCGAAGGCGAGGACGGCGGTCTCTTCCCCGACGAACAGGACGGTGCTGGTGCGCTCCTGCTGGGTGTCGCCCGGGGTGCGGCAGGAGGTGCAGTCGTAACTGCCCGGGGCGGACTCTCCGGCGAGCAGGCGGGCTGCTTCTTCGTCGCCGATCTCGGCGCGTACCTCGTCGCTGACGTCGAGCATGCGCGGCACGGGTGGCTCCCTCGGGATGCGGTGCGTGGCGAGGCCGGGTGGCTCCCGGCCCGTGGTCCGGGTGGGTCCCGGCTCATGAAGAAGACAACGGGCGATCTGCGGCGGTGGTCACGCCCCGGGGCGAACGGAATCGAACCATCCGGCGCGTACGGTCACGCCTGGCGCGGGATCGGCCGCTCGGTGTCAACTTTCCTTTGATGTACTGCGGTTGAGCAGGTGAGGGGGCTCAGGGGGCGCCCTGTCCGGCGGTCGACAAATCCGGAAATCAGGGAACGAAGTGGTTGGCTCGAAATCGTCGCTACCCAAGGTAAGTGTCAACTGGTTTGATACGGAAGGGCGTTGTTTGACTTCGGTACCGGAGGGTCCTCGCATTCCTTCGCCGTGTGCAGTGAACACCGCTCGGGTACGTCCGCCGACCGCACCACGAGCAGCACCTGAGCCGCCCCCCGCCCGGACACGGCGCCCCGTCCGGCCGGCCGGACGGGCCCTACGGCCACCGCGCGAAGGCGGACCGGCCGGGTCCGCCGGCCCCCGGCGAACACCACCGCGCCCCGGCGCAGCACGTGCACGCGGGCGGGCCGGCCGTGCGGGACGGGCGGCAGCCGCTGCTCGGCGGCGGCCGGCAGGCCGTACAGTTCCGCCACACCCCTCGCGGCGACCGCGTCCGGGCCGTGGGCGAGCGACGCCGCCCCGGCGGCGATCAGCACGGCTCGGGGAGGCCGCAGGAGACCGGACGGGCAGCTGCCGTTCGGCGTAGCGCTCGCCCGGGACGCCGTACCAGCCGATGACGCACGGCACCGCGCCGGCGGCGAGCGCGGTCCAGCCCGCCCGGAGGACGAGGTGTGCGGTCCGCAGTGGGACCGTCCGCATGGTTTGCGCTACGTCTCCTGGCGGCCGACCCTGAAAGCACCGGGCGCATGGTCCGGACCGGCACCCGATTGGTGGGCCAGATGGTTCTCGGCAGTGGCACCGGGCGGGGGAACCCGCGGACGGGGCGCCGCCCACGGGCGACGGGACGGGGCACGGCGCTGGCCGCGGCGCTGTCCCTGGTCCTCGCGCCTGGGCTCGCGGCGTGCGGCGGCGACGGCGGCGACAGCCCGTCCCCCACCTCGTCGGCGGACGGCACGACGAGCGCACCGGTCAGCGCGCCCGCGGACCGGGAGGCGGCCGAGCGGGAGATCCGGCGGAACTGGGAGAAGTTCTTCGACCCCGAAACCCCGGTGGACGAGAAGAAGCAGCTCCTGCAGAACGGTGAACTGCTGGGCCCCGTGCTCGAGGCGTTCAGCGGTGACAACCGCGTCGGACAGCTCCAGGCGAAGGTAACCGACGTCACGTTCACCTCGCCGACCGAGGCGGACGTGAGGTTCACGGTCGCCCTCAGGGGCGCCACCGCCCTCCCGGACGCCTCCGGAACGTCCGTCGACGACGGCGGCACCTGGAAGGTGTCGGTCAAGTCCCTGTGCGCGCTGGTGCAGCTGAGCGGTGATGGATCGCCACCGGACATTCCGGGCTGCTGAGACCCCTGCCGCAGGCCGCGCTCCTCGCTCTGACCGCGGCCTGCGGCAGCCGGCTGCCGCAGAGCGTTCTCGAGCACGACGAGCGCCCGCCCGCACCCGCCCGGAGCGCCGACTGGCCGCTCCGCTCGTTCCGGCGGTCGTCCGAGCCGCCGGCCCTCCCCGGACCTTGCCCGTCCGTGGCGCGCCGGCGGGACGGGGAGGGCCGGGTGCCGCAGGGCAGCATGAACCGCACCTGCTTCACGGTGCCGCGGTCGGCCCACGAGCCCGGCCGCCGCCCCCTCCGGGACGGTGGCCGTCCGCGGCGGCCGGCGGGCCGCCCGCACGGTGGACATCTCGGCAGGCCGGCCGCCCCCGGCCGACCGACGCGATCAGCGAGGCCCGGAGCCGGCTTGTTCGCCCTCCGGCTCGGGCTGGGACGTCACGGCCGCGTACTGCGGATGGTTCATGTCGAACGCCGGCGACTCCGAACGGATCCGGGGCAGCGTCGTGAAGTTGTGCCGGGGCGGCGGACACGAGGTCGCCCACTCCAGTGACCGCCCGAAGCCCCAGGGATCGTCGACCTCGACCTTCTCGCCGTACCTGGCGGTCTTCCAGACGTTGTGGAGAAACGGCAGCGTGGACATGCCGAGCAGGAAGGCGCCGATGGTGGAGACGGTGTTCAGCGCGGTGAAGCCGTCCACCGCCAGGTAGTCGGCGTAGCGGCGCGGCATGCCCTCGGCGCCGAGCCAGTGCTGCACCAGGAACGTGGTGTGGAAGCCGACGAACAGCGTCCAGAACTGGATCTTGCCGAGCCGTTCGTCGAGCATCTTCCCGGTGAACTTGGGCCACCAGAAGTAGAACCCGGCGAAGGTCGCGAAGACGACGGTGCCGAAGACCACGTAGTGGAAGTGCGCGACGACGAAGTACGAGTCCGTGACGTGGAAGTCCAGCGGCGGCGACGCCAGCAGCACCCCGGTCAGTCCGCCGAACAGGAACGACACCAGGAAGCCGGTCGCCCACAGCATCGGCGTCTCGAAGGACAGCGACCCCTTGATCATGGTGCCGGTCCAGTTGAAGAACTTCACGCCCGTCGGCACCGCGATCAGGAAGCTCATGAAGGAGAAGAACGGCAGCAGCACCGCGCCGGTGGCGAACATGTGGTGCGCCCACACCACGACCGACAGGCCCGTGATGGCCATGGTGGCGCCCACCAGCGTCAGATAGCCGAACAGCGGCTTGCGGCTGAAGACCGGGATGATCTCGGTGACGATGCCGAAGAACGGCAGCGCGATGATGTAGACCTCGGGATGGCCGAAGAACCAGAACAGGTGCTGCCACAGGACCGCCCCGCCGTGGGCGGACCCGAAGACCTGCGAGCCGAACCGCCGGTCCGCCTCCAGCACCAGCAGAGCCGCCGCGAGCACCGGGAACGCCAGCAGGATCAGGATCGACGTGAAAAGCGTGTTCCAGGTGAACAGGGGCATCCGGAACATCGTCATCCCGGGGGCGCGCATCCCGACGATGGTGGCGATGAAGTTGACCGCGCCGAGGATGGTGCCGAAGCCGGAGAGTGCGAGGCCCATGATCCACAGGTCCGGCCCCAGGCCGGGGGAGTACTGCATGCTGTTCAGCGGCGCGTAGGCGAACCAGCCGAAGGCCGGCGGGCCCCCGGTCACCAGCAGGGAACCGAGCACGATCAGGCCGCCGAAGAGGAACAGCCAGTACGAGAACATGTTCAGTCGCGGGAAGGCCACGTCGGGCGCGCCGATCTGCAGCGGCATCAGCTCGTTGGCGAACCCCGCGAAGCTGGGGGTCGCGAACAGCAGCAGCATGATCGTGCCGTGCAGGGTGAACATCTGGTTGAACTGCTGGTTGTCGACGAGCTGCAGCCCTGGCCGGGCCAGTTCGGCGCGCATCAGCAGCGCCATCACACCGGCGATCAGGAAGAATGCGAACGACGTGATCAGGTAGAGGTGACCGATCTTCTTGTGGTCGGTGGTGGTCAGCCAGTCGATCACCAGCCGACCGCGGCGCGGCCGGCGCGCCGGCCGCGCCGCGGCCTGGACGGTCTGCGTCCCCATGTCATTCGCCCCTTCGCTTCTCGCCCGCGGGGAGATCAGCGCCACATGTACCCCCGGGCCCACGCCATGATGCTCGCTCCTGTCGGTCTCCGACAGAGGACGTGGCGGATCGTGTGGCGGAACTACGTATTTTCTGTGCACACCGGTCTGGGTGAGCATGCGCGGCAGGGGAAAGGGGAATGGGCTCCGGGAGTACTTCCACCGGAACTTTCCACCGGAGTTAATCGGGTCTGTGGTGTGGCGTACGGGAATTACGTTCGAATTCCCGCGGAAGGCGTACCGAAACGCCCGCCCGGGTGACGGTCGCCGTCGCGAACGTCTGTCGTGATCCTGTGACAGAAGTGTGACCGCCGGAGATCCGGCCCGGTGTCCGGGCTTCCGGCTCCCCCGCTCCGGGGCTTAGCGTGGCCGCATGGCACCCATTCCGACACCTTCCGCGGAACCCCACGACAGTCCGGACGCCTACGTCGGCCTCGCGGCGGACCGGGCCGAGCACCTCGCGCGTGAGCGCGGCTGGTCGACGGTGCGGGCGCTGCCCCCGGGGGCGGTCATCACCATGGAGTACCGCACGGGCCGGCTGAACTTCGAGGTGCGGGACGGCCTGGTGGCGCGCGCCTGGAAGGGCTGACACACGGTCACGGCCCCGGCTCCCTCGTCGGAGAGCCGGGGCCGTGGTGTGCGTCCGTCAGGGACGGGTCGCCGACGTCGTGCCGCGCGGGTGGCGCTCCGCGTGCGGCGGGCGGCGGCTGCCCGCCGGGGTGACCGGGGAGCGCTCCGCGCGGCCCGTGTGCGGCCCGGGCGCCAGATAGGCGGGTGACCGGGTGGCCGGACGGCCCGTGGTGACCGGCTCGGGAGCCGTGTCCGCGCGGTCGGTGAGCGGCTTGAGCATGACGGGCCGCTCGAGCGGGCCGGTCTGCGCCGAGCCTTTCCGGCGGTCCCGCCAGCGGGCGCGCAGGTCGAAGATCCGCGTCTCCGTGCGGGCGATCACCGGCTCGAACCAGGGCAGCGCCAGCAGGATCAGCAGGCCCGCGACCCAGCCCAGGAGCACATCGCTCAGCCAGTGGGTCCCGATGTAGACGGTGGACAGTCCGACACCGAGCGAGGTCACGGCCGACAGCGCGGACAGCCAGCGGCGGGCTCTCGGGGTGGAGGCCAGATAGGCCAGGATCCCCCAGGTCACCACGGCGTTGGCGGTGTGGCCGCTGGGAAATATGTCTCCGCCGAGCCACATCTCGTTCGAGCCGATCTCGGTCGCGTAGTGCGGTCCGAGACGCCCCATGCCGTACTTCGCGGCCCCCACGGTGACGTTGAGCAGCAACAGGCAGACGCCGAGGGCGAGCAGCGGGCGCAGGGTGTGCTGCCGCCAGGAGCGCCAGCCCAGCCAGGACGCCACCATCACCGCCGTCGGGCCGCGCTGGCCGAGAACCACGTAGTAGTCGACGAACGCGTGGATCTCGGACCACTGCTGGTAGGGGCGGAAGAACATCACCTGCCAGTCCAGCCGGACCAGCCAGGAGGTGATCAGCACGGCCCACACGATCGCCAGATAGAAGGCCAGGGCGGCGGTGAACAACACCACCCGGTGCCGGCTCATTCGCGGCACGCCGATGTGAGCCGGTCGTTCCGGCTCACGATCCAGCCTCGCGAACACCCGGTCCAGACGGGTGGGCTTCCGTTCGGTACGCACCCAATCGACGTTACAGCGAGTGAGTACGGAACCCCGTCGAATCAGGCTCTTTGTGATGACGATGTGATGTGGCATTCCTCTCAGGAGGGCCTTTATCGCCGGTGAATCCGCAAACCCCGGATGCTGTGGACTTCAATTCCTTTGATCATTCCGGGGGGGACGGTTTTATCGCGCTTTTGAATTCGTTCACCGGGGGCTGGTGCGGAATTTCCCCGGCGCTCACCGTCCGTTTTGGTCAGGTCAGGGCGGACCGGAGCCGTTCAGCCAGAAGGCCCCGTACACCGCCGAGGCCGCCGCGACCGCCCCCACGATCAGCGCGGACCTGGGCGTACGCAGCCGGGCCAGGGCCAGGGCGAGGGGTAGCAGCAGGGGGAAGGCGGGCAGCAGCAGTCGCGGTTTCGAACCGAAGTAGCTCGACGCGCACAGGGCGAGCGCGGTGACGACCCCGGCGTACACCAGCAGGGGGAGCGGTTGGCGCTGCCGCACGCAGACGACGTACAGCCACACCACGAGGCCGACGCCGACCACCAGACCGAGACCCGCCGGGGCGGACGGTAACGACGTGAACTTGTCGGCGACGAAGCGGGCGAAGGCGTACCCCCCGTCGAAACCGTTCCGCCACCCGGCCTGCACACCGAGGTATCCCAGCGGTCCGTCGCCGGTCCGGTGGCCGACCCACAGGACGTAACCGGCGGCTCCCAGGGGCGCGAGGAGTGCGCCGAGCACCCGGCGCAGGCGCACGCCGGGGGCGTCCGCCGAGTGCGGAGCGCCCTCCGGCGGATGGACGCGCCGGGCGATCGCGGAAGCACCGGCGCGTTCCCCGGCCCGCGCGCCGTCCTCCGGCGCCGCGCTGCGATCCCGCGCGAAAGGAGTGCGCTCCCGGGCGGGGGAGGAGCGGCCGCGCGTGAGGACGTGCCCCCGCGCACGGACGCGTTCGCACAGGAACGGGGAGATGCCCGCCGCCCACACCGCCGCGACCACCGCCACCCCCACCGGGCGGGTCAGCCCCGCCAGGCCCGCCAGGACGCCCGCCGTCACCCAGCGTCCCGTCAGTACGGCGTACAGCGACCATGCGGCGACCGCGGTGAACAGGGACTCGCTGTACGCCATCGACTGCACGATCCCGACCGGCAGCACCGCCCACAGCAGCACCGCGCACACCCCGGTCCGGCGCCCGTACACGTGGTCGGACACCGCGAAGATCCCCCAGGCCGCCGCGAGCGAGGCGAGCAGGCTCACCACGAAGCCCCCGTCGGCGTACGACAGCGGGGACACCGCCGCCACCAGTCGCTCCAGCCACGGGAGCAGCGGGAAGAACGCCAGGTCGGAGTGCACGTCGCCGCCCGGCAGCCGCACCTCGTAGCCGTACCCGGACTCGGCGACCCTCGCGTACCAGAGCGAGTCCCAGCGGGCGGTCAGCAGGGTGTACGCGTCCTTGCCGCGCGCCCCGCTCCACAGGGCCAGCACGGCCAGGCCCAGGGCGCGCACGGCGGCGTACCCGAGGAGTGCCGGCGCGGCGCGGCGCAGCGCTCCGGGGCGGGCCGGGGCGGCGCGCACATCGAGATCGTTCACGCGCCCGATTATCGACCCGGCACGGAACCGGCCCGCCCGGTGGGGCGCGCGACCCCGACAAAGCGAGTGGTGCACGCCACACCGATCCGCCGGAGCAGTGAGAGACCCGCCACTCGATCCCGGCTCTCCCTCGCGTACTCTGACGTGTCACTCGCCGCTCGCCGCACGAGCCGGAGACCACCGCTCCTCTCCGGCCGAGTCACGGGGGAGTCCCCGACCCCGTGAGCCCGTCGATCGCGAGGGAACATCTGGGAGGTACGTACATGTCCGGGACGACCACGGCCGCCGTCGCGCTGCGCCGTCGGGCGGCCGGGGCCGGTGCCAACCGCTGGGTGGTGCTCGTCGTCCTGTGCGTCAGCCTGCTGCTGGTCGCCGTCGATGCCACCGTGCTGCACGTCGCGGTCCCCGCCGTCACCGAGGACCTCCGGCCCGGCGCGATGGAACTGCTCTGGATCGTCGACGTCTACCCCTTGGTCTGCGCCTCGCTGCTCATCCTCTTCGGCACCCTCGGCGACCGGGTCGGCCGCAGACGCGTCCTGCTGCTCGGCTACGCCCTGTTCGGCGTCGCCTCGGGCATGGCTGCCCTGGCGGACAACGCCCAGGTGCTGATCGTGGCGCGGGCGCTGCTCGGCGTCGGCGGCGCGATGATCATGCCGGCGACGCTGTCGATCCTGCGCCAGGTCTTCCCGGACCGGCGCGAGCGGGCCCTGGCCATCGGGGTCTGGAGCGCGGTCGCCGCCGTGGGCGCGGCGGTCGGCCCGCTGCTCGGCGGCTTCCTGCTGGAGCACTTCTGGTGGGGTTCGGTGTTCCTGGTCAACATTCCGCTGATGCTGGTCAGCCTCCCGGTCGGGCGGCTTCTGCTGCCCGAGTCGAAGGGCGACGACGACGGACCCTGGGACGTGGCCGGCGCGCTGACGGCCGCCGCCGGGCTGTTCGCGGTGGTCCTCGGCGTGAAGCGGCTCGGCGGCGGCGCCTCCGGCGTGTGGACCGTGCTGCTGCTGCTCGTGGGCACCGGACTGCTGACCGTCTTCGTGCGCCGGCAACGGCGCCGCGCGCATCCGCTGGTCGACCTGAGGATGTTCGCCCGGCCGGCGTTCAGTACGTCCGTGGGCTGCATCGTGCTGGCGATGCTGGCCCTGGTGGGCCTGGAGCTGATAGCGGCCCAGTACCTCCAGCTCGTGCTCGGGCTCTCCCCGCTGGAGACCGGGCTGCGTCTGCTGCCGCTGACGCTCGCGGCGATGGCGGCGGGCCTGGCGGGCGCGCGGATGCTGCGCCGCTTCGGCCCGCGCCGCATGGTCTGCTCCGGCTTCTGCCTGACGGCCGCCGCGGTGGTGGTCCTGACCGCGATGGGCGGACAGGACGACTGGCCCCTGCTGCTGACCGGTTTCGTGCTGCTCGGCTTCGGCCTGGAGACCACCCTGTTCGGGGCCTACGAGTCGATGCTCAGCGAAGCGCCGCCGGACCGGGCCGGCGGGGCGGCCGCGATCGGTGAGACCTCCTACCAGCTGGGCGCCGGCATGGGCATCGCGCTCCTCGGCAGCGTGATGAACGCGGCCTACGCCCCCGGCCTCACCGGCATACCCGGGGTGTCCCCGGCGGCGTCCTCGGCGGCCTCGCACTCGCTGGGGGAGGCCTACGAGGTGGCCGACCGGCTCGGCGGACCCGCCGGGACCGCCCTGCGCCACGCGGCACGCCACTCCTTCGTGCACGGACTGCACGTGACCCTGCTGGTGAGCGCGGGTCTGCTGCTGCTCGGTGCGGTGATGGCGTCGCGTCTGCCGCGGACGATGCAGTGCGAGCCGCCGGCCGTGGAGGTGCCCGCGCCGCGGGAGGCCGCGGAGTGCCGGGGCTCCGAGCTGAAGGTGTGACCCGTACCCCACCCCGGCCGGGTGGACGTGCGGGAGGCCGCGTCGTAGCGTCGCCCCGAGCCGCGGCCAGCAGCGCTGGTCGATACCCCGGACCAGCCCCGGAGGATGCCTCATGTCCGCGTCCGTGAAGTCGCCCCCCTTCGACCCCGCCGACCCCCTCGGCCTCGACGACCTGCTGGAGCCGGAGGACCTGGCCGTCCGGGACACCGTGCGCACCTGGGCCGCCGACCGCGTGCTCCCGTACGTCGCCGACTGGTACGAGAAGGGTGAGCTGCCCGGCGTCCGGGAGCTGGCCCGGGAACTCGGCGCGCTCGGCGCGCTCGGCATGTCCCTCGACGGCTACGGCTGCGCGGGCGCGAGCGCCGTCCAGTACGGACTCGCCTGTCTGGAGCTGGAGGCGGCCGACTCCGGGATCCGGTCGCTGGTCTCCGTGCAGGGCTCGCTCGCCATGTACGCCGTCCACCGCTTCGGCAGCGAGGAACAGAAGCAGCGGTGGCTGCCGCGGATGGCGTCCGGCGAGGTCATCGGCTGCTTCGGGCTCACCGAACCCGACATCGGCTCCGACCCCGGCTCGATGCGCACGCACGCCAAGAAGGACGGCACCGACTGGGTGCTCAACGGGCGCAAGATGTGGATCACCAACGGGTCCGTGGCCGGTGTCGCCGTGGTGTGGGCGCGGACCGACGACGGGATCCGCGGCTTCGTGGTGCCCGCCGGCAGCGCCGGGTTCTCGGCGCCCGAGATCAAGCACAAGTGGTCGCTGCGCGCCTCCGTCACCAGCGAGCTGGTCCTCGACGACGTACGACTGCCCGCCGACGCCGTGCTGCCCGGGGCGACCGGTCTGAAGGGCCCGCTCAGCTGTCTGTCGCACGCCCGGTACGGGATCGTCTGGGGCGCGATGGGCGCCGCGCGGAGCTGCTTCGAGGCGGCGGTCGACTACGCGAAGTCGCGGGAGCAGTTCGGGCGGCCCATCGGCGGGTTCCAGCTCACCCAGGCCAAGCTCGCCGACATGGCGGTCGAACTGCACAAGGGGATTCTGCTCGCCCACCACCTGGGGCGGCGCATGGAAGCCGGCCGCCTGCGTCCCGAACAGGTCAGCTTCGGCAAGCTCAACAACGTCCGCGAGGCCATCGACATCTGCCGCACGGCGCGGACGGTCCTGGGCGCCAACGGGATCTCGCTGGAGTATCCGGTGATGCGGCACGCGACCAACCTGGAATCGGTGCTCACCTACGAGGGCACCGTAGAGATGCACCAGCTCGTGCTGGGCAAGGCGCTCACCGGGCTCGACGCCTTCCGGTGAGCCTCCGGGGAGGCAGGACCGGTGTACGGCCCTGCCTCAGCTCTGGTTGAAGAAGCCGTCCGACCGGTGCGCGGACGGTTCACCGCTGACGACCTCGGTGTCGGCCGGGCTGAGCAGGAACACCCGGTTGGAGACCCGCTCGATGGAACCGCGCAGGCCGAAGATCAGGCCCGCGGCGAAGTCGACGAC
The DNA here is from genome assembly GCF_041380215.1 of Streptomyces pimonensis. Lineage (NCBI taxonomy): Bacteria > Bacillati > Actinomycetota > Actinomycetes > Kitasatosporales > Streptomycetaceae > Streptomyces > Streptomyces pimonensis. Next base: position 44,574 of record NZ_JAHWZY010000034.1, read on the forward strand.
GCGCTTGGCGTCACCGGCGTCCATGGCCGTGAGGTTCATGATGACGGGAACACCCTCGCGGAACAGCTCGCCGATGGCGCGGGCGTCCCGGAAGCTGTCCGGGGTGACCGTGCCGATCCGGCGGCCCCTCTCCTCGGCGACGTCCGCGGCCACCTTGACCCGCGGATCGGTGACCCAGGCCTCGCCGGGCTCGGTCCCGTCGGAGTAGTCGTCGTCGTAATAACGCTCGTCTTCGTTGTCGTCGACGAGGCCAAGCCAGGCACTCGCCTTGCGTACCGATCCCATGGACGCCTCCTCTCACAGCGGTCTTTTTTGTCTTTCCGCATCCCTATGGTCGTCCATGATGCGGACGTCGCGCCAAGTGGATAGACGCCGCGCGGGGGGTTTGTGACGGTACTGGTGCACAGCTGATCCGTCGAGAGTCCGGGTTTCCCAAGGGTCCTGGGGCAAACGGCTGCTGACTGTGAGTGAAATATGATTCTTCCCGGCGTACGGGTGAAGACAGGTGCGTACGGGTGAACGCCCGGGTCGATACGCTGCCGCCGCTCAACGTCGTACAACTGCACGGGGGAACGTCGTGTTCGGAATGGTCAGGCCGTGTCGGCACCGGCTCGGGGAGAAGCTCACCGTCCAGTGGACGGCCCATTTGTGCGGGCTGTGCCTCGCGTTGCGCGGGGACCACGGACAGCTCGCGCGGATCGTCACCAACTACGACGGGCTCCTCATATCCGTCCTGACGGAGGCTCAGGCGAAACAACCGGCCGCGGGACGGCGCACCGCGGGTCCGTGTCCGCTGCGCGGTATGCGCACCGCGTCCGTCGTGCACGGTGAGGGCGCGCGGCTCGCGGCGGCCGTCTCCCTCGTCCTCGCCTCCGCCAAGGTGCGCGACCATGTCGCCGACGGCGACGGGGTGCTGGCGCGCAGGCCGGTCGCGCTCGCCGCGCGCCGGCTCGCGGCGAGCTGGGACCGGGCGGGGGCGCGGAGCGGTTCGGCCGTCGGGTTCGACACCGCCGTCCTCGTCGACGCCGTGGACCGGCAGGCCGGCATCGAGACCCTCGCCGCGCCCGGCACCCCGATCCTCACCGTCACCGAGCCGACCGAGACCGCGACGGCCGCGGCCTTCGCGCACACCGCGGTGCTGGCCGGTCGGCCGCACAACGCCGTACCGCTCGCGGAGGCCGGACGCCTCTTCGGGCGTCTCGCGCACCTCCTGGACGCCGTGGAGGACCGGGAGGCCGACGCGGCCTCGGGCGCCTGGAACCCGCTCACCGCCACCAGGACCCCGCTCGAGGAGGCCCGCCGGCTCGCCGACGACGCGGTGCACGGCATCCGGCTCGCCCTGCGCGAGGTGGAGTTCGAGGACGGCGGTCTCGCGCACCGGCTGCTCGTCCATGAATTGCCCAACTCCGTTCATCGCGCCTTCGGTACGGTCTCCTGTGCCCACGGAGCCGGCCTCTACGCGCCGCCCGGCACTCCCGGTGGCCCGCTGCCCCCCGGACCGCCGCGCCGCGACCGGCGCGGGCTGCTGGCCGGCTGCGCCGTGTGGCTGGGGCTCGCCTGCACCTGCCGGCTGTGCTGCGGCACCTACGAGGACCCCTGGACCCGCGAGTCCAGGCAGGGTCCCTGCGGCGGGTGCGGAGACTGCTGCAACTGCTGCGAGTGCTGCAACTGCTGCGGCGAGGACGGCTGCTGCGGCTGCGACTGCTGACGGGGCCGATTATCCGGAGGGTCGAATTCCGGACACCGCGCGGTTGTTCGGCCGGTCGTGCTGCGGGTGTGACCACTGATGACGCGGTTTCACACCCGGACCAAATCTCCTAGACCGTTCAAAGGGCGACGTCCAAAAGGCACCCTTGCGCCGAACGGTCGGTCGGCCGAATACTCGCCCACAGCGCTTGTCAGGAGCACGGCGTGTTCGGAATCCGGGCACCCGGTTCCCTGGCTGCGCCTCACCGGGCCCGCAACCCCACGAGGGCCCCCCTACTTCCTTTGTGGAGGAACGAGAAGTGAGGATCAAGCGCACCACCCCCCGCAGCGGCCTCTCGAGACGGACTCGGCTGATCGCCGTATCCACCGGCCTCGTGGCCGCCGCCGCGATCGCGATCCCCAGCGCGAACGCGGCCGACACCCCCGCCACCTTCAGCTCCGCGGAGCTCAAGAGCGTCAGCGGCTCGGTGCTGAAGGCCGACGTCCCGGGCACCGCCTGGGCCGTCGACAGCAAGACCAACCGGGTGCTCCTCACCGTCGACAGCACCGTCTCCCAGGCCGAGATCAACAAGATCAAGCAGCAGGCCGGGGACGACGCCGACGCGATCACCGTCAAGCGCACCCCGGGTACGTTCAGCAAGCTCATCCAGGGCGGCGACGCGATCTACTCGAGCAGCGGTCGCTGCTCCCTCGGCTTCAACGTCCGTTCCAGCAGCGGGGTCGACTACTTCCTGACCGCCGGTCACTGCACCCAGGGCGCGGGTACCTGGTACGGCAACTCCAGCCGCACCACGGTGCTCGGCTCGACCGCCGGCACCAGCTTCCCGGGCAACGACTACGGCATCGTCCGGTACACCGGGTCCGTCAGCCGGCCCGGCACCGCGAACGGCGTGGACATCACCCGTGCGGCCACCCCGAGCGTGGGCACCACCGTCATCCGCGACGGCTCCACCACCGGCACCCGCAGCGGCCGGGTCACCGCTCTGAACGCCACCGTCAACTACGGCGGCGGCGACATCGTCTCCGGCCTCATCCAGACCACGGTCTGCGCCGAGCCCGGTGACTCCGGCGGTTCGCTCTACGGCAGCAACGGCACCGCGTACGGTCTGACCTCCGGCGGCAGCGGCAACTGCACCTTCGGCGGTACGACCTTCTTCCAGCCGGTGACGGAGGCCCTGAGCGCCTACGGCGTCACCCTCACCTAGGAGCGGACACCGGGGCCGGCCGGCGCCGCCGGCCCCACGTGTCCCACCTCGCAGCCGGCAGCACGACGAGCCCCCGCACGCGACAGCCGTGCGGGGGCTCGCCCTTGCCCGGGGCGCGGGGCCGCCGTCGAAGGGTGCGCGTCGACAGTCCGCCGTCGGCCGGGGCGTGCGGACCGACCGCGGCGGGAGCCGGGGACGTCCTTCCGCCCGGCACCATGGGAGGTCCACGGCCTGCCGGGCCGGAGCCGGCCACGAACGCGTCCGGCACCCCGCACCGCCGGTCCCGGGGCACGTCCCTCGTGGTGAACGTGCTCGACGAGGCCGCCGCCGAGACCGTCGAGCCGGCCGGCGCCAGGGCGAGAGCCGTGGCGAACCCCCTCGCCGGGCTGAGGAGCGCGCGCACCACCTCGAGCGGGACGCCATCATGCCGGGCACCGCCCGGGCGACCGACCCGGCCGTCAACAAGGTCGTCGTCACCGCGGACCGCACGGACTCCGACGCCGAGTGGGCCAAGCTGGCGAATCGTACAGCGCCTGGGTGCCGCCGGCCGCGACCGCCGCCTTGCACGCCGCCGACTTCGGGCTCTCCGGACCCTCGGCGTAGCACTGCGAGACCCGGCTGACCGGGTCGCCCATCGAGCCGTGCGCGGACGCCGGCGCGGCGGACAGACCGGTCAGGGCGAGCGGAACGAGACCGACGGCGGTGGCGACAGCGGCCTTGCGGCGTGCGGGCATGGGGCGGCAACTCCTCGACAGTGATCACAGGATCGGGCGGGGGGAATCCCGTGGGGGTGGCTCGGAAACTAGCCCCCCGAACCAGCGAGATCGCCTGTCGAAGGCCGCGGAGAGATCCTTATCGCCGCGTTAAGGGAGTGCTCAGGCTGGGATCAGGTAAGTGCCCGGATCGGGCAGGTGTCCGGACGGTCAGTCGTCGGGCCACCAGATGCGGGCGATGTCCTTGCGGACTTCGGGTCGTCCCGCGGGGCGCTCGTCGGCCTCCTCGCGGATCCGGCGGGCGTCCGTCTTCCTCGGGGGCTTCTGCACGGTGACACGGCGCATGGCTGCCTCCTTCGGGGTCCACCGGGTTCCGTGTTCTCACGGAGGTAGACCTTTCGGGGGAGAGTTCCTCATCGGTCCCGTTCTGTCTGTGTCCGCTGTCACGAATCGATTGTCAGTGGTGGGTGTCACTCTGGGGCCATGACGACCCACGGCGGTGACGGATCGGGTACGGAGGGTGTCGACTGGGACGTGGAGGCCGCCGCGTTCGACGAGGAGCCGGACCACGGGCTGCGCGACCCCCAGGTGCGCGCGGCCTGGGCGGCGCGGCTGCGGGCCTGGCTGCCGGGGCGGCCCGGCGATGTCCTCGACCTCGGCTGCGGCACCGGCAGTCCGTCGCTCCTCGCGGAGGAGCGGGGACACCGGGTGACCGGTGTCGACCGGTCCCCGGCGATGGTGACGCTCGCCCGGCGGAAGCTCGCCGGGCGTGACGCCGTGTTCCTCGTCGGCGACGCGACGGCACCACCGGTCGGCGAGGAGCGCTACGACGCTGTCCTGGTCCGGCATGTGCTGTGGACGCTGCCCGAGCCCGGCCGGGCGCTGCGGCACTGGCGGGACCTGCTGCGGCCAGGAGGACGGCTGGTGCTGGTCGAGGGAGTGTGGGGGACGGCGAGCCCGGTGGGCATACCCGCCGACCGGCTCACCGCCCTCCTGGCCCCGCTCGGCGGGCGGGTGGACGTGGAGCGGCTGTCCGAGGACACGGCGCCGTGGGGCCGGGGCGTGGACGACGAGCGGTACGCGGTGGTCGCGGTCCCGGACTGACCCGGGCCCTCAGACGAGCAGCGCGCCGGACCCGCCCTCGCGGGCCCGGGCGTCCAGTTCGTCGAGGGCGGCCACCGCGACGGCCGCCGCCTCGGGATCCGCGGTGAGCAGTCCGCTCGCCGCGAACTCGTCCTCGTCCAGCCGCCGTACGTCCGTGCCGTCCGCGGAGACCCACAGGTCCAGGTCGAGATCCTCGACGACCAGCCGGCCGCCGGAGAGCTCGGCCGGGCGGGTGATGTCGCAGTAGTGGCCCTTGAGGGTGCCGTCGGCGGCGCGGACCTCCTTCACCGAGTACCACCGGTCGCGCCAGTAGTGCTCCGTGAAGACGTCACCGGGTTCGAAGCGGACGAAGCCGAAGTCGCGCACGCCGTCACCTGCCCAGGGGGCGCGCACGGTGGCGCGGGTGCCGTCGTCGGCGAGCAGTTCGGCCGGGTAACGGATCTTCATCCGTCCCGCCTTGACGAGGACCACCTCCACCAGCGTCGGCCCGTCAGCCGAGCGCGCGGACATACCGCACCTCCGTCCCGCAGATCTCGTACCCGAACCACTTGTTGATCGCGATCATCGGCCCGTTCCCGGTGTCGTTGCCCGTGAACGCCTCCGTGTACCCGGCCGCGCGGGCGCGATGCAGGGAGTCGTTCTTGGCGAGCTTGGCCAGACCCCGGCCGCGGTGGGCGCGGGCGGTGCCGGTCATGACCGTGCTGTACCGGGTGCCGCCGTCCGTGCGGGCCGCGGAGAACGCGGCGGGACGGCCGTCGACCAGCGCCACCGTGGTCAGCCCGGGGCTGAACATCGGGTGCCGCCAGGTCTCCTCCAGCCAGGCCTCGTAGTCGGTGAACTCCGTGTCCACGTCGCTCGGCTCGTCCGCCGTCGTCTCCGCGTCCAGCTCGAACAGCGGGCGCGGATCGGCGACGAAGTCCGAGGCCGGCCGCAGCTCCATGCCCGGTGGCGGGTCCTGGAGCGGGGGCAGGGTGCCGTTCGCCAGGTCCAGGCGGAGGAAGTGGGCGGCGCGGCTCGCCCGGTAGCCGTGCGCTTCGGCGAAGAAGCGGTTGCCCGGCTCGTCCACCACCCAGGCGAACAGCCGGGTCGCCCCGTGCGCGGCCAGGTGCTCCTCGGCGGCGCGCACCAGCAGTGTCCCGGCGCCCCGGCGGGTGTGCTCGGGGTGCACGTACACGTTGATGTTGCCCTGGCCGGGCTCGGCGCTCTCGTGGGTCAGGTGCACCTGCGCCGTGCCGATCACCTCGCCGTCGGCCACGGCGACGAGCGGGCGGTAGTGGGCGTCGGGGTGGAGGCGGTCGAGGTCGTGGGCCAGGGACTCCGGAGTGACCAGGACGAACGGCAGCGCGGCGTGCCGGACGCGGGCGAAGCCCTCCAGGTCGGCTCGGGCGTCGGGGCGGAGATCACGGACGGACACTGTCATGGAGGCGCACGCTACGGGGGCCGCGCCCGGGGTGCCTCCTCTTTTCCGTCGGGGTGGGCGACAATCGGGCCGTGACCTTGAAGATCCGGATCGACGACGGCGCGCCCCCGTACGAGCAGGTACGGGCGCAGATCTCCGAGCAGGCACGGTCGGGAGCGCTGCCCGTGGGGTACAGGCTGCCGACGGTGCGGGGGCTGGCCGAGACGCTCGGGCTCGCCGCGAACACGGTGGCCAAGGCGTACCGGGCGCTGGAGGCGGACGGGGTGATCGAGACGCGGGGGCGCAACGGGACGCTGATCGCCGCCGCGGGGGAGGCGGCGGAGCGGGAGTTGGCGTCCGCCGCGCAGGATTTCGCCTCGCGGGCACGGCGGCTGGGGCTGGGAGAGGGGGAGGCACTGGCTGCCGTGCGGGATGCACTGCGTGCGGCTTACGGGTGAGCGCGGGGGCGGTGGGCGTTCGCCCCCGGCCGCGGGTCCGTTGCGGCTGGTCGCGCCCGCGCGGCGGAGCCGCAAGTCGGCACAGCCCCGCGCCCCTGGGAGGCGGGGGTCGGTTGTGTTCGTTCCCCCGTGCCAGTCCTTGCGCCTACAGGTACAGGCCCGCTTCCGTGTCGCCCCGTGGTTCCGGGAGGGATGTCGGGGAGGCGCCGCGGCGCAGGGCGTACAGTTCGGCCAGGGTCGCGCCCTCGCGGCCGATGCCCTCCTCGGCGCCCAGCCAGTTCACCGCCTCCGCGCGGGTCAGTCGGCCCACCTCGATCCGGGCGAGGCAGCGGCCGGGCCGGACCACGGCCGGGTGCAGGCGCTCCAGGTCCTCGTTGGTGGTGACGCCCACCAGGACGTTGCGGCCCTGGCCGAGCAGACCGTCCGTCAGGTTCAGCAGCCGGGACAGTGCCTGCCCGGTGGTGTGTTTGGCCTCACCCCGGATCAGCTCGTCGCAGTCCTCCAGGAGCAGCAGCCGCCAGCGGCCCTTGCCCGTCGCGTCCTCCTCACCGATCGCGATGTCCATCAGATAGCCGACGTCGCTGAACAGCCGTTCGGGGTCCAGCACGCAGTCCACCTGGCACCAGTCCCGCCAGGACCGGGCCAGCGTGCGCAGCGCGGAGGTCTTGCCGGTGCCCGGCGGGCCGTGCAGCAGGAGCAGCCGGCCCGAGACGTCCTCGGGTGTGGTCCTCATCAGGCGGTCCATCGCGTCCGCCACCGGCGCCGTGTAGTTGGGCCGGACCTCCTCCCAGGCGCCCGCCGAGATCTGCCGGGTGGTGCGGTGCGGGCCGCGCCGCGGGGAGACGTACCAGAAACCCATGGTGACGTTCTCCGGCTGCGGTGCGGGCTCGTCCGCCGCGCCGTCGGTGGCCTCGTCCAGGACCCTCGCGGCGAGGTCGGCGCTGGTCGCGGTGACCGTGACGTCGGCCCCCCGGTTCCAGCGGGAGGCCAGCAGTGTCCAGCCCTCGCCCTCGGCCAGGGTGGCGCTGCGGTCGTCGTCCCTGGCGATCCGCAGCACCCGCGCGTTCGCGGGCAGCAGGGTCGCGCCGGAGCGTACGCGGTCGATGTTGACGGCGTGCGAGTACGGCTGCTCGCCCGTCGCGAAGCGGCCGAGGAACAGCGCGTCGACGACGTCGGACGGGGAGTCGCTGTCGTCGACGTTGAGCCGGATCGGCAGTGCGTCGTGTGGGTGCGCGGACATGCCGCCATGATCGGTCACACGGGCGCCGTGCGCACCCGTTTTCCGGGGTGCGCACGGCGCACGGCCGTCGTCGGTCGCCCTTCATCGGTCCGGCGGCCGGCGGATCAGCCCCCGTGCCCGCCGGGTCCGGCGCACCACCGCGTACCCCTTGGTCAGCGCGCGGTCCCGGGCGAAGGCGCGCGCGACGCCCCGCCCCTCCACCAGCCGTTCGAACTCGGCGGTGTCCGTCGACCGTCGCACCGTCACGCGCCGCAGGGCGTACGGTCCCTGGGCGCGGCGGGCGAGGCCGTTGCCGACGGCGAGCGCCTGGGCGTACCCCGTCTCGCGCACCGCCCGGCGCACCCGGCGGCTGGAGTAGCCGTAGGGATACGCGAACGAGGCGGGTGCGGAGCCCAGCTGGTCCGAGACGATCTCCTTGCACAGGACCAGTTCGGAGCGCAGCCGGCGGTCGTCGAGCTGGTCGAGCTGCGGATGGCTGTGGCTGTGCCCGCCGATCTCGACGCCGGCGCCGGCCAGTTCGCGCACCTGGTCCCAGTCGAGCATGGCGTCCGGGCCGCCGCCGGTGTCGTACGGCCCCCTCAGCCAGCCGGTGGAGACGAACAGGGTGGCCGGGAAACCGTGTTCGGCGAGCACGGGCAGCGCGTGCCGGTGCACGCCCTCGTAGCCGTCGTCGAACGTGACGAGGACCGGCCGGGCGGGCAGCGGGCGGCCCGAGCGCCAGTGGGCGGCCAGTGCGGCCGTGGTGACGGGGGTGAGTCCCCGGTCCGCGAGCACCGCCATCTGCTCGGCGAACGCCTCCGGGGACACGGACAGGTTGCGGGTCGCCCCACTGGGATCGCCCGCGACCGCGTGGTACATGAGGATCGGCACGCGTACGTCAGTCATGGCCGTCCTTCCCGACGCCCACCACGAAGAACGTGACCCCGCCCCGCCGGGCCCGCACGCTCCCCACCAGGTAGCCGCCGGCCGCCGTGAGCACCCCGGCCACGATCGCCCCCGCGCGCCCCGCGCCGCCCGGGCGGGCCAGCAGGGCGTCGCGCAGTCCCCGCGCCACTCCGGCCGGCAGCACGCGCGTGGTGTACCGGCGTTCGGACTCGAGTCCCTTCTCCGCCCCCACGCTGCGGGCCACCAGCGCCTTGGACAACCCCTCGGCGTAGGTACGCGTACGGAAGTAGCGGAAGCGCTCCCGGACTTCGGGCACCCGGTGGTGGATCACCGCGCGGTCGTCGATCAGCAGGACCGCGCCGGGGCGGGCGTGGCTGAGGCGGATGCACAGCTCCGTCTCCTCGCCGCCCAGCGGGCGCTTGTTCCCGTCGCGTCCGATGCCGGTGGCGAAGCCGCCCGCCGCGTCGAAGGCCTCGCGCCGGAAGGAGGCGTTGCCGCCGAGCACGTTGCGCACCCGCACCCGCCCGCGCGGCAGGCCCCGGTAGGTGCAGCCCACCACCCAGTCGAACTCCTCGGGGAACCAGGCGGGCCGTCGGCCCGACGCCCAGACGGGCTCGGTGCGCCCGCCGACCGCCATCACGCGCGGGTCGTCGTACGCCTCGGCGAAGTGCTTCAGCCAGTCGCGCTCGGCCACCGCGTCGTCGTCGAGGAAGGCGACGACCTCCCCGCGCGAGGCGGCGATCCCGGTGTTGCGGCCGGCGGACAGACCGCGGGGGCCCGTGTTGGCGAGCACCCGCACGTCGTCGGTCTTCTCGTACTCCTTGCCCAGACGGTCCAGGAGATCCCGGTTGTGGTCGACGACCAGCAGGGTCTCCAGGGCCGGCCGTGACTGCGCCCGTACCGAGGCGACCGCCGCGAGGACGTCCTCCCAGCGGTCCTCGGTGTAGGCGCAGATCACGACCGAGACGCCCGGGGTGCCGGGGTCGCTCAAGACACCTTCCCCCGGACCGTGTCGAGCAGCGGCGAGGGGCGCGGACGCCGGCGCAGCGCGCGCCGGTTGGAACGCTCCCCGAGGATCACTCTCAGCACGCGCAGTCCGTCGCGCACGGCTCGCAGATTGCTCGTGCCGTGGATGCGCAGGTACTCGTGGCTGGGGATCTCCTGCACCTTGAGGCCGGCCTTGACGACCCGGATGTTCATCAGGGTCTCGACCTCGAAACCGGTGCAGTCGAGGTCGATCTTGTCCAGGCAGTGCCGCCAGAAGGCGTTGTAGCCGTAGCAGAGGTCGGTGTACCGGGCGCCGAACTTGCGGTTGACGACGGCGCACAGCACCCGGTTGCCCAGCATGCGGATGAACGTCATGTCGTCGGTGCCGCCGCCGTTGGCGAAGCGGGACCCCTTGGCGAAGTCCGCGCCGGAGACCAGCGCGGAGACGTAGCTGACGATCTCGTTGCCGTCCGCCGAGCCGTCCGCGTCGACCATCACGATGATGTCGCCGGTGCAGGCCTCGAAGCCGGAGCGCAGTGCGTCCCCCTTGCCCTTGCCGCTCTGGCCGACGACCTTGACGCCGGGCCGCAGTCCGCGGGCCACCTCGACGGTGTCGTCGGTGGAGTTGCCGTCGACCAGGACCACTTCGTGGATCCAGTCGGGAAGCGTCTTGAAGACGTACGGCAGGTTCTCCGCCTCGTTCATGGCCGGTATCACCACGCTCACCGGCGGCGCGATGGCCAGGTGGGAGGAGACGGGCCGGTACGTTCGGGCGGTCGGCGGATCCTGGTCCTCGGCCGCCGGCTGCAGGACGGAACTCATGAGTCTGGTCCCTCTCGTCCGGTGGACCGCCCGCCCCTCGGGCGGCCCGGCTGTTCGTCCGGTTCGAAAGGGGGGTTCTCACCCCACGACACGGCGGACGGAACCGACGTGCACGCCAGGTGAGCTGGCAGATCTGGTCGGCCGCGAGAACGGCAGCCGACCGCGCGGCACGGCCCGGCCACCGCATGCGGTCACCGGGCGCGGCACCCCCCTACCGCGCCCCGCGCCGGTTCGTCGCGGTCCTGAGCCCTCCCCTGGAGCCGCTTGTCGACGGACCGGTGCGAGTGAGATGTATGACGGTATTGACGATTGAAGCCGAATGGCAAGACCTGGAACGGTCGATCACGCTTTCGTCGGTTTGGCCGTTGCGTGGGCCTCTTGCCCGGATGCGTGGATCTGCATGGCCGACTTTGCCCCCTGAAGTGTCGGATGCCGGGCTTCAATGTGACGCACCCCGTAAGGGCCGTCAAGGCCGGAAAGTTCCCACGACCGGATTCCACCCAGGACCGAACAGCAACAGTTTTGGCATGAACGCTTCCGATCGACACGCGTCACTGGTACGACGGTCGCGGCAGAGATCCTGCTAAAGGGAGGTTCCATGAGACGTTCCCGAATTGTCCTCTTCCTCGGCTCGTTCCTCCTCGCCGTCACCACCGCCCTGGCCGGGGCCGCGTCGGCGCAGGCGTCCCGACAGGCCGCAGCCGACGGTTATGTGGCCCTCGGCGACTCCTACGCCTCCGGCGTCGGAGCCGGCAGCTACATCTCCGACGGCAGCGACTGCAAGCGCAGCACGAAGGCCCACCCCTACCTCTGGGCGGCCGCCAACTCACCCTCGTCCTTCGACTTCAAGGCATGCTCCGGTGCCCGAACGGGTGATGTCCTCTCCGGGCAGCTCGGCGCGCTCTCCAGCTCGACCGGCCTGGTCTCGATCAGTGTCGGCGGCAACGACGCCGGTTTCGCCGACGTCATGACGACCTGTGTGCTCCAGTCCGACAGCACCTGCCTTTCGCGGATCGCCACCGCGAAGGCGTACGTCGACTCGACGCTGCCCGGCAAGCTCGACGGCGTCTACTCGGCGATCCGCGACCGGGCCCCCAACGCCCGCGTCGTGGTGCTCGGCTACCCCCGCTTCTACCGGCTCGGTACCTCCTGCATCGGTCTCTCCGAGACCAAGCGGAAGGCGATCAACGACGCCGCCGACCACCTCGACAACGCCATCGCCCGGCGCGCCGGCGCCCACGGCTTCACCTTCGGCGACGTACGCGCCACCTTCACCGGCCACGAGATCTGCTCCGGCAACTCCTGGCTGCACAGCGTGGACTGGCTCAACATCGGCAACTCGTACCACCCGACGGCCGCCGGACAGTCCGGCGGCTATCTGCCGGTGCTCGACGCGGTGGCCTGATTCTCAGCACCGTCGTCCGGGCCGGAAGGAGAAGCGGAGGCCCCGTCCGGCGGGGTCTCCGTCTCGCACGCCACCGGGAACGGCACCGTCTCGGAGGTCGCCCGCACCGGCCTGCGGACCCCCACGCCGATCCCGCCCCGGTGCGTTCCGGTCTCCGGGCGCGTCGTCGCGACCACCGTGTCGTGCCGGGTGCGCCCGTCCCCCTCGGTGCCGCGCGATCGGAGTGATTGCTTCCGCCTCGACCCGCGGCGCGGTCGTCACCCTCGGCGGAAACGGCGCCCCCCCGAACGGACCTGTGCGACAGCTCTGGCTCGCGGGCCCGGACGCACGACCGCGTTGCCCGGGCCTGTTCGGGGGCGACGCGCCCTTGATCGCCTCCGGTCCGGACACCGCGGCGGCGTCACTCGCCGTGACCGTCGAGGCCGATGGCGGGTCACCGCAGCCCACCTCACAAGCCATTGTCCAACTCGCCCTGGAAAGAGGTGTATTCGGAGAGTGATCGACGAGTGTTCGTCAACCCCCTTGTGGGGAAGGTGAATCCTGTGGCCTCGATACACGAGTGCCCGGCCGGGGAGATAGGGTTACCCTGCCCGGGCCGGGTGGACTCGTACGGGTGGGGAGTGACATGGAGCAGATAACGGTGCGCAGCAGGGCCAGGGTTCCTGCGATCACGTGCGGTAGCAGCGCGACCAGCTCGCGCCTCGACCGCCATCTCTCGGTTCTGGGGGGACCCGCGGTCCCGCAGCGGGAGACGGCCGAGGCGACGTCGCTGATGCGCGAGCTCATCGCGCGTGACACCGCGCACGACCGGGGCGCCAGGAGCGCGCGAGCCCGGACGAGCCGCGTCTCGCTCTTCGCCCCGCTGCGTCGGCTGCGCCGCTCCCTGTTCGGCAGCCGGTAGCGCCGGCGCCCGGACGGTCCACCGCCGTCCCGGCGCTGTGCCCCGTCCCGGCAGTCCTCTCCGCGGCGTCGACGGCGTCCGGCGCCCGTTCCGACACCGGCACCTCCCCGTGCCGGCGCCCCCTTCCCACCCGGCAGTGCTCCGGAGGCGCACCGACAGCCCCCACTCTGGCAGGAACCTGACACACCGTAGGGCCTCACTCCCTTCCGCGCCCGTACCGCCGTACCGTCAGGAACACGAACACCACGAGCAGCACCGCGCACCACCCCGGTGGCCCCGCGACGGGATGCGCCACCGGCCGGGCCGCCCCGCCGGGCAAGGGCGCGTCGCCGAACAGGTCCCGCAGCGCCGTCGCCACCGCGCTGATCGGATTCCCCTCCGCGACCGTGCGCTGCCCGTCCGGCAGTCCCGTCGTCGGGACGTACGCGCTGGACAGCAGTGGCAGCAGGAAGGTCGCCCTGCCCAGCCGACCTGCCGCCTCCTCGCTCCGGGTGAGCAGGCCGAGGTGCACCCCGGTGTCCACGCGCAGGCGAACCGGAGCAGCGGCAACAGGGCGACGGCACCCGCGGCTTCGAGCGCGCCGCCCTCCGCCCGCCGGCCCACTGCGAGCCCCGCCGGCAGGAACGGCGCCGTCCCGGCCGTCGGCACCGGCACGGCCGCCGCCTGGCCCACCGGCACGGCCGCCCGGCTCACCGGCAGCGTGCGGAGGCGCCGGGCCGATCGATCCGGAGGGGGTCCTTGAGCGGGCGCCCGGCCGGATACCGGACGGCTTCGGACCCGCGGCCGACGCTCAGAGCAGCGCGAGCTGGCCCTCCGGCCCCTCCTCCCGGGCGTCCAGCACCGAGGCGGGGCGACGTGCGGAGGAGTGCACCGGGAGTACGCCCGCCGTGCGCAGCTCGGCCGGTGTGATCGGGTCGGGGACGGCCGGTTCCGTCAACGCCGCTTGCTGTGGCCGTAGTTCGGCCAGCAGGGCGAGGAGCGTGATCAGTTCCAGCAGCTCCGAGGTCCAGCTCCGGGGCCAGTCGGCCGTCCGGATCGCGGCCAGGGTGCCCGGCTCGGCCGGCTCCGTGCGAGCCGCGAACCACCGCTCCAGCACCCGGACACCGCCGGCCTCGAAGTCCCAGGCTTCGTGCGGCACCGGGGAGATGCGGCCGTCGCCGAGCAGCAGGGCCTCCCCGTTCCGGTCGTACTCCACGGTCACCGGCCGGGAGGGCAGCGGGGCGCGCACGTACGGGCGGCGCCCGCCGGGGAGCCGGGGCCGCTCCCCGTCGCGCCGCGCCAGCCACAGCATCCGGCGGCCCACCGCGACGCCCCGCGCCCACACGTCGGCGTCCCCGGTGAGCGGCACCGCGGGCCCGGCGGGCGTGACGCGCGACGCCGCCGTCGCCCAGGCGAGGACGTCCACCGGCGAGGTGTCCCGGCCGAGCCTGGCGGCGAGGTGTTCCGTCAGGCCCGGGGCCAGGTTCGGCTCCGCGGCGCCCGGCCGGCGGTACAGCGGGCGGACGCGGCCGGCGCGCACCAGCGGCAGCAGGGAGGTGACCAGCAGGGGAGGACCGGTGAGGTCCCGGGCGGAGCCCGCCTCCACGACGAAGATCTGCCGCTCGTCCGCCACCCGCCACAGCTCCGGCCGGGCCGCGTCGATCAGCCGCTGGTCGGGGATCAGCCACTGCTCGTCGAACGGGCCGTACAGCACCCGTACCGGCTCCGGGCACGGGCCCGACGCGCGGGCCAGCTTCTCCGTACCGCCGTCGCGTCCCGGCAGCTGACCGACCGCCGTGTACGGCGTCCGGGAACGGGTCGACCCGAACAGCGCCTCGCGGTCCGGCCCCTCGGCCTCCACCAGGGCGTTCCAACGGGCCCTCAGGGACGCCGCGTCGGGGGCCGTCGGCCACCCCCGGCCGAGCCGCGGCGGTGCGACGGACCACGGCATGAGGTCCGCCAGCAGCGGAGCGTCGTCATGCGTCACGCAGGGCATCGTACGGCCCCGGCCCGGTCGCCGGACTCCCGTCTGACGCGCTGAGCCATGCACGCTCCCCGCTTCCCCGCTTCCCCGCTCCTCGCTTCCCGCTTTCCCTCTCCCGGCTCCGCTCGGGCGGGAGGCGCCCCGCCACCGCACCGGGTCCTGACCCGAGTACGTCCGGTCCGGTACGAGCCTCAGGTCCCGGCACGCCGGGAGTCCGCACCCGACGTCGCGCGGCCCGCCCTTTGGGCGGACGCCGGGAGTTCGGTGACGGGGCCCGGGGAGGCGGATCAGGTGACGTCGAGTGTCACCGTGAAGGAGAACCGGTCGCCCCGGTAGTTGATGACGGCCACGTCCAGGGGACGGCCGCCGGTGTCGTAGGTGATGCCCGTGTAGTGCAGGATCGGGCTGAGCAGCGGGACCCGGAGCAGCCGTGCCGTCTCCGGGTCCGCGAGCCGCGCCTCCACCGTGTCCGTGATGCGGCTGATGTCCGCCCCGACGACGTCCCTCAGCACCTTGGTCATCGGCCACCGCACCAGGTCCTCCAGGTCGATGCGGGCGGCCAGTTCGGGACGGACCCAGTTGCGGGCGTGGTTGGTCGGCTCGCCCGTCCTCTCGTCGCTGCGCAACCGGTGGTAGGCCGCCGCCTCGGACAGGTCCGGGAAGTACTCGGCGATCTCCGTCGGCACCGGCGCCGGACCGTGCTCCAGCAGTTCGGTCGTCATGCCGGACTGCTGGGCCACGATCGCGTCCACCGAGCCCAGCAGCCGCACCGGGGCGCCCCGCCGGGCGTCGGGCTCGATGAACGTGCCGCGCCGGCGGTGGCGGGTGATCAGCCCCTCGTCCTCCAGCTCCTTCAGCGCCTGCCGCATGGTCAGCACGCTCACTCCGTAGTGCCCGGCCAGTTGCTCCTCGGTGGGCAGTCGCAGGGGGTCCCGGGGCGAGCGGCCGAGGATCGATGCGCGCAGCGACTGCGACACCTGGTACCAGAGCGGCAACTTGCGGTTCAGGACGATCGAATCCGGAGCGAAGGAGGTCACGGGCTTATCCGTACCGGTCGGGGAACGTTCAGTGCAACGGCTGGAAGTGACGTTCGAGCCCTTGCCACACATCGTCGTAGTCCTGTTGCAGGTGTTCCGCCCGCGCCGCTTGGGGAGTCAGCGACACCGGCCAGCGGGTCTCGAACATGAAGGCCAGGCCGTCGTCGATCTTCTGCGGACGCAGCTCCGCGGCGCTCGCCCGGTCGAACGTCTCCCGGTCGGGGCCGTGCGCCGACATCATGTTGTGCAGCGAGCCCCCGCCCGGCACGAAGCCCTCCGCCTTCGCGTCGTACGCGCCCTCGATCAGGCCCATGTACTCGCTCATCACGTTCCGGTGGAAGTACGGCGGCCGGAAGGTGTCCTCGCCCACCAGCCAGCGCGGCGCGAAGACCACGAAGTCCACCCCGGCCAGACCCGGGGTGTCGCTCGGAGACGTCAGCACCGTGAAGATCGACGGGTCCGGATGGTCGTACGAGACGGTGCCCATCACGTTGAAGCGGCGCAGGTCGTAGGCGTAGGGCACGTGGTTGCCGTGCCAGGCGACGACATCCAGCGGGGAGTGGTCGTAGGTGGCCGACCACAGGTTGCCGCAGAACTTGTTCACCACCTCCACCGGCCCCTCGACGTCCTCGTACGCGGCGACGGGCGCCCGGAAGTCCCGGGCGTTGGCCAGCCCGTTGGCGCCGATCGGGCCGAGGTCGGGGAGCCGGAACGCCGCCCCGTAGTTCTCGCACACGTAACCGCGGGCGGAGTCCTCGAGGAGGTCCACACGGAACCGCACCCCACGAGGAATCAACGCGATGTGCCCCGGCTCCACATGCAGCAGTCCGAACTCCGTGCGCAGCAGCAGCCCGCCGCGCTCGGGAACGATCAGCAGCTCGCCGTCGGCGTCACCGAAGACGCGCTCCATCGAGGCGGTGGCGTGGTAAAGGTGCACGGCCATGCCGGTGCGCTGGGCGACGTCGCCGTTGCCGCCCAGGGTCCACAGTCCGGCCAGGAAGTCGGTGCCTCGGGCGGGCTCCGGCAGCGGGTTCCAGCGCAGCCGGTTGGGGTCGGGCACGGTCTGGGTGAAGGGCGCGGTGCGCAGCGACCCGTTACCCGTGCGGGTGAACGCCGGGTGGGCGGCCGACGGGCGGATCCGGTACAGCCAGGAACGGCGGTTCTCCGCGCGGGGCTCGGTGAACGCCGTGCCGCTCAGCTGCTCCGCGTACAGTCCGAACGGTGCGCGCTGCGGCGCGTTGCGGCCCTCGGGCAGGGCGCCCGGGACCGCCTCGGAGCTGTGCTCGTTGCCGAAACCCGAGAGGTGTTCCAGCCCTTCGGCGATCTTGCGCGCGTCCCCGCTCATGTCCGTGCTCCCTTGCGATCGGATTCCTATGCAACACCGTAGGATTGCGGTTTCCGTGGCGCAAGGGGATCGCGCGACCTCCGCCCCCTGCTTTCGGTGGAGGACACGGAACCCGCCTTCAGGGGGATCCGCCGGAGCGCACCCGTGTTCCACGCTCCCGGGCATGCCGTGGACGCGGAGCCTGATCACCGCGCTCGCGGTCCGTGTCGCACTCCTGGCCGGATCCGCGGGCTGCGCCCCGGGTGATGCCCGGGACCGGGACGGGAAGCCGCCCCCGCCGGCCGGCGAACTCCTGGACGAGCGGGACGAGGAGGGCCGTCCCCACCGCGAGGTGGACGAGGAGGACGCGCCCGCCGTCGGCGTCGAGGTCGCCCCCGACACCGACGGCGGCTGGGACGTACGGCTGGCCGTGCGCATCTTCCGCTTCTCGCCGCAGGGCGCCGGCGGGCGCGCGGCGGCCGGCCGCGGCCCGGCACACCTCGAACTGAACGGCCGCCGCGTCGCCCTGCTGCGCACTCCCGAGTACCGCCTCCCCGGCCACTCCGTCCCGCGCGGCACGCACCACGTCACCGTCCGCCTGTACGCCGGCGACGGCTCGGTGCGGGCGGTGAACGGCGAGCCCGTGGAGGGCGCGCCCGACATCACGGTGTCGGGCCGGGAGCCGGGCCCCGGTCCGGACGCTACGGCGCCCCGGAACGGGCGCGCGGAGCGGACGGAGGGGACCGCAGCGGAGGGCGGGGTTCACCGGGTGGGGGCGAGCGGGCATGATGAGCCCCGTGCCCCACGCGACATCGCTCCGTCGAGCGCCGGTGCAGCGGCGCAGCGCCGAACGGCTGGCCAGGATCCTCGACGCCTGCGCCGCGCTCCTCGACGAGGTCGGCTACGACGACCTCAGTACCCGTGCCGTCGCCCAGCGCGCCGGCGTGCCCATCGGCTCCGTCTACCGCTTCTTCGGCAACAAGCGCCAGATGGCCGACGCGCTGGCCCAGCGCAACCTGGAGCGCTTCACGGAACGGGTCGCCGAACGCCTCGAGGTCACCGGTGACCGGGGCTGGCGGCACGCCATGGACGTCGTGCTCGACGAGTACCTCGACATGAAGCGCACCGCCCCCGGCTTCTCCCTCGTCGACTTCGGCAACCAGATACCCGTCGGCACCCGCCGCGCCGAACCCAACCACCGTGTCGCCGGCCGTCTCACCGGCCTGCTCTCCGGCCACCTCGGCCGCGAGGCCGACGACGACCTGCGCCGCACCTTCCTCGTCGCCGTCGAGACCGCCGACGCCCTCGTTCACCTGGCGTTCCGGACGGCGCCCGAGGGGGACGAGAAGGTCGTCGGCGAGTTGCGGGAGATGCTGCGGGCCTATCTGGCCCGGACGCTGGACTGAACCGCCCCCCGGCGCCCCCTCCCCTCCGTGCATACCGGTCGGTATGCTCGGTCCGTCCGCGCGCCGTCGCCGCCGCACCCGGGAGGTCCCGTGTCCCGCACCGCCCTTCGTGTCTGCCCCCTGTGCGAGGCCACCTGCGGCCTGACGCTCACCATCGACGACGGCCGGGTCACCGGCGCCCGCGGTGACCGCGCCGACGTGTTCAGCAAGGGCTTCGTCTGCCCCAAGGGCGCCGCCTTCGGAGCCGTCGACTCAGACCCCGACCGGCTGCGCGCCCCGCTCGTCCGCGTCGACGGGGAGCTGCGCGAGGCCACCTGGGCGGAGGCGTTCGACGCCGTGGCCGCCGGGACACGGTCCGTCGTCGACAGGCACGGACCGCACGCCGTCGGCATCGTCCTGGGCAACCCCAACGTCCACACCGTGGCCGGCGCCCTCTACCCGCCCGTCCTCATCGCCGGGCTCGGCACCCGCAGCCTGTTCACCGCCTCCACGGTCGACCAGATGCCCAAGCACGTCTCCAGCGGACTGCTCTTCGGCGACGCCAACGCCATCCCCGTACCCGACCTCGACCGCACCGACCACCTGCTGCTGATCGGCGCCAACCCCCTGGAGTCCAACGGCAGCCTGTGCACCGCCCCCGACTTCCCCGGCCGGCTCAAGGCCCTCAAGGCCCGCGGCGGCACCCTCACCGTCATCGACCCGCGCCGCACCCGCACCGCCCGCCTCGCCGACCGGCACCTCGCCGTCCGCCCCGGCACCGACGCGCTGCTCCTCGCGGCGATGGCGCACACCCTGCTCGACGAGGGCCTCGTCGACCTCGGCGAGCGGGCGCCGCACATCCAGGGGGTCGGCGAACTCGCCGTCGCACTTCAGGACTTCACGCCCGAAGCGGTCTCCGGCGCCTGCGACGTCGACGCGGAGACCCTCCGCACCCTCGCCCGGGAACTCGCCGCCGCCCCAACCGCCGCCGTCTACGGCCGCATCGGCAGCTGCACCGTCCCGCACGGCACCCTCGCCAGCTGGCTCGTCGACGTCCTCAACATCCTCACCGGCAACCTCGACCGTCCCGGCGGCGCCCTCTTCCCGCAGGCCGCCACTGACAGGACCCCGCGACCCGCCGGACCCGGCCGCGGCTTCGCCCTCGGACGCTGGCACTCCCGGGTGAGCCGGCACCCCGAGGCCAAGGGCGAACTGCCGCTGTCCGCCCTCGCCGAGGAGATCGACACCCCCACCGACGAGGGCGAGCCGGTACGGGCCCTCATCACCGTCGCCGCCAACCCGGTGCTCTCAGCCCCGGACGGAGACCGGCTCGACAAGGCGCTCGACTCGCTCGACTTCATGGTGAGCGTCGACCCGTACCTCAACGAGACCTCGCTCCACGCCGACGTCGTCCTGCCGCCGCCCCCGCCCGCGCAGAGCCCGCACCACGACTTCGCCCTCAACACCCTCGCCGTACGCAACCAGGTCCGTTACAGCCGCCCCGCCGTCCCTCTGGAGCCCGGCCGCATGGCCGAGACCGAGATCCTGGCCCGGCTCGTCCTCGCCGTGACCGGCATGCACGGCGCCGACCCCGCAGCCGTGGACGCCACGGTGATCGACCAGACCCTGGCCAAGGCGGTCCGGGAGCCGCACTCCCCGGTCCACGGCCGCGACCCGAAGGGCCTCGCCGGCCTGCTCACCGGTGAGGACGGCCCCGAACGGCGCCTCGACATGATGCTGCGCCTCGGCCCCTACGGCGACGGCTTCGGCACCGATCCGGACGGGCTCACCCTGGACAGGGTGCTCGCCCACCCGCACGGCATCGACCTCGGCCCCCTGCGCCCGCGGCTGCCCCAGCCGCTGAGGACCCGCAGCGGCAAGGTCGAACTGCTGCCGGACCCGATCGCCGCCGACCTCCCGCGCCTGCGCGCCGCCCTGGACGAACGCCCCGCCGGACTCGTCCTCGTCGGCCGCCGCCACCTGCGCTCCAACAACAGCTGGATGCACAACGTGCCCGCCCTCACCGGCGGCTCCAACCGCTGCACCCTGCACCTCCACCCCAAGGACGCCGAACGCCTCGGCGTACGGGACGGACAGCCGGTGCGGATCAAGGGCGCCGGGGGAGAGGTGACCGTCCCCGCCGAGGTCACCGACGGCGTGCGCCCGGGGGTCGTGAGCCTGCCGCACGGCTGGGGCCACGACCGGCCCGGCACCCGCATGCGGCACGCCGCCGCCGACCCCGGCGCCAACGTCAACCAGCTCCTCGACGGCAGCCTCCTCGACCCGCTGTCGGGCAACGCCGTCCTCAACGGGGTGCCCGTGGAGGTGGCCCCGCTGACCGCCGCCGTGACCAAAACGTTCGGTGCTCTGACCTGAGCAAAGCTGTGACCTGGGGTTCTGCGCTTATTGCTCGCAGGTCGACATCTTGTTAACGCCGCTTTACGGAACCTAACGTCGACGCACCGCCGGCCCTGGTGGGAGTTCAAGGGCGAACGTTAGGTGTCCACTCATGCTGACCATCCTCGGCTTCGTCATGATCGCGACCTTCCTGGTCCTGATCATGCTGAAGAAGATGTCGCCGATCGCGGCGCTCGTGCTGATCCCCGCGCTGTTCTGCGTGTTCGTCGGCAAGGGCGCCCACCTCGGTGACTACGTCATCGACGGCGTGTCCAGCCTCGCGCCCACCGCGGCGATGCTCATGTTCGCGATCGTCTACTTCGGTGTGATGATCGACGTCGGGCTCTTCGACCCGATCGTCCGCGGCATCCTCCGGTTCTGCAGGGCGGACCCGATGCGGATCGTCGTCGGCACCGCGCTGCTCGCCGCGATCGTGTCGCTGGACGGCGACGGCTCCACCACCTTCATGATCACCGTCTCGGCGATGTACCCGCTGTACAAGCGCCTGAGGATGAGCCTGGTCGTGATGACCGGTGTCGCCGCCATGGCCAACGGCGTGATGAACACCCTCCCCTGGGGCGGCCCGACGGCCCGCGCGGCGACCGCGCTCAAGCTCGACGCCGGCGACGTCTTCGTCCCGATGATCCCCGCCCTGCTGGTCGGCCTGCTGGGCGTCGTCGTCCTCGCGTACGTGCTCGGTCTGCGCGAGCGCAGGCGGCTGGGCGTGCTGACGCTGGACGAGGCGCTGGTGAAGGAGAACGCCGAGGAGACGCAGACCGTGCCGGTCGGCGCGGGCTCCGCCGACAGCTCCGGCGAGGACGCCCGGCCGGCCGGCGGGTCCGGCGCCGGTACGGACGCCGACGCGGAGGACGACGACTTCCAGGGCCTCGACCCGAACCGGCCCACCCTGCGCCCCAGGCTCTACTGGTTCAACGCGCTGCTCACGGTCGCGCTGCTCACCGCCATGATCATGGAGTTGCTGCCGATCCCGGTGCTGTTCCTGCTCGGCTCCGCCCTCGCGCTCTCCGTCAACTTCCCGCACATCCCCGACCAGAAGGCCCGGCTCGCGGCCCATGCCGACAACGTCCTCAACGTCTCCGGCATGGTCTTCGCCGCCGCCGTCTTCACCGGCGTCCTCCAGGGCACCGGCATGGTCGACCACATGGCCACGTGGATGGTGGACGTCATCCCCGAGGGCATGGGCCCACACATGGCCCTGATCACCGGCCTGCTGAGTCTTCCGCTGACCTACTTCATGTCCAACGACGGCTTCTACTTCGGTGTCCTGCCCGTCCTCGCCGAAGCCGGCGCCGCGCACGGCGTCTCCCCGCTGGAGATGGCCCGCGCCTCCCTCGTCGGCCAGCCGCTGCACATGTCCAGCCCGCTCGTCCCCGCGGTGTACGTCCTGGTCGGCATGGCCAAGGTCGAGTTCGGCGACCACACCCGGTTCGTGGTGAAGTGGGCGGCCCTGATCTGCCTGGTGGTCCTCGCGGCCGGAATCCTGTTCGGCATCATCTGAGCCGGACACCCGGACCACTGTCAGGAAGGACCCGATCATGGCGCCCGGTGGGAACCGCGGCTGGCTGCTCCGCCTCGTCATCGCCTTCGGCTTCGCGCAGGGGGCGGTGTCGATGGCCCGGCCCGCCGTCTCCTACCGGGCGCTGGCACTGGGCGCGGACGAGCGGGCGATCGGTGTGATCGCGGGCGTGTACGCGCTGTTGCCGCTGTTCGCCGCCGTACCGCTCGGCCGGCGCACCGACCACGGCCGCTGCGCGCCCCTGCTCCCGGCAGGCGTGGTGCTCATCTCCGGCGGCTGCGCGCTGAGCGGCCTCGCCGGCTCACTGTGGGCAATGGCCCTGTGGAGCGGGGTGACGGGCCTCGGCCACCTCTGCTTCGTCATCGGCGCGCAGTCCCTCGTCGCCCGCCAGTCCGCGCCGCGGGAACAGGACCGCAACTTCGGCCACTTCACCATCGGCGCCTCGCTCGGCCAGCTGGTCGGCCCCATCGCGGCGGGCGCGCTGATCGGTGCGGACATGGCCCGGACCAGCGCGTTCGCCCTGCTGATGGCGGGCGCGGGCGGAGCCGTCGCGCTCACCTCGCTGTGGCGCATCGAGCGGCCCGGGGCGCCGTCGTCCCGGACGGGACGGGGCGCACGGGTGCCGGTACGGGGCATCCTGCGGGCCCGGGGCGTCCCCGCGGGCATCCTCATCAGCCTGGCCGTGCTGTCCGCGACCGACATCCTCACCGCCTACCTTCCGGTGGTCGGAGAGCACCGGGGCATCGACCCGGCCGTGATCGGCCTGCTGCTCAGCCTCCGCGCGGCGGCCACCATCGCCTGCCGACTGGTCCTCACCCCGCTGCTGCGCCTGCTCGGCCGCACGGTGCTGCTGACGGTGACCTGCCTGCTGGCGGCACTGCTGTGCGCGGGCCTCGCGCTGCCGCTGCCGGTCCGGGCGCTGGCCCTGGTCCTGGCCGTCCTCGGTTTCTGCCTGGGCGTCGGTCAGCCGCTGTCCATGACGACGGTCGTCCAGGCCGCCCCCGCCGACGCCCGCTCCACCGCCCTCGCCCTGCGCCTCACCGGCAACCGCCTGGGCCAGGTCGCCGCGCCCGCGGCGGCGGGCCTGGTCGCGGGGGCCGCGGGAGTGGCGGCCCCGTTCGTGATGCTCGGCGCCCTGCTGTTCCTGGCTTCGGGTGTCGCCCTGCGCACTCCGTCCCGGCCGGCGGAGGGCCCGCCGTCCGCCCGGAAGGGCGTCGAAGCCCGACCCCGTACGGTC